>NZ_JBHWJZ010000013.1:0-201539 GCF_042731085.1 Streptomyces sp. NPDC059875
AACCCCCCCCTTGCTCGGGCCCCCTCTCCTTTTTTCAACCCCCCGGCGCCCCGGCCCCCGGCGTCCCCCGGCCCCGCCCCCCCCCCCCCCCCCGCCCCCCCCCCCCCCCCCCGGGCCTGTGGGGGTCAGTTCCAGGGCTTGGGGTTGTTGTCGTCGGCGTCGACGCAGTTGCGGATCTTGCGGTCCAGGGCGTCGGCCTGGGCGCGGGCCTTGCGGGCCTCGGCCGTGGCGCCGAGGCGCTGGAGCTTGGCGGCCTTCGCGCGGAGGTCGGCCGACTGCTGGCGCATCTTGCTCACGTTGCAGACGACCTCCTTGCCGGCCGCGTGCGCGGGCTCGGCGGTCACCGTCTGACCGAGCAGCAGGCCCCCGGCCAGCAGCGTCGTCGCGGTGAGGGCGGTCAGGGTGCGGCGCAGCGGCTTCGCGTACGTCATGGTGCTCTCCAACTTCCGGGCCGTGGGGCCCCTCCCCCAACCCTCGGCCGGGGGACCCCCACGAGGCATGGTCAATACCGGCCGGTAACCTTAACCCACAGCGATCAACTCCCGTCAGCCGGCGTACTGGTACCGGGGCCGATCCGCAGTTCGAAGTCGCCGTCGTACTTCTCGTGGCCCGCGATCACGGCGAGTTCGACCACCTCCACCCCGACTTCGCCGCGGACGATCAGCGGGTCCTTGCGCAGGTCCCGCATCAGCGCCACGCACATGCCGATCATCACGAGCACGAACGGCGCCGCCACGAGGATCGTGAGGTTCTGCAGACCCGCGAGGGCGTCCCCCTGGCCGTCGCCGATGAGGAGCATGATGGCGGCGACCGCTCCGGTCAGCACACCCCAGAACACGACCACGGGGCGCGTCGGTTCGAAGGAGCCGCGCTGCGACAGCGTGCCCATGACGATCGAGGCGGCGTCCGCGCCGGAGACGAAGAAGATGCCGACGAGGATCATCACGATCAGGCTCATGGTTCCGGTGAGGGGGAACTCCTGGAGCACACCGAAGAGTTGGCCCTCGGGAGTGCTCTCCTCCGGCAGCCGGCCCTCCTCGCTCAGCTTCATCGCCGTGCCACCGAAGACGGCGAACCAGACCAGGCTCACCGCGCTCGGCACGAGAATGACCCCGCCGACGAACTGACGGATCGTCCGGCCCCGGCTGATCCGGGCGATGAACATGCCGACGAAGGGCGTCCAGGAGATCCACCACGCCCAGTAGAAGACCGTCCAACTCCCCAGCCACTCGTGGATGTTGTCACCGCTGGTCGCCTCCGTGCGGCCGGCCAGCTGCGGCAGGTCGCCGATGTAGGCGGCGATCGAGGTGGGCAGCAGATCGAGCACGACGATGGTCGGGCCCGCGATGAAGACGAAGAGGGCGAGCACCAGGGCGAGCACCATGTTGGTGTTGGAGAGCCACTGGATGCCCTTCTCGACGCCGGAGACGGCGGAGAGGACGAAGGCGACGGTCAGGACGGCGATGATGCCGACGAGCAGTCCGGTGCCCGTCTTCTCCATCCATCCCAACTCCTCGACTCCCCCGCCGATCTGCAGCGCCCCGAGGCCGAGCGACGCGGCCGAGCCGAACAGGGTCGCGAAGATGGCCAGGATGTCGATGACCCGGCCGGGACCGCCGTACGCCCGTCGCTCCCCCATCAGCGGGACGAAGACGGCACTGATGGTCTGCCGCCGGCGCCGCCGGAAGGTGGAGTACGCGATGGCGAGGCCGACGACGGCGTAGATCGCCCAGGGGTGGAGCGTCCAGTGGAAGAGCGTGGTGGCCATCGCGGTCTGCATCCGCTCGGCCGAGTCGACGGGGTGCGTGCCGGGCGGCGGGGTGCCGTAGTGCGCGAGCGGCTCGCTCACCCCGTAGAACATCAGGCCGATGCCCATGCCCGCGCTGAACATCATCGCGATCCACGAGACGGTCCGGAACTCCGGCCCCTCGTTCTCCTGGCCGAGGGTGATGCGGCCGTAGCGGCTGATCGCCAGCCACAGCGCGAAGACGACGAAGCCGGAGGCGGCGAGCATGAACGCCCAGCCGCCGTTACGGATCAGGCCGTCGAGAAGATCGCTGGAGGCGGTCTCCAGGCTGTCCGTGGCCGTGGCACCCCAGATCACGAAGGCCACGGTCAGGACGGCGGTGACACCGAACACGATCCGGTCGGTGCGGGCGCGGTGGCCGTGCCCGGGCCGGCCGGGGAGGTCCGCCGTCACCGGCAGCCCCTCCCGACCTCCCCGATCGCCGCCGCCTCCGCGGCCGCCCCTTCTCTGATCTTCCTGCGACACAGGTGGCACCTTTCACGGCATTACGGGACGAACTGAACTCACTCCCGTAAGGCAGTACCACATGCGACGCGATTCTCCGGGGACCAACTCAGCCCGTCAGCAGACCTCCACGGGCCGACCGGTGGTGAGGCGGTAGGTCGCTCTGCCGTCCAGCAACAGCGGAACGAGCGCGCGCTGCGACTGCCGCAGGGGTACGAGAACCCCGTCGCCGTCCCGCCGGACCGTGATCCCGTGCAGGGCGAGCTCGTCGCCGAACTCGGCGTACTGCACCCGGTCCAGGCGGTAGCCGCAGGGCGGATCCTGGATCGTCTCGGCGGGCTCGGCCGGGTCGTTGTCGGCGCCGCCGAGCAGCACCGGGCCTCGGTCGGCGAACCCCGTGTGCCGCGCCGCCGCCGTGACCGCGCCCAGCCGTCCGCGCCGCTCGTCGACGTAGGCGAAGGCACCCTTCAGCGCCGCGAGTTGGGTGGTGACGCGGCGCCGCTGGTTACGGGCGGTGTCGTCCTTCTCGGCATCGGTCAGGGCCTCGACGCGGGTCTCGACGAGCAGGCCGACGGAGTGCTTGACGCCGGCCGTGTTGCGCAGGATCCGCTCCTGACCGTCGCCCGCGACCTGCTTGATCGGCTTGCCGGTGAGCGGATCGGTCCAGATGCCGTAGATGCCGCTGCTGAAGCCGGCGGCCCCGGCCGACGGCCGGACGTAGGACTCCGACAGGGTGTGGGCCTCGTCGTGCACGCGGGCGTCGGTGTTCAGGTTGCGGGGCCAGAGCGCGAGCAGGTCCTTGTCGTAGTGGGGCGAGGTCCCGCCGTACTCGTGCAGGTCGTGGACCACCTCCGGGCGGCGGTCGCGGATGAGGGCGGCCAACGCGCGGCCCTCGGCGGTCTGCAGGGCGATGTGGTCGCGGTTGACGTCGACGCCGTCGGCGTTGCCGCGGGTGTCGGCCTCGCGCCCGTCCGGGTTGGCGGAGGGAACGACGAGGACGGTGGTGCGGGAGAGGAAGCCTGGGGGTACCCCCACGCCCCCGGGGCGTAGGGGGAGGGTGTCCGGGTCCCGGGCGTACGCCAGGTCCCGCACGGTGGTGAGGCAGGCCTCCCGGCCCGACGGCTCGTCACCGTGCTGGCTGCAGACCAGCAGCACGGTGGTGCCGGCGTCGGCCGCGCCCACGGTGGCGAGCCGGAGCGGGCGCCCCTGCTTCGTCGTGCCGATGGTGCGCACCGAGACACGGTCGCTGCCCCGGTCGACGGCGGCGAGGAACGCGGTTTCCTCCGGCTCGCTGGTCCACCGGGCGCCCCCGCTCCGTTCGAAGCCCGTCCTCGGGGGCGACGCGGGGGCCGCCGTGCCGGCGGCCTCCGCGGGGACGGCGACGAGCGGGAGGCCGAGGGCGGCGACGCCGGCCATGAGGGCGAGTGTGCGCCGGGAGCGGGGGTGCGGGGTGCGCGTCATCGAACCTCTCCGGGGATGGGGTGGCCCGAGCGCGGGTGTCCGACGCCGGTCAGGCGGCCGGTGGTGGGCGCCGAGCGCGCGGCGTCCGTGCCGGCCGTCGCCCGGCTGAAGGCCTCGGAGCCGCCGACCAGGGGCAGTTTGGCAGAGGTACGGGCGAGATCGAGGGTGATCGTCGGCGTGGCGGACGGAGGGTCGAGCAGGTCCTTGTCGGTACCGCCGACGATCAGCGCGAGCCGGTGCCCGGCCGGGACGACGTGGTCGGTGGCCGCCAGCTTCAGCGTCATCGTGTACGCCCTGCCGGGGGTCAGCAGCCGGCCCTTCGAGGGGTTCGCCCAGGTGCCCAGATCCGCCCAGCCGCGGCTGACGACCGTGAAGTCCACGTCTGCCGTACGGGCCTTGGTCTCCTTGAAGCAGGCGCTGTCGCCGCTCGTGCTCGCGCCCCAGCACGAGCGCTCGGTGAGCGTGGTGATGCCTTCGCCGGCCGCCGCGTAGTCCCGGATCGTGTCCGGGCCGAGGTCGACGAGGACGGCCGTCAGATGAGCGGTCGCGGTCGTCGGGGTGGCCGTGACCGTCACCGTGGAGGAGCCGGAGAGCCGCAGGTCGCGACCGAGCGGCCGGGTGACGAACCCGGCCTTGGCGGGGGTCGACTCGTCGATCCGCGCGGCCCAGTCGATCTCGCCCAGGCCCGGGTCGTCGGTGAAGGTCTCCGTGGCGCCGGGTGCGGCGGGGGTGCGGCCGAGGGTGCCGACGCCGGGCGCGGTCCCCGTGCCCGGGCGCAGGGTGGTGGTCTCGGTGGCGCGCGGCGGCCAGACCCGGTCGGTGGTCCACCGGTCCGGGGCGCGCTCGATGTCGGCCATCGGCTCGCGGTCGATGCCGTTCTCGTAGCCGAGGAGGTAGTGGTCGAACCAGCGGTGCAGGGTGCGGACCCAGTCGGCGCGGCGGAAGTCGAAGGGGTCGACGTGGCCGGTCTGCGAGAGCCAGATCTTGCGCTCGACGCCGTGCGCGGCGAGGGCGTCCCACCACTGGCCGAACTGGTTGGCGCGGACGTTGAGGTCCTGTTGCCCGTGCACGACGAAGACGCTGGCCTTCACCTGGCCCGCGTCCTGGACGTGGTCGCGCTCGCTCCAGGCGCGGGTCCAGTCGCCGCTGTACGGGGTGGCGGCGGTGATGCGCTCCTGAACGGCGCCGCAACGGGCGTTCGCCTCGGGACTGTTGACGTACTCGGAGAGCCAGCTCGGGTTGGCGTTGTAGAGCGGCGCGCCCTGAGAGTGGAAGTAGTCGTACCAGGAGGAGATCGCGCCGATCGGCACGATGGTCTCCAGGCCCTCGACGCCGGTCGCGGCGACGCCGTTGGCGATGGTCCCGTCCCAGCTCTTGCCGATCATGCCGACCTTGCCGGTGGACCAGGTGGTGGCCCGGGCCCGGTCGGAGCCGGTACGGGTGGTGTATCCGCGGGCCCGGCCGTTCAGCCAGTCGACGACGGCCTTGGCGGACTGGACGTCGGAGCGCCCGCCGACGTCGTCGCAGCCGTCCGAGCGGTTGGTGCCGGCGAGATCGACGGCGACGAAGGCGTACCCACGGGGAACGAAGTAGTTGTCGTAGAAGAGCGGGAACTGGACGGGGTTCCCTGCCGCGTCGTACGTCTTCTTCTGGCCTTCGTTGCCACGTCCGCAACAGGCGTAGTACGGGCTGGCGTCCATGATGACCGGGATCTTCCGGCCCGCGGCGGCGGGCTCCCGGGGCCGGACGATGTCGGCGGCGACCCGGTCGGTGCGGCCGTCGCCGTCGCCGTCGAGGCCGGTGTCCACCCAGACGGACTCGCGGATCGCGTCGGCGTAGGAGTGGACGGGCTGCGACTCCCGTACGGGGGCCTGCGCCTGAGCCCCGGTCGGGGACACGAGCGCGGCCATCACGGCGGCCGCGGCGGCCGCCACCAGGGTTCTGCACGACAGACGGGCTCTGCGGGTTCTCCGCACAGGTATCGGCATGGGGCGGAACGTACCCCGGTCAACTCCCGAGCAAAAGAGTGCAGTCGGGAGCAGGAAGACATCGACAGGGGCCCGATCACGCATTTCGGCCGCATGGCGATCGTGTGACAGGTGGGGCCCTGGACATGACGCAGCGTCATGGTCCTGAATAGTGTCGATAAGGACCGAAGACCATTCGTGCTTCTTACTGACTTGGAGCTCTCGTGCACCGCAGACTTGTCGTTCCGAGCGCGCTCGCGGCCTCTCTCCTGCTGGCGATCCCGGCATCGGCCGCCGACTACGCGCCGGGCGCATCGGGCATCGGCGATCCCTACTACCCGGCCAGTGGCAACGGCGGATACGACGTCTCCCACTACGACCTGCGGCTGAAGTACCAGCCCGCGACCGACCTCCTGGAGGGCACGGCGACAATCCTCGCCACGACCACCCAGAACCTCTCCCGCTTCAACCTCGACCTCGGGCTCAAGGTGAGCGAGGTGCGGGTGAACGGCAAGAAGGCGCGGTTCACCACGACCGGCGAGCAGGAGCTGGAGATCACTCCGGCGACCCCGCTGGAGAAGAACCGTACGATCTCGGTCGTCGTGCGGTACGCGGGCAAGCCCTCCGAGGTGAAGATCGGCGGCTGGACCGCCTGGCACCGCACCCCCGACGGCGGTGTCGCCGCCCAGGAACCGGACTCGGCCGCGTGGTGGTTCCCGTCCAACGACCACCCCCTGGACAAGGCGACGTTCGACGTCTCGGTCTCCGTACCGGACGGCACGCAGGCGATCAGCAACGGCGTGCTGCAGTCGCAGTCCTCGAGGCTCGGCTGGACGCGCTACAACTGGCGTTCCAACAAGCCCCAGGCGACCTATCTGGCCACGCTGGCGGTCGGCAGGTTCGACATCACCACCGACAAGACGGCGAACGGGCTCCCGGTCCTCAACGCGTACAGCAAGGACCTCGGCGACAACGCGGGTGCGGCGCGGGCGTCGATCGAGCGGACGACCGAGGTCGCGGAGTGGCTGGAGGAGGTCTTCGGGCCGTACCCCTTCAACGCGCTGGGCGGCTACGTCCCCAACGTGACCAGCGGCTACGCCCTGGAGACGCAGACCCGGCCGTTCTACAGCCCGCGGCAGTTCGCCAACGGGGCGAACGTGTCGGTGGTCGTCCACGAGCTGGCGCACCAGTGGTACGGCGACAGCGTCTCGGTCGACCACTGGAAGGACATCTGGGTCAACGAGGGCTTCGCCCGCTACAGCCAGTGGCTGTGGTCGGAGAAGGAGGGCGAGGGCACGGCCCAGGAACTGGCCGACTACGTCTACGAGACCCGCAGGGCCGAGGACCCGTTCTGGAAGGTCGAGCCGGGTGACCCGGGGCCGGAGAACCAGTTCCACATCGCCGTGTACGACCGGGGCGCACTGGCGCTCCAGGCGCTGCGCAACGAGATCGGCGACGAGGACTTCTTCGCGATCCTGAAGGGCTGGCCGACGGAGTTCGCGTACGGCAACGCCAAGGTCGCCGACTTCGTCTCGTACGCGGAGCGTGTCTCGGGCAAGCCGCTGGCCGCTCTCTTCGACACCTGGCTGTACCAGCCGGTGAAGCCGGCGTCGTCGACGGCGGCGGAGGCCGGGCTGTCGGCTCGGTCCGCGGGAGCGGACACGGCGCCCACGGCGAAGCCGGTCGAGCCGAAGTCCTGGAAGAAGATCGCGGAGACGAACACGATCCACGAGCACGACGAGCACTGACGCCGCACCGCGCGCCCTGCCGTCGCCCTGAAGGGGCGGGGCAGGGCGCGCGTCCGTGTCCCGGTTAGGCTCGCGGCCGGACGGAGCGGGAGCGGAGGACGGTCATGGGCGTGGAGCGGTACGGCGATCCGGTGGTACGGGAGGCCGTCGCGCGACGGGTCGATGCGGCGTGGGGGCTCGAACTGCCCCGCTCCTTCTTCCGGTTCCTGGACTTCCTCGCCTCCCTCGGGCCGGCCGAGGAGCGGGCGATGCGGGACCTGGAACTCGCGCCGTACGGCGTCATGGACCTGTTCGCGGATCCCTCGGCGCTCCCCGGCGAGGGTCTCGACATCCGGGTGCACGGGCGGTATTACCGCGATCCGCCGGAGTTCCTCACCTTTCTGCACGGTGGGACGGACGGGCTCCATTTCGGGCTCTGGTCCGACGACGGGCGCGGCTGCGACGGAGTCGCCTCGTACTGGACCAACGACGGCGGCGACATCGAGCGCCGCCACCACACCCCGCTGGAGGCAGTGCGGGCGCAGATCGAGTCGGCGGAGCGCGACCTCGCGGACATGGTGGCCGACGGGGAGGACGTGCAGGAGCGGCTCGAGGGTGTCGGGCGCCTGCGGGTGGCCCTGACGGGCTTCGAGACCGGGGAGCGTACGGAGACGGGGCTCGCGTACTCCGAGGCGTACGAGCGTCGTCGGCCGGCCGTCGACACGGACCGGATCACGACCCTGGACGGTGCAGGCGCTCTGGTGTCCGGGGCGACGGCGCTCGACCGCCCGCCGCTTGGCGCGGCGGACGAGTACCGCTTCGGCACGTTCATGGAGAAGCTGTTCGAGGACGCGGAAGCTGTGCGGGCTGCCCGCGACGAGGCCCTGCGGCGGGCCGCCGCAGGCGATCCGGCGGAAGCGCTGGTGCTCGGGCGGGACCTGCACTGGGCGTCGTACGGCGAGCCGGAGCGCGAGGGGTACGCGCGCGAGCTGCTGGCCCTGGCCTACCGGGAGCTCGGCCGCCCGGCCCTCGCGGAGATCGCGGCGGCCCACGACCGTCACCGCGCGCTCGCGAACGTGGAGGTGCTGCGGCGGACGCGCTGAGGCGGCGCGACCGACGGGCCGAAGCCCTGAGTGGCGCGGACCGACCGTCGGCGCCCTGCGCGGCGCGGACCGACCGTCGACGCCCTGGGGCGGCGGGGACCGACCGTAGGCGCCCTGAGGCGGCGCGGACCGACCGTCGGCTCCCTGAGCGGCGGGGACCGGGCCCGCGAGAGCGCTTTCCCCGGGCGGGCCCGCCGGTCCCGCCACCGGATACCCTCGACGCTGTCAACACCGTCACCCACCGTGCCCGTGAGGAGCCACCCTTGAGCGAGTCGACGACGTCCGGGACGCGCCCGACCCTGGAAGCCGTCGCCGCGCGCGCCGGGGTGTCCCGGGCGACGGTGTCCCGTGTCGTCAACGGCGGGGCCGGGGTCCGCGAGGCCCTGGCCGAGAAGGTGCGCGAGGCCGTCGAGGAGCTCGGCTACATCCCCAACCACGCGGCGCGGACGCTGGTGACCCGGCGCAACGGAGCCGTCGCCGTGATCATCGCCGAGCCCGAGTTCCGGATCTTCTCCGACCCGTTCTTCGAGCAGCAAGTGCGTGGGATCAGCCGCGAACTCACGGCGCACGACGCCCAGTTGGTCCTGTTGTGGGTGGAGGGCCCGGGCGATCACGAGCGGATCGCGCGCTATCTCGGGGGCGGCCATGTCGACGGAGCGCTTGCCTTCTCGCTCCACAACGACGATCAACTGCCCGAGATCGTCCGACGCGTCCAGGTGCCCACGGTCTTCGGCGGACGCCCGGGCTGGACCGGACCGGCGGACGAGCCGCCGGTGCCGTACGTCGACTGCGACAACCGTGGCGGAGCCCGCGCCGCCGTGCGCCATCTGCGCGCGCTCGGCCGCCGGAACATCGCGCACATCACCGGCCCGCGCGACCAGACCTCCGCGCTCGACCGCCTCGACGGGTACCGCGACGAGCTGCCGGACGCCGGGCCCGACCTGGTGGCCGAAGGGGCGTTCACGAAGGAGAGCGGGGCCCGGGCGATGAGCGAGCTGCTGACCCGCCGCCCCGACCTGGACGCCGTGTTCGCGGCCAACGACCTGATGGCCTCGGGTGCGCTGCGGGTACTGCGCGAGCACGGCCGCCGGGTGCCGGAGGACGTGGCACTGGTCGGCTTCGACGACATGCTGCCGGTGGCCGAGGCGACCGATCCCCCGCTCACGACGGTCCGTCAGGACATCGAGGGCATGGGCCGGTTGATGGTACGGCTCCTGATGCGCACTCTCGACGGCGCGGGCGTCGCCGAGCCCGTGATCACGCCGACCGAGCTGGTCCGGCGCGCCTCCGCGTGAGGATCGCGCACCGGAACTCCGCGTAAGGGCCTTGAAGTCCGGGGCGAACTGCCCCGGTAAATCGAGCTGTTACGCGTTCGACTCTTGACGGGAACCTCGCCGGGAAGGCACGCTCCTGACGCATTCCTGAGAGCGCTCTCACGACGGAGGCTTCCCATGCCCACTGCCCGAGCCGCCAGAACGACCGCCGTCCGTCTGGGCGCCGTCGTTCTCACCGGCGCCCTGCTCGCCGCCTGCGGACCCGGTGGATCCGGCGCCTCCGACGGCGCGGGCGGCAAGGTCACGATCACCGTCGACCTCTACGGCGCCTTCGGCTTCAAGGAGGCCGGGCTGTACGCCGCGTACGAGAAGCTCCACCCGAACGTCACCATCAAGCAGACCGACACCGAGGACGAGCAGGACTACTGGAAGTCGCTCCAGACCCGGCTGGCCGGCGGGGGCGGACTCGCCGACGTCCAGGGCATCGAGGTCGGCCGGATCGCCTCGGTCACGCAGCAGCAGGCGGACAAGTTCGAGGACCTGACGAAATACGGCGCGGAGAGCCTGAAGGGCGAGTTCGCCGACGCCAAGTGGTCCGCCGCGACCACCAAGGACGGCAAGGTGCTCGGCCTCGGCACGGACGTCGGGCCCGAGGCGATCTGCTACCGCACGGACCTCTTCAAGCAGGCCGGACTCCCCACCGACCGCGCCGAGTTGGCGCAGAAGTGGTCCACCTGGGACGGCTATCTGGAACTCGGCCGGCAGTACAAGGCCAAGGCCCCGGCCAAGAGTGCCTGGATGGACAGCGTCGGCAGCCTGTTCACGGTCATGATCGGTCAGGAGAAGGAGCGGTACTACGACGCCTCGGGCACGCTGATCTACGCCGACAACCCGGCTGTGAAGACGGCCTGGGAGACCTCGGCGAAGGCCGCGGAGGAAGGCCTGAGCGCCAAGCTCGACCAGTGGTCGCCGCAGTGGAACCAGGCGTTCTCCACCGGCTCCTTCGCGACGCTCCCCTGCCCCGCGTGGATGCTCGGCTACATCAAGGGCCAGGCCGGCGACGCGGGCAAGGGCAAGTGGGACATCGCCAAGCTGCCCGGCAGCGCCGGGAACTGGGGCGGCTCCTATCTCTCCGTACCGCGCGCGGCGAAGCACAAGAAGGAGGCGTACGAGCTGATCAAGTGGCTCACCGCCCCCGAGCAGCAGGCCACGCTCTTCACGAAGCAGGGGAACTTCCCCTCCTCCACCGACGCCATCGCCCAGGTCGCGTCGGCGACGGACCCGTACTTCTCCGGTGCGCCGATCGGCCAGATCTTCGGCGACGCGGCCAAGGCGGCTCCGGTGCAGGTGCTGGGGGTCCACGACAAGAACGTCGCCGATCAGATCACCAACGCGCTGAGCGAGGTGGAGCGCAAGGGCACCAGCCCCGACAAGGCCTGGTCGAACGCGCAGAAGGGCGTCGAGAACGCCATCGGCTGAGCGCGCGCGGGGGCCGCGGCCGTGGCCCCGGCCCGCCCCGGCACCCGAGCTGCTGCTCGCGCTGCCGGGCGCCGCGCCGCCTAGGGCACCCGCCCGGCACCCGCGGGGCGGGCCGCCGACCCATCGGCCCCGCCGACCCGTCCCCTCCGCACCCGACCCGAAGGGCCGCACTGTGACCCTCACCGCCTCCGGGCCGGCGACGGCGCCCGTCCCGCCGCCGCCGGCCCGGTCCACCCGCACGGCGGCGCGCCGCAGATGGGGCGCCCTCGTCCCGTACGCCTATCTCGCCCCGTTCTTCACCCTGTTCGCGGCGTTCGGTCTCTTCCCCCTCCTCTACACCGCGTTCGTCTCGCTCTACCGGGTCGAGTTGCAGACCCCCGGCGACATGGAGTGGCGCGGCCTCGGCAACTACGCGGCGCTGCTCACCGACGAGTTCTTCTGGACCGCGCTGCGCAACACCTTCACCATCGGGGTCCTGTCGACGGTGCCGCAGCTCGCGATGGCGCTCGGCCTCGCGCATCTGCTCAACTACAAGCTGCGGGGCCGGACCTTCTTCCGTACCGCGATGCTGCTGCCGTACGCGACCAGCGTGGCCGCCGCCACGCTCGTCTTCGCCCAGCTCTTCGGCCAGGACTTCGGGCTCGTCAACTACGCGCTCTCCCTGGTCGGTTTCGGCCCCGTCGACTGGCAGAACGGCACGCTGGCCTCGCAGATCGCCGTCTCCTCGATCGTCGTCTGGCGCTGGACCGGGTACAACGCCCTGATCTATCTCGCCGGGATGCAGTCCATCCCCGCTGAGCTGTACGAGGCGGCGGAGATGGACGGCGCCTCGCGGTGGCGGCAGTTCTTCCACGTCACCCTGCCCGGGCTGCGCCCCACGATCGTCTTCACCACGGTCGTCTCCACCATCGGCGCGACCCAGCTGTTCGGTGAGCCGCTGCTCTTCGAGGGCTCGATCTCGGGCGGCATCTCGCACCAGTACCAGACCCTCGGGCTCTATCTGTACGAGCAGGGCTGGGGCTTCTTCCACCTGGGCCGGGCCGCCGCCATCGCCTGGCTGATGTTCCTGCTGATTCTCGTCCTGGTCGGGGTCAACGCCCTTGTCCTGCGCCGTCGTTCACGGAAGGAGGTCCGGGCATGAGCGTGCGCGTCGCCGGCCGTACGGGCCACGGGGGCCGGATCACGTACGCGATCCTCGTCCTGGCCGTTCTGGTCTCCGCCTTTCCCTTCTACTGGACGATCGTCGCCGCGAGCCGTTCCAACGCCGAGCTCGCGCAGGTGCCGCCGACCCTGCTGCCGGGGCCGAACCTCTTCCGTAACTTCGAGGCGGTCATGGAGGAGGCCGACATCGGCACGGCGCTCCTCAACTCCTTCGTGGTCTCGGGCTCCATCACCGTCGGCACCGTGCTGTGCTGCACGCTGGCCGGGTTCGCCTTCGCCAAGCTGCGCTTCCGCGGCCGTGGCGCGCTGCTCGCGATCACGGTCGGCACGATGATGATCCCGCCGCAGCTCGGGGTGATCCCGCTCTTCATGCTGATCGCCGAACTGGGCTGGGTGAACCAGCTGCAGTCGGTGATCCTGCCCGGTCTCGTCTCGGCCTTCGGGGTCTTCTTCATGCGCCAGTTCCTGGTGCAGTCGCTGCCGGACGAACTGATCGAGGCGGCCCGGGTCGACGGGGCGTCCTCCGCCCGGATCTTCTGGTCGATCGTGGTGCCCGTCGCCCGGCCCGGGATGGCGGTCCTCGGCCTGCTCACCTTCATGGCCGCCTGGAACGACTTCTTCTGGCCGATCATCGCCCTCTCCTCGCAGGAACCGACCGTCCAGGTCGCGCTGCGCCAGCTCGGCGGCGGCTACGTCCACGACCAGTCCGTGATCATGGCGGGCACCCTGCTCGGCACGCTGCCGGTGCTGCTCGTCTTCGGTCTGCTCGGCCGCCAGATCGTGGGCGGCATCATGCAGGGCGCCGTCAAGGGCTGAGCCGTTCAAGGCCGTCCCGAATTCCCCTTCCTCTCATAGGAGTTCTCCGTACATGAACGCTCTCTTCCCTGACGGATTCCGCTGGGGCGCGGCCACCGCCGCCTACCAGATCGAGGGCGCGGCGGCCGAGGACGGCCGTACGCCGTCCATCTGGGACACGTTCAGCCGGACACCGGGCAAGGTGCGCAACGGCGACACGGGTGACATCGCCGCCGACCACTACCACCGGATGCGCGAGGACGTGGCCCTGATGCGGGAGCTGGGCCTGACGGACTACCGCTTCTCCCTCTCCTGGTCCCGGATCCAGCCGACCGGGCGGGGCCCCGCGGTGCAGAAGGGGCTCGACTTCTACCGCGGACTGGTCGACGAGCTGCTCGAAGCCGGGATCCGCCCCGTCGCCACCCTCTACCACTGGGATCTGCCTCAGGAGTTGGAGGACGCCGGTGGCTGGCCGGAGCGCGCGACGGCGGAGCGGTTCGCCGAGTACGCGGGCCTCGCCGCCGAGGCGCTCGGCGACCGCGTCACCACCTGGACGACCCTCAACGAACCGTGGTGCGCTGCCTTCCTGGGCTACGGCTCCGGGGTCCACGCCCCGGGCCGTACCGACGACGCGGCCGCGCTGCGCGCCGCCCATCACCTCAATCTGGCCCACGGCCTGGCCGCCCGGGTCCTGCGCGCGTCCGTGCCCGCCACGGCGGAGCTGTCGCTCACCCTCAACCTCCATGCGATCAGGGCTCTTTCGGACTCCCCGGAGGACGTGGACGCGGCCCGCCGCATCGACGCCGTCGGCAACCGGATCTTCCTCGACCCGGTCTTCCACGGCCGCCTGCCGGCCGACCTGGTCGAGGACACGGAGCCGATCACGGACTGGTCCTTCGTGCGGGACGGCGACCTGGAGGTGATCTCCACACCGATCGACTCGCTCGGGATCAACTACTACTCCCCCTCCGTCGTCGCCGCCGGCACTTCGGAGTCCCCGTCGCCGTGGCCGGGTGCGGCCGACCGGGTGCGGTTCCTGCCCGCGCCCGGGCCGCGCACGGCGATGGACTGGCCGGTGGACGCCGACGGCCTGCACGAGCTGCTGATGCGACTGCGCGACGAGCTGCCCGGCGTCCCGCTGCTGATCACCGAGAACGGCGCCGCGTACGACGACTACGCCGACCCGGAGGGCCACGTCCACGACCCGGAGCGGGTGGCGTACGTCGACGCTCATCTCGCCGCCGTGCACCGGGCGATCGCCGACGGCGCCGATGTGCGCGGGTACTTCCTGTGGTCGCTCCTGGACAACTTCGAGTGGGCGTACGGCTACGGCAAGCGGTTCGGCATCGTCCACGTGGACTTCGCGAGCCAGCGCCGTACGCCGAAGGACAGCGCGCGCTGGTACGCGGAGGTCATCGCGCGCGGTGGTCTCACCCGCTGATCCTGGCTTCGCGGCGGTCCGATCCGCTGATCCTGGCCTCGCGGCGCGCCCTCCTCGCCAGGGGCAGGTAACGCAGCCGCTCGGGGAGTACGGGCACAACGGCCCGTACGATCCGGGCGAAGCGGCGCAGCCGTCGTTCCTGCTCGTCGGTCCACTCCAGGCCGATGGCCTCGCGGGCGTCCGGCGGCAGCAGGCCGACGGTGACGAAGGAGCGGAAGCGGGCGAGGCGCGGCAGGATCACCGGCCACAGCGCCTTGAGCAGGAGCCGCAGCGGCAGGGGACCGCGGTCGGGCGGGGGGACGGGCTGGTCGGTGGCGACGAGCTCGCGCACGACGACGGTGGCCTCCAGCTCGCCGAGCATCTTGCGGTAGTACGGCCAGAACTCCTCGATCGTCTGGGGCATGTCCCGGTCGTGGATGCCGAGGATGCGGCCGACCTGGAGCCACTCGGCGTAGAGCCGCCGTTCCTGGGCCTCGGTGAGCGGGCGGTGGAGCAGACGCAAGCCGTGGTGGTAGACGGGGAAGCCGGTGGCGTGGACCCAGGCGTAGTTCGAGGGGGTGAGCGCGTGGTAGGGGCGGCCGTGGGCGTCGACGCCCTGGATGTTCCGGTGGAGCGCGCGCAGCCGGCGCCCTTCCTCGGCCGCGGCCTCGCCTCCGTACACCCAGAGCAGGGCGGAGCGCAGCGAGCGCTCGCCGCGGCCCCAGGGGTCGGTGCGGAAGACGGAGTGCGCGTCGACCCCCGCGCCGACGGCCGGGTGGGCGACCTGCAGCGTGAGCGCGGCGGGCAGCATGAGCAGCCCCCGGACGTCCCCGGCGACGCTCCACAGCACCCCGCCGACGGGCGGCGGCGCGGGAGCGGCGGCGACGCGCCGCGCGGTGGCCTTCTCATGGGGCCTCGCCGCGGAACGCTCCGGGCTCGCGGGCTCCTGCGCTCCGGTCATGGGGCACTCTCCTTACGTTCTCAGCCTGCCCCGGCCGGGCTTTTCCGGCAAAAGGCACACATGAGGTCGGGGCCGCGTCCCGGGCCTCAGCCCGGGGCGCGGCCCCGACCTCATGGTGCGTGGATGTCAGCCGCGGTCGGCGCCGACCGGCTCGCCGACGATGCGGCCCGCCAGGGCGTGAGCCCAGGCGTCGACGTCGGCGGAGAGCTCGCGCTCGGCGGCGGCGCGCTCGGCGGCGATGCGCTCGGCACCGGCGGCCAGGATCGCGTCGCGCTCTCGCATACCCTCGGCGCGGGCGGCGGCGATGGCGGCCGTGCCGTCCTCGGTGGCCTTGGAGCGGATACGGGCGGCGTCGTGGCGGGCCTCGGCGAGCTCCGCCTCGTACTGCTCACGGATCTGCGTGGCCTCGGCGCGCAGGTCGTCGGCGCGCTCGGTGCCGCCGGCGATGGCGTCGTCGCGCTCGGCGAGGGTGCGGTTGATCTTCGGCAGGATGCCCTTCGCCAGGATGAGGAAGGTGAGGGCGAACAACACCACGCCGAGGATGAGCTCAGCCGTGACGGGGTTGAGCGGACCGAGGTCCATGTCGAAGATCGTCGAATTCTGCGCGAGGGTCATGCGCGCATGATACCTGCTCGGAAAAGGGCCGATTTCCGCGGCCGTCGAGAGGCGACGGGTTCGTGCTGACATGACCGCGCAAGATTCCCGGCATCCAATGGCTACCGCAAGGTAACTACGGCTGATTTGATGTGCGGCGCCGCTCCAACCCCCCACCTACACATGGGAGTTTCCGTGCCGCTCGCCGCACACCGCCGTCGTGCCTCCGGCGCCGCCCTGTCCCTGACGCTCGCCGCCGCGACCCTCGCCACGGCAGCCCCCTCGGCCTCGGCCGCCGAGGCCCCCCGTCTGAAGGTGCTCAGCTACAACACCTTCCTGTTCAGCAAGACGCTCTACCCGAACTGGGGACAGGACCACCGGGCCAAGGCGATACCCGCCGCCGGCTTCTACCAGGGCCACGACGTCGTCGTGATCCAGGAGGCCTTCGACAACTCCTCGTCCGACGCCCTCAAGGCGAATTCCGCCGCCCAGTACCCGTACCAGACCCCGGTCATGGGTCGCAGCAAGACCGGCTGGGACGCCACCAGCGGCGCCTACTCCGCGACGACGCCGGAGGACGGCGGCGTGACGATCCTCAGCAAGTGGCCGATCGTCCGCAAGGAGCAGTACGTCTACAAGGACGCGTGCGGCGCGGACTGGTACTCGAACAAGGGCTTCGTCTACACCGTCCTGAACGTGAACGGCACCAAGGTCCACGTCGTCGGCACCCACGCCCAGTCCACCGACCCGGGCTGCTCGGCGGGCGAGGCGGCGCAGATGCGCAGCCGCCAGTTCAAGGCGATGGACGCCTTCCTCGACGCCAAGAACATCCCGGCGAACGAGCAGGTCATCGTGGCCGGCGACTTCAACGTGGACTCCCGGACGCCCGAGTACGGCACCATGCTGAGCGACGCGGGCCTCGCCGGCGCGGACGCCCGCACCGGCCACCCGTACTCCTTCGACACCGAGCTGAACTCGATCGCCTCCGAGCGCTACCCGGACGACCCGCGCGAGGACCTCGACTACGTGCTGTTCCGCTCGGGCAACGCACGCCCGGCGGGCTGGACGAACAACGTCGTCCTGGAGCAGAGCGCGCCCTGGACGGTCTCCAGCTGGGGCACGCAGTACACGTACACCAACCTCTCCGACCACTACCCTGTTGTGGGTACTTTCGAAGAGTAAGTGTGGCGGTTGGCTGTCGCGCGTCCGAAGGTACGTGTCTCGGGGGACGTCCCCGAGATACGTACCCCACGGCGATGCGGTACGGCCGGCCGCTCGACGACGCACCCGCGGCGCCGCCGACCGCCGGTCCGTCGGTCGAGTTCGAGCGGGCCGCCGCCGAGGCTGTCGGTGACACGGTTCTTACCGGCACTCCTCCATGGCGAGTGCCTCGTCCCACCGATCCGCGCCCAGCAGATCGTCGGCCGCCGGCGGCGGCCGGTCGAGACGGCCTCGTATGCCAAGACTCAGGGACGGCTGGTCACCTCGGCCGGGGGTGGGCGATGGAAGAGTCACTGCAGGGGTCGGCCAGGACGGCACCCCCGTGCTTCACTCCAGGCGAGTAGACGGGGCCTCCCAAGTCGTCCTCGAACAGCCACAAGAGCTCGTGTGGCCGATGTGCCGGTCAGTCGTTTGCCGCAACCCGGCCCCGGTGTCGGTGTCGCCCCGCACCTTCTGTCACTTGATGAATCACCGTGGTCAGTCCATGTAGGAGCCAGCCGACACGGCCGCTCATCCCCACACCACACCCCGAGGTGACACATGCGACTGCTCCAAACACGACGGCGCAGACCGAGAACTGCCCTGTCTACGGGACTGCTCGTCCTGACCGCCCTGGCTGCGTGGGCGTTGCCCGCCGCGCCGCCGGCCGCCGCCCAGGTCCAGCGAGTCGAGTCCTGGGGCTACAACGGCTTCGGCCAGCTCGGCGACGGCACCACCGACAACCGGCACACCCCGGTCACCGTGGCCGGACTGACCGCCGCCAACACCACCGGCCTCGCCGCAAGCACTCACGGCTTGGCCGTGCTGTCCAACGGCACCGTCAAGGCCTGGGGCGCCAACGACTACGGGCAGCTCGGCGACGGCACCACCTCCGACCTCTCCGACCCCGACCACCTCACGCCCGGCACGGTACCCGAGCTGAGCGGCGTGACGGCGGTTGCCACCGGCTGCCTCCACAGCCTTGCCCTGCTGTCCAACGGCACCGTCAAGGCCTGGGGCAACAACTTCTCCGGCCAGCTCGGCGACGGCACCACAGGCTCCATCAGCACCACTCCTGTCACCGTCATCGACCCCAGCAACCCCAGCGTCCCCCTCAGCGGCGTAACCGCGATCGCCGCCGGCTGCGACCACAGCCTCGCTCTGCTGTCCAACGGCACCGTCAAGGCCTGGGGCGACAACAGCGCCGGGCAGCTCGGCAACGGCAGCACCGGCGGCACCAGCGGCACCCCCGTCACCGTCGTCAACCTCACCGGCGTCCGAGACATCGACGCGGGGGACTCGCACAGCCTCGCCCTGCTGTCCAACCAAACCGTCCGAGCCTGGGGCGACAACAGCGACGGCCAGCTCGGCAACGGCAGCACCGGCGGCACCAGCGGCACCCCCGTCACCGTCGTCAACCTCATCAGGGTCCGAGGCATCTCCGCCGGCCGCTCCCACAGCCTGGCGCGCCTGTCCGACGACACTCTCAGAGCCTGGGGCGGCAACGACCAGGGGCAGCTCGGCAATGCCAGCACCACCGGCAGCGACACTCCCATCACCGTGCGCACCGGCATCGGCACCATCAGCCTCATCGTCGCGGGCAGCTTCCACAGCATGGCGGCCTGAGGCCCCACGCCGCACCCCACATAGACGGTCCCTGGTACCGCGGCGCGGGCGTCCCTGAACCCGTGATCGCCCTCGGCCCGCCGCGCCCCCTCTGCCCGGCGGGCCGAGTCGTCCGCCGGGCCGTTTCGTCCCCGCGTCCTGACGCCTAGTACCCGTACATACCGAACTGGGCATAGGCCCAGAGCCCCACGACCCCCGCCACGCAGATGAGCACCACCCAGGAGCCGAAGCTCGTGTGGCGGCTCTTGCGGGGGCGGACCGGCCTGGCCGGGCGCTCCGCGCGTGCGGCGCGCTCGGTGCGGGAGCGGGGCGGCTCGCTGTCGGCGGCGGCGACATCGGCGAGCAGGCGGCGGCAGACCGCAGCCAGTTCGCCCGTCCCGACGGTGAGGTCGACGACTGTCTCGGACCGGGCCGGCGCCGTGGTACCGCCGTCGAGGAGGCGTCCGGCCCGGACGCGCGCCTGGTCCTTCCCACCGGTCGGGGCAAGGCTTATCCAGCGCCCCACGTGCTCTCCGCGGATCACCACCCCGCCGCCCCGCTCCCGGTACACGGTGTGCTCCCGCCACAGGACCGCGGCCAACTCCGTGGCCGTCTCCCTGAGTTCCGTGTACATGACCCTCCCCAGTCACCATTCCCCGTATTCGAACAAGCACGTGACTCTAGCGGCAGGTACACGCCATCCGACGCGCGGGTGGGGCGGTGCCCCTTACGGCCGGTTACGCCTCGAAGTCGTACACGGTGACCGGTATCCCCCGCTCCACCAGCCGCGCGACGATCAACGGCTCCACCCGCGCCCACTTCCCCCCGGCCAGCCCGCACCCGATTCGCGGCATGTGCACGGAGGCCCCCAACTCCGCCGCCTTGTCGGCGAGCAGCCCGAGCGCCGCGTCGATCGCCTCGTACCGCACCGGCACGCCCGTACTCCGACCGGTCCGTATACCGCGCTGCCCCACCAGATTGGCCACCCAGACATACGCCCCGACCTGCACGAACTGAGCGGCGCCCAACCCGAAGTCGTTCCGCGCCCGCTCCCGGTGCCACCGCCGAAAGGCCACCTCCGGCTCGGCCCAGCGGCGCGACACCGCCAGCACGAACCCCTTGCCCCACCCACCCAGGTCGTTGCAGACGTGCGCGATGATCTTGACCCCCTTGCCCTGCGGCGCGGTGGCGTCCCCTTGTACATACGTGATCCCCGACATGCCCCCACCGTACGAGTCGCCTGTGACAGAGCACCGCGCTCGGCAGCGCTCGACCGTCCAGGGTGGCGCCCGGCGGCGCCCGGCCCGCGGGTCGCCCTCGCGTGCATACGGCAATGACCTGATGCTTTTACAACGCTGGTGAGACAGCAATACTGTTGCACTGACGGGGGAACCGCACGGCACCGGAAGCGAGGCACCTCAGATGGGCACCGAGGCCGAGGAGCAGATGCCGACGTTCACCGTCGACGAGCTGGCCGCGCGGGCGGGGGTCACCGTGCGGACCGTTCGGTTCTACAGCACCAAGGGGCTGCTGCCGCCGCCGGCCATCGGGCCGCGGCGGGTCGGGCGATACGGGGCCGACCATCTCTCCCGGCTCGCGCTGATCGAGGAGCTCCAGCGACAGGGCATGACGCTCGCCGCCATCGAACGGTATCTGCACCAGCTGCCGCCCGATCTCAGCGCACGGGATCTCGCCGTCCACCGGGCCCTGGTCGCCTCCTGGGCGCCCGAGTCCGCCGAGGAGATCACCCGGCGCGAGCTGGAACGGCGCGCCGGGCGGACCCTGGCCGACACGGACGTCGACCGGCTCGCCGCCATGGGTGTCCTCGACAAGGGCGCCGAACCCGACGTCTTCCGGCTCGACTCCACGCTGCTGCGGCTCGGGGTCGAGCTCCTCGACGTGCCCATCGCGCACGAGACGATCCTCGCCTCCCGCACCGTCCTGCTCGAACACGCCCGCGCCGCCGCCCAGGAACTGTCCCGGCTCTTCCGGGACGAGGTGTGGAACCCGTACCGGGAGAGCGCCGAGGACCCGGATCACCTCGCCGCGATGAAGTCGCTCTCCGCGCACATGCAGCCGATGGTGATCCAGGCCCTCGTCACCGCGTTCCAGCGCTCCCTGAGCGAGGAACTGCGGGCGGCGTTCGGTGCGGAGACGGCCGCGAAGAACGACTAGCCGAGCAGCTTCGGGAGGGTGCCCGGGGTCAGGCCGCCCACCAGGATCGGGATCCTCCGGCAGGACGGGAGGCTTGGGCGCGACGGGTGTCGGCGGCTGGCTGAAGCCGGCGGATCCACGCGTAACGGCCCCGCCGCACCGCTCGATCGGATGATCGAAGGGGGGCGCGACGGGGCCGTTCAGCAGATCGGAGGCGTCACGCGTCCGTGAAGACCTCGCCCCGCTCGGCCTTCTCCACCAGGAGCGCGGGCGGCTGGAAGCGGTCCCCGTACTTCTCCGCCAGCTCACGCGCGCGTGCCACGAAGCCGGCGAGGCCGCCTTCGTAGCCGTTGATGTACTGGAGCACACCGCCGGTCCACGCGGGGAAGCCGATGCCCATGATCGAGCCGATGTTGGCGTCGGCGACCGAGGTCAGGACGTTCTCCTCCAGGCAGCGGACCGAGTCCAGCGCCTCGGAGAACAGCATCCGCTCCTTCATGTCCTCGAAGGGGATGGTCACGTCGGAGCGTGTGAAGTGCTCGCGGAGGCCCGGCCACAGCCCGACCCGCTTGCCGGTCTCGTCGTACGCGTAGAAGCCCGCGCCACCGCTGCGTCCCGTACGCCCGAACTCGTCGACCATCCGGTCGATCACCGCGTCCGAGGGGTGCCCGGCCCACGTCCCGCCGGCCTCCTCGATCGCGCGCCGGGTCTCATTGCGGATCTTGCGCGGCAGGGTGAGCGTCAGCTCGTCCATCAGGGAGAGGACCTTGGCCGGGTAGCCGGCCTGCGCCGCCGCCTGCTCGACGGAGGCCGGGTCCGCCCCCTCGCCGACCATCGCGACACCCTCGTTGATGAACTGGCCGATCACCCGCGAGGTGAAGAAGCCGCGCGAGTCGTTCACGACGATCGGGGTCTTGTTGATCTGCCGCACCAGGTCGAAGGCGCGCGCCAGCGCCTCGTCGCCGGTCTGTTCGCCCTTGATGATCTCGACCAGCGGCATCTTGTCGACCGGCGAGAAGAAGTGCAGTCCGATGAAGTCGACCGGGCGGGTGACTCCCTCGGCGAGCACGGTGATCGGCAGCGTCGAGGTGTTGGAGCAGAGCAGCGCGTCCGGCTCGACGACGTCCTGGATCTCCTCGAAGACCTTGTGCTTGAGCGCGGTGTCCTCGAACACGGCCTCGATCACGGCGTCGCAGCCCGCCAGGTCCGCCGGGTCGGCGGTCGGGGTGATCCGGGCGAGCAGCTCGTCGCGCTTCGCCTCGGTCGTACGACCCCGCGAGAGCGCCTTGGCGAGCAGCTTCTCCGAGTACTCCTTGCCGCGCTGCGCCGCCTCCGCCGTGACGTCCTTGAGGACGACCTCGATGCCCGCGCGGGCGCAGGAGTAGGCGATGCCCGCGCCCATCATGCCCGCGCCGAGGACGGCGACCTTGCGGACGGGCCGCGGCTCGATGCCCTGGGGGCGGTTGGCGCCGGAGTTGACGGCCTGGAGGTCGAAGAAGAACGCCTGGATCATGTTCTTCGCCGTCTGGCCGGTGACCAGCTCGGTGAAGTAGCGGGCCTCGATGGTCAGCGCGGTCTCGAAGTCGACCTGCGCGCCCTCGACGGCGCACGCGAGGATGTTGCGCGGGGCCGGGTAGGGGGCGCCGTTCAGCTGCTTCTTCAGGTTGGCCGGGAAGGCCGGCAGGTTGGCGGCGAACCGCGGGTTCGACGGGGTCCCGCCGGGGATCTTGTACCCCTTGACGTCCCAGGGCTGCTGCGACTCGGGGTTCGCGTCGATGAAGGCGCGCGCCTTGGCGAGCATCTCCTCGGGCGTGGCGGCCACCTCGTGGATCAGGCCGTTCTCCAGGGCGCGCTGCGGGGAGTACTGGGCTCCCTGGAGCAGCACCTTGAGCAGGGCGTCGGCGATGCCCATGAGCCGTACGGTACGGGTGACGCCGCCACCCGCCGGGAGGAGACCGAGGGTGACCTCGGGCAGGCCGATCTTGGAGCCGGGCGCGTCGAGCGCGACACGGTGGTGGGAGGCGAGCGCGATCTCGTAACCGCCGCCGAGCGCCGCACCGTTGACGGCCGCGACGACCGGCTTGCCGAGCGTCTCGATCCGGCGCAGGGACTTCTTGATCTCGGTGCCGGTGTCGAAGGCGATCTGCGCGTCCTCCGGTCGCAGCCGGATCATGTCCTTGAGGTCGCCGCCCGCGAAGAAGGTCTTCTTGGCGGAGGTGTAGATGATGCCGCGGATCGAGTCCTTCTCGGCCTCGGCGCGGTCGGCGATCGCCGCGATGGAGTCCTTGAACGCCTGGTTCATGGTGTTCGCGGACTGGTTGGGGTCGTCGAGGACGAGGGTGACGACGCCGGTCTCGTCCTGCTCCCAGCGGATGGTGGTGCTCTGGCTGCTCATTGCTGCTTCTCCGTAAGGCTGCTGAAGGCCTGTGAAGGCTGGTGGAGGCTGGGGACGGACGGTCAGACGCGCTCGACGATCGTGGCGATGCCCATGCCGCCGCCGACGCACAGCGTGGCCAGGCCGTAGCGCTTGTCCTGGCGCTCCAGCTCGTCGACGAGGGTGCCGAGGATCATCGCGCCGGTCGCGCCGAGGGGGTGGCCGAGCGCGATCGCGCCACCGTTGACGTTGACCTTGTCCAGGCTGATGCCCATGTCCTTGACGAAGCGGAGCACGACGCCGGCGAAGGCCTCGTTGATCTCGACGAGGTCGATGTCGTCCATGGTCAGGCCGGCCTTGGCGAGCGCCTTGCGGGTCGCCGGCGCGGGGCCGGTGAGCATGATGGTCGGCTCGGAGCCCGAGACGGCGGCGGCCACGATCCGCGCGCGCGGGGTCAGCCCGTACCGCTCGCCGACCTCCTTGGAACCGATCGCGACGAGCGAGGCGCCGTCGACGATGCCGGAGGAGTTTCCGGCGTGGTGGACGTGGTCGATCTTCTCCACCCAGTGGTACTTCTGCAGCGCGACCGCGTCGAAGCCGCCCATGTCGCCGATGGTCGCGAAGGACGGCTTGAGGGCGGCGAGCGAGTCCGCGGTGGTGCCCGGGCGCATGTGCTCGTCGTGGTCGAGGACGACCAGGCCGCTGCGGTCCTTCACCGGGACGACGGAGCGGTCGAAGCGACCGTCCTTCCAGGCGGCCGCGGCGCGCTCCTGGGAGAGCGCCGCGTACTCGTCGACGTCGCGGCGGGAGAAGCCCTCGATGGTGGCGATGAGGTCGGCGCCGATCCCCTGGGGGACGAAGCCGGTCTCGAAGTTGGTCATGGGGTCGGCGAACCATGCGCCGCCGTCGGAGGCCATCGGCACCCGCGACATGGACTCGACACCGCCGGCGAGGACGAGGTCCTCCCAGCCCGAACGGACCTTCATCGCGGCCATGTTGACGGCCTCGAGGCCGGAGGCACAGAAGCGGTTCTCCTGGACGCCCGCGACGGTGTCGGGGAGACCGGCCGCGATGGCGGCGACCCGGGCGATGTCGGAGCCCTGGTCGCCGACCGGGCCGACGACGCCGAGGACGATGTCGTCGATCGCCGCCGGGTCGAGCCCGGGGAAGCGGGCGCGGATCTCGTGGATGAGGCCGACGACCAGGTCGATGGGCTTGGTGCCGTGCAGGGCGCCGTTGGCCTTGCCGCGGCCGCGCGGGGTGCGGATCGCGTCGTACACGTACGCTTCGGTGCTCACGAGAAGCCTTTCACGATGAGGGTGGAGAGGGAATCAGCCCAGCAGGGAACGTCCGATGATCTCCTTCATGATCTCGGTCGTCCCTCCGTAGATGGTCTGGATACGGCCGTCGGTGAAGGCCCTGGCGACCGGGAGCTCGGCCATGTAGCCGTATCCCCCGTGCAGCTGGAGGCAGCGGTCGGCGACCCGCTTCTGCAGTTCGGAGGCCCACCACTTGGCCATCGAGGCATGGACGGCGTCGAGTTCCCCGTTCGAGTGATCGACGATGCAGCGGTCGAGGAACGTGCGGGTGACGGCGCACTCGGTCGCCATCTCGGCGATCTCGAAGCGGACGTGCTGGAGCTTGGCCAGCGGTCGCCCGAACGCCTCGCGTTCCTTCACGTACGTGGTGGTGATCTCCAGGAGGTGTTCGGCGGCGGCGATGCCGGCCACGGCGATGGCCATCCGCTCCTGGGCGAGATTGGTCATGAGGTGGACGAAGGCGCCGTTGAGCTCGCCGAGGAGGTTCTCCTTGGGGACGCGGACGTCATGGAAGAACAGCTCGGCGGTGTCCTGCGACTTCTGCCCGATCTTGTCGAGGTTGCGGCCGCGTTCGAAGCCCTCCATGCCGCGTTCGACGACCAGCAGCGAGAGGCCGTGGGCGCCGCCCTCGGGCGTCGTCTTCGCGACGACGATCACCAGGTCGGCGAGGATGCCGTTGGAGATGAACGTCTTGGAGCCGTTGAGCACCCAGTGGTCGCCGCGGTCCTCGGCGCTGGTCCGGATCCCCTGGAGGTCGGATCCGGCGCCCGGCTCGGTCATCGCGATGGCGGTGATCAGCTCGCCGGTGCAGAAGCCTGGCAGCCAGCGGCGCTTCTGCTCCTCGGTGGCCAGCGAGGTGAGGTACGGGCCGATGATGTCGTTGTGCAGACCGAGGGCGATGCCGGGTGCGCCGGCGCGGGTGAACTCCTCGGCGAGCACGGCGCTGTAGCGGAAGTCGGCGTTGCCGCCGCCTCCGTACTCCTCGTCGACGGCGAGGCCGAGCAGCCCCTGACGTCCGGCGGCGCGCCAGGCCTCGCGCGCGACGATGCCGTCCTTCTCCCACTGCTCGTAGTGGGGCAGCACCTCCTTGGCGAGGAAGGTGCGGACGGTCTCGCGGAACGCCTCGTGGTCGGCGGTGTAGAGCTGACGCTTCATGCTTGGGGCTCCTGAGGGGCTTCGTCGCGGGTCGGCCGAGGGGCTTCGGCGCTGGTCAGGGCGGGGACGGCCCAGTCGCGGGCGACCGCTTCGGTGTCGGCGCCGGGCCGGGCGGGTCCGGACCGGACGGTGCCGGGGGTGGCGGAGAACCGGGGCGCGGGTGCGGGCTGGGTGAATCCGGCGTGCTCGACGAAGGTGCCCCGGGCGGCGAGATGCGGGTGGGCGGGGGCCTCGCGCATCGAGAGCACCGGCGCCACACAGGCGTCCGTCCCTTCGAAGACGGCCGTCCACTCGTCGCGCGTGCGGGTACGGAAACGGTCGGCGACGGCGGTGCGCAGCTCGTCCCAGCGTCCGAAGTCCTTACGGGCGGGGGCGACGTCCTCGATGCCGAGCAGGCGCGTGAACTCGTCGTAGAACTGCTGCTCCAGCGCGCCGACCGCCATGTACTGCCCGTCGGAGGTCTCGTAGGTGCCGTAGAAGGGGCAGCCGCCGTCCAGCAGGTTGACGCCGCGCCGGTCCTGCCAGCCGCCGGCCGCCAGCATGCCGTGGATCATGGTGGCGAGGTGGGCGGTGCCGTCGACGATGGCCGCGTCGACGACCTGGCCCTCGCCGTGCGTGCGCGCGTGCTGGAGGGCTGCGAGCACGCCGATGACGAGGTAGAGCGAGCCGCCCGCGTAGTCGCCGACGAGGTTGGCGGGGACGGTGGGCGGGCCGTCCGGGTCGGGTCCGATCATGCCGAGGGTGCCGGTGATCGCGATGTACGCGATGTCGTGTCCGGCGCTCGCGGCGAGCGGGCCGTCCTGGCCCCAGCCGGTCATCCGGCCGTAGACGAGCTTCGGGTTGCGGGCGAGGCAGGCGTCGGGGCCGACGCCGAGGCGTTCGGCGACACCGGGACGGTAGCCCTCGACGAGGATGTCGGCGCGTTCGACCAGGTCGAGGACCGTGGCGGGGCCGCCGTCGGCCTTGAGGTCGACCAGGACGGAGCGCTTGTTGCGGTTGGTGAGGTCGTACGCGGGGTCGATGCCGAGCCCCGAACCGCCGGGACGGTCGATCCGTACGACGTCGGCGCCGAGATCGGCCAGGAGCATGGCGGCGAACGGACCGGGCCCGATCCCCGCAAGCTCCACCACGCGCACCCCGGAGAGCGGGCCGTTCCCACCGTTCGCCTGCGCTGCCATCGAGCCCCCAGGACCGTGTGTGACACCAATGATGTAACACCGGTGATGCTAGGAACGTGTTCCACTCCGCACAAGCCCCCCGGCCGAGCAAGCGCTTGGAAATTCGACGGATCGGCCAGGTCCGGACCGGCGTCGCCCTATAGGGTCCCGGCATGCTCACATCACGACGCCGGATCACCGCCCTGCTCGCGGCACCACTCATCGCCACCCTGCTGATCTCCTGCTCCGCCCAGGGGGACGACACCACGACCGACGCGGCACCGAACTCGACCGCATCGGCGCTCGCCACCGCCGAAGCGAGCGCGGACAACGGGGCCGGCGCGGGCACCGAGGCGGCGGAGGACGACCCCTCCCCCACACCCGGTCCCGAACTGGTGCGGGACGCCTTCGCCGGGCTGCAGGCCACGCTCAACGACAGCTGCGCCACCGACTGCGCGTACTTCCTGGGCCGCGTCCATGACGAGCTCGACCGGCTCGACCGCGCCATGAAGGCGGACCCGAAGGGGCCCGGCCACTTCCCCGAGCCGATCGCCTGGATCGAGAAGCTGCGCACCACCCTGGCCGGCGACCGTACGTACGCGAACCTGAAGAAGCACCAGACCCTGCTGATCGGCACGCGGGACCGCATCAACACCTGGATGCAGGACCACCCCGACGACTACCGCTGACGTACCCCGCCGGAGCTACCGCTAGGCTCCGCGCTCGCAGGGGAAGCCGTAGGCGAAGGCGAGGGGCTGGATGGACACCGGAAACGGCACGGGGCGGGACGCGGCGGAGCGGCCGTACGACGTGGTCCTCTTCGGAGCGACGGGGTTCGTGGGCGAGCTCACCGCGGAGTATCTGGCCGAGCACGCTCCGACCGGCTGCCGGTGGGCGCTCGCCGGGCGCAGCCGCGCGAAGCTGGCGGCCCTGCGGACGCGGCTCGCCGCCCGGTGGCCGGGATGCGCGGAGCTGCCGCTGCTGGTCGCGGACTCCGCCGACGAGGACGCCGTGCGCGAACTGGCCGAGTCCACCCGGGTGGTGGCCACCACGGTCGGCCCCTACGTCTGGTACGGCGAGGGCCTGGTCGCCGCGTGCGCGGAGGCCGGCACGGACTACGTGGACCTCACCGGCGAGGCGGAGTTCGTCGACCTGATGTACGTACGGCACGATGCGCGCGCCCGGGAGACCGGGGCGCGGATCGTGCACGCGTGCGGCTTCGACTCCGTACCGCACGACCTGGGCGTCTACTTCACCGTCCAGCAGCTGCCGAAGGACGTGCCGCTGCGGATCGACGGATTCGTGCGCGCGGGAGCGATCTTCTCGGGCGGGACCTTCGCGTCCGCCCTCACGGCGATGGGGCGCGGCCGGGAGATCCTGCGGGCGGCGCACGAACGACGCCTGCACGAACCCCGGTTGGTCGGCCGACGGGCGCGGGCGCCGCTGAGCGGGCCGCGCTTCAGCCGGGAGACCGGCACCTGGGCGCTGCCGCTGCCGACGCTCGATTCCCAGGTGGTGGCGCGGTCGGCGCGGGCCCTCGAGTCGTACGGCCCGGACTTCCGCTACCGCCACTACGCCTCGGTGAAGACCCTCCCGATGGCGCTCGGCGGCGCAGCCGCGGTCGGCACGGGTGTGGTGGCGGCCCAACTGGCGCCCGTACGCCGCTGGCTGATGGAACGTTACGAACCCGGTCAGGGGCCGAGCGCGGAGCGGCGCGCACGGAGCTGGTTCTCCGTGCGGTTCGTCGGTGAGGGCGGTGGGCGACGGGTGTTCACCGAGGTGTCGGGGGGCGACCCCGGATACGACGAGACGGCGAAGATGCTCGCCGAGTCGGCCCTGTGCCTCGCCCTCGACGATCTACCGAAGACCGCGGGGCAGGTCACGACGGCGGTGGCGATGGGCGACGCGCTGCTCGACCGGCTGCGGTCGGCGGGCATCCGCTTCCGGGTGGCGTACGAGGGCTGACCGGGCCGGCCCTCGTGCTCAGTGGCGGATGAGACAGAAGGGATGGCCGGCCGGGTCCGCGTAGATCCGCCAGCCCCGGTCGCCGTCCCCTTCGTCGAGCTGCCACGCCCCGAGCGCCAGGACCGCGTGGTGTGCGGCCTCCAGATCGGCGACCCGCACGTCCAGGTGGAACTGCTGCTCGGGCGCGCCCCAGACCGGGGGCCGGTGGTCGGCCACGCCCTGGAAGGCGAGCACCGGCGCGCCCGCGGCGTCGTGCAGGGTGGCCCAGCCGTCGCCGACGGCCCACTGGGGGTCGGGACGGTTGATCTCGCCACCGAGCAACTGTTGGTAGAAGCGGGCCAGTTCCAGCACGTCGGTGCAGTCGAGCACGACGCACTGCAGGGTGCCGATCATGCGATCACCCCGCCCGCGACGACGTGGATCGAGCCGCGTTCGAAGGGACGCGGCGAGGTGGGAACGGGGGTTGTCATGCACCCCACTCTGCCGCCCATGATCGCGTCCCGCCATCCGTACTCGTACTCAGGCGCCTACTCAGGTCCCAGCGCCTCCTTCAGGGCGCGGCGACAGAGGGAGTCGGCGTGACGGGTGGTCTCGGGGATGCGGTAGCGCGGGGAGAGGAGGAGGGTGTGGGCGCAGGCGTTGTCCAGGGAGACGCGATGGCCGACGGAGACGAAGACGGGCTTCACGCCGGCCTGGGTGCGCAGGGCGCGGCCGACCTCCTCGTCGCCGGCCACGAGCGGGCTGGAGTCACCCCGAGCGGCGCCGGGTTGGTCGTACGTGAAGGTGAAGGGGTTCTTCGCGACGCCGATCGACGGCCGCCCGGTCAGCACTCCGAGGTGGCTGGCGAGGCCGAAGCGGCGCGGGTGCGCGAGGCCGTAGCCGTCGCAGACGAGGAGACCGGGGTCGGCCTCCAGCGAGGCGAGCGCGGCGAGCACCGTGGGGATCTCGCGGAAGGCGAGGAGTCCCGGGACATAGGGGAACGAGACCCGGCCCACCGCCGTGGCCTCCTCCACCACGTCGAGCGTCCGGGCGTCGAGCACGACGGCCGCCGCCGCGACGAGGTCGCGCTCGTCGTCGTACGCCACGTCCAGACCCGTGACATGCCCCGTGCCGGGCACAGGGCCCGGCTCGTCGAGCACGAGGCGGCCGCGCAGTTCTCCCTGCACGGCACGGGCGGCGGACTCGTCGGCGGGCCAGCCCGAGGGAATGTCGATGATCATCATGGTGACGGCCAGCCTACGGCGCCCCTCCGTCCGACTGGCGAGCGGTTTTCCCGCCACCGCCCGGCTCCCCGGTAGCCTGGCGATCATGTTCGTACTGGAATTGACCTACACGGCCCCCGTCGAGCGGGTCGACGCCCTGCTCGAGGCGCACATCGAGTGGCTCGACGCGCAGTACGCCGCGGGCGTCTTCATCGCCTCGGGGCGGAAGAACCCGCGCGACGGCGGGGTCGTCCTCGCCGCCGGGGTCGACCGCGCGGAGATCGAGAAGATCGCAGCGGCCGACCCCTTCAGCGTCGAGGGCGTCTGCGCGTACCGGATCACGGAGTTCTACGCGACCAAGACGGCCGACGCCCTCGCCCCGTACCGGGAGCAGCTGCCCGGCTAGGCACGACTGGGCAGAGGACGGGCAGGGGCAGAGCACCGGCTAGGCGATCACGTTCAGGCTTCAGTTCGCGCTTCACCAGCGGCCCAGCCGGGCGATCCTGCCCTTCTCGCCGGAGGCCCAGCACGCGCCGTCCCGCGTGCAGTCGACCGTGTCGTACGAGCCGGTGTCGACCGTCCGCCAGGTGCGGCCGCCGTCCGTCGTCAGGTCCGTGCCCGTGGGGCCGACGGCGAGCGCGGCCGACCTGCTGTGCGGGAGCCAGGCGACACCGGAGCGGTAGGCGGGCGGCGGGACGGAGGAGGCGTTCCAGCTGCGCCCGCCGTCGCCGGTGACTGCGGCCGCCCGCGGGGACGGCTGGTCCTTGCGGTAGTCGCCGCCCACCGCGATCCCGTGCGTACGGTCGCGGAACGCGAGTCCGAAGACGCCCCGCGCCGAGTCGCCCGCCGGGATCGTCGTATCGGCGACGGTCCAGTTCAGGCCCCGGTCGCCGGAGTGCAGCACGCGCGCCGTGGCCCCGCCGCCGGTCGCCAGCCACACGTCCTTCGGTCCGGAGGAGACCAGACACTGGCCGCTCGCCGCGAACGCCGCCTCGCCGGGCAGCGCCGCCGGCATCCCCGCGTCCGGCAGCACCTCCCACGTACGGCCGCCGTCCCGCGTGGACAGGATCCGGTACTTCCCGTCCACCGGGTCGCTCATCGCGAGCCCGTGCCGGTGGTCGAAGAAGGTCATGCAGTCGTAGAACGCCCGCGGGTCGGTGTTGCGGAAGGACTCGGTCCAGGTCGCCCCGCCGTCGTCGGTGCGCAGCACGCGCGACGCCTCGCCCTCACCGATCGCGAGGACCACCGCGCGCCGGGCGTCGAACGCCTCCACATCGCGCAGTTCCAGCTCCGCCACCCCTGGCGGCGACACGTTCCGCCAGCTCCGGCCGCCGTCCGTGGTCCGCAGCACCGTCCCCTTCGAGCCCGCGGCCCAGGCCGTCGTACGGTCGACCGCCGCGAGCCCGCGGAAGCGGGCGTCCGTCCCGGTCTCCGTCAGTCGCCAGGTCACCCCGTGGGCCGCGCCCTGCTCCGCGCTGTGCGCCGATCCCGCCGGAATCGCCACGGCCAGGGCGAGCACCGCCCCGCTCAGGCCCACCGACACCATTCGTCTCGTCTTCCCCATGGACGTCATGGCGCCGGAAGCTAGCCCACCCCGGTGATCCCGTCCAGAGTGCGTCCCGCCGCGCCCCTTCCTAGGCTGGACGGCATGACCGAGGAGAAACGGAAGCTCAAGGAGTACGAGGGCGAGGGCCTCACCGTCACCTTCGAGCCGCGCCGCTGTCTGCACGCGGCCGAGTGCGTCCACGGTCTGCCGGCGGTCTTCGACCTGGGGAAGCGCCCGTGGATCCAGCCCGACGGCGCGGACGCCGGTCTGGTCGCCGAGGTCGTCCGCCGCTGCCCCTCCGGCGCGCTGCAGTACCACCCGGCGGACGGCTCCGCCGAGCCGCCCGACTCCCCCACGACCGTGCGCAGGAACCCGGCCGGGCAGCTCGTGATGCGCGGCGACCTCGCGATCGAGGTCGCCGGCGAAGAGGGCGTGCGCCACGAGACGCGCGTGATGCTCTGCGGCTGTGGGGCGTCCGGGAACCAGCCGTACTGCGACCATTCGGGTCCGTGTGCCGCCCCGCCGAGCGATGATCCGGTGGACCGCCCCGCCGAGTCGAGGTGAAACGCGCAGGTGAACGCGCGGTGACACAGCTCACGTAACCCTCCAGTGCACGTTCCGGTCCGATCGTTCGTCTTCCCTTGTGTCAGGGAGACGTCAGGAACCGAAGCCGCGCGACAGGAGCTGGCCTTGTCCACCGTCATCGAGCAGGCCGTCCAGGCCCGTCTGGTCGCATCCGCTCCCCGGATGGAAACCGTCCCCGCCACGCTGCGGTACGACCGCGAGGATCCCTTCGCGGTGAGCATGGCCTTTCCGGCGCCCGCGACGCTGGAGGGCGTCGATGTGTCGTGGGCGTTCTCCCGGGAGCTGCTGGCGCAGGGCGTGGACGGCCCGGCCGGCCTGGGCGACGTCCGCGTACGCCCGTACGGCTACGACCGCACCGTCGTCGAGTTCCACGCGCCCGAGGGCGTCGCCGTGGTGCACATCCGCACCGCCGAACTGCGCCGCTTCCTCAAGCGGTCGCAGCACTTGGTGCCGGCCGGCCACGAGCACCAGTACCTGGACTGGGACCAGGACCTGGCCCAACTCCTCGACGACTACGCCTGAGCCGCCCTACTCCCCGCTCGCACCCCTGGGTCGTCCGCCCGTAAATCGCTTGTCCTCCGCTCGGCGCCCGGCGTACCGTCCTGACCTGGCCCTGTTGTCGCCCGATCGGAGAAGGCCGTTGCTCGTCTGAGGTTTCGAGACACCGTGCCGCGCGTGCCCCTTGCTGCCCTTCGCAGTGCCGCGTGTGCCGTCTTCGACCTCGGCGTACGAGCTCCCTCGCCTGCCCGCGCCCCGGTGTCTCACCCGTTGCCCCAGCCCACGCTCTTGCAACAGGGAGGCCCCCATGGCGACCCATCCCACGTTCATCACCTGCTCGTCCCTGTCCTTCTCCTGGCCGGACGGCACCGAGGTCCTGGACGACTTCGGAATCGCGGTCGGCCCCGGCCGAACCGGACTGATCGGCCTGAACGGCTCCGGAAAGTCCACGCTCCTCAAGCTCATCGCGGGTGAGCTGACGCCCACCGACGGCACGGTCCGCACCGTCGGCGAGGTCGGCTACCTCCCGCAGAACCTGGTTCTGGACACCGCGCTCCGGGTCGACCAGGCTCTCGGGATCGCGGAGACCCGGGCCGCGCTGCACGCCATCGAGGCGGGCGACCCGGCCGAGGCCCACTTCGCCGCCGTCGGCGACGACTGGGACGTGGAGGAGCGGGCCCGCGCCACGCTCGACCAGCTCGGGCTCGGCCACATCGGGCTCGACCGGACCATCGGCGAGGTGTCGGGCGGTGAGTCGGTGCTGCTGCGGCTCGCCGCGCTGCTGCTCGCCCGGCCGGACATCCTGCTGCTCGACGAGCCGACGAACAACCTCGACCTGCACGCCCGTCGCAGGCTGTACGACGCGGTCGACGCCTGGTCCGGGGTGCTCGTCGTGGTCAGCCACGACCGCGAACTCCTGGAACGGGTCGACCAGATCGCCGATCTACGGGACGGGGAGGTCGGCTGGTACGGCGGCGCGTACTCCGCGTACGAGGAGGCGCTCGCCGCCGAACAGGAGGCGGCCGAGCGGATGGTGCGGGTCGCCGAGGCCGACGTGCAGCGGCAGAAGCGGGAACTCTCCGATGCTCAGCTGAAGTTGGCGCGGCGCAAGCGGTACGCGCAGAAGAGCGCCGCGAACAAGGTGGTCCCGAAGATCGTCGCCAACAACCGCAAGAGCGAGGCGCAGGTGTCGGCGGGCAAGCACCGCGCCCTTCACTCCGAGCGGCTCGCCGAGGCTCGGTCACGCCTCGACGCGGCGGTGGAGGCGGTACGGGACGACGACGAGATCCGCATCGAGCTGCCGCGCACCACGGTCCATCCGGGCCGCGGGGTGCTGTCGTTGCGCGAGGTGGAACTGCGCTACGGAGCCCGGGTGGGTGGTGAGTTCGAGCTGCGCGGACCGGAGCGGATCGCGCTCGTGGGCCGCAACGGGGCCGGCAAGACGACGCTGCTGCGGACGATCGCCGGGGAGCTGGAGCCGCTGTCGGGCGAGGTGGTGACGCAGGTGCCACTGCGTTTCCTGCCGCAGCGACTCGACGTGCTCGACGACGGCCTCAGTGTGGTGGAGAACGTCGCCCGGTTCGCGCCCTCGGCGACGGTCAACGCCATCAGGGCGCGGCTCGCTCGCTTCCTCTTCCGGGGCGCGCGGGCGGATCAGGCCGCCGGGACGCTGTCGGGCGGGGAGCGGTTCCGGGCGACTCTGGCGGCGCTGCTGCTCGCCGAACCCGCTCCGCAACTGCTGATGCTGGACGAGCCGACCAACAACCTGGACATGGCTTCGGTCCGGAAGCTGACGGCGGCGCTGGAGTCGTTCGAAGGGGCGCTGATCGTGGCCAGTCACGACGTGCCGTTCCTGGAGTCGCTGGGGATCACCCGCTGGCTGCTGCTCGACGGTGAGCTGCGGCCGACGACGCCGGATGCGGTGCGCGAGGGAGTGCTGGACGAGGCGCGGGAGCGGGGGTCAGCGGTGCAATAACGCCCAGGACTTCGTGCCCCCGCCCGGGGTGAGGACGGGCGCGAGGCCCCAGTCCCCGCCGTGCGTGTCGACCGCCGCGGCCAGCAGCCACATGCTGCGGCTGCGGCGGTCGCGGCATTCCTCTGCCTTCTCGGCCGAGGAATGGGCTGGATGCTGGTCGTAGAGGACGATCCGCAGCGTCTCGAACGGCCAGCGGACGCGCAGGATCATTTCCCGGTCCGGGGTGAAGCGGTAGGCGGCGGCGACCAGTTCCGAGGCCGCGAGGGCCGCGGTGTCGCAGAGTTCGGCGAGGCCGTGCCGCGTCAGCAGGGTCCGGACGGCCTGCCGGGCCAGCCCGGCGCACCAGGCCCCACCGGGCAGCAGCATCGAGTAGCTGAGGTTCTCCGTGACCGGAGATATGGGACCGGCCGCGGCGGCGGACGGGAGGCAACGCAGGGCGCCCTTCATCGTGTTGCTCACATTTCCTGTGCGTGTGGGGGTGCTCACACACAGACACGGTCGCCGCGTGTGAGACTTGCGCTACCGACCGTAGCGTACGACCGGAGCACGGTGCTACTACTTGCGGGTAATTGCATCATTCCGGGCCAAAATGCCGGCGCTTCGGCCGACCAGAAGGGGGAGAACGAGCGTGCCACCCAGGAGCACCCCGACCGCGCGTCAGCAGCGCCTCGGAAGCGAACTGCGCAAGCTGCGCGAACAATCGGGCATGTCGGTCCAGCAGGCCGCCGCCCTCCTGGGCGTCGACCGCACCCGCATCCCCAACATCGAGTCGGGCCGCTTCGGCATCAGCGCCGAGCGCGTCCGTACCCTCGCCTTCAACTACGGCTGCCCGGACACCGCCCTGATCGACATCCTCGCCGCCACCGCCCAGGAGCGCGACCGCGGCTGGTGGGAGGAGCATCGCGACCTACTGCCGCCCGGACTGCTCGACATCGCCGAACTCGAGTTCCGCGCCTCGGAGTTGCGGACGGCCGTCACCACCCACATCCCCGGCCTGTTACAGACCGAGGAGCACGCGCGGGCCGTCTTCGACACCGCGGACCCGCCGCTGCCGGGGCCGGATCTGGAGGCCCGGGTGGCGCTGCGGCTGCGCCGCCAGGAGATCCTCGACCGGGACCGGCCCACGCCGTACGAGGCGGTGATCCACGAGGCCGCGCTGCGGATGCAGTTCGGCGGCCCGAAGGTGGCCAGGGCGCAGCTCGAGTACATCCTTGCGCGCTCGGAGCGGGACACGATCACCGTGCGCGTCATCCCGTTCACGGCCGGCGGTTTCCCGGGAGCGGGCCAGTCGTTCACCTATGTGTCGGCGGCGGTGCCGCAGCTCGACAGCGTGCAGCTCGACTCCTCCCACGGCTCGATCCTGCTCGACTCCGACATGCAACTCCGGCGCTATCGCGGACTGTTGGACCAGCTGCGGGGACTCGCCCTGCCCGCCCCCGACTCACGCGCCTTCATACACACGCTCACCCAGGACCTGTAAGGACCCCCATGAACGCCACGCACGACGCCTCCGCCCCCGAGAAGATCGACTGGAACGAGGCCTTCTGCAGTGAGGGCGCCAACTGCTTCCGCTTCGGTCTCGACGACGCCGGGCGCGCCTACATCGGCTCGACCCTGACACCCGGCGCGTACGTCAGCGACTCGGTCGAGGCGCTGCGGGCGCTGATCTCCGCCGTGAAGGCCGGGGAGGCGGACCATCTGCTCTGAGTAGCCATGATCGCGACCGGCGCGGCGCGTCGACGGCGTGACCTGGCTCTCCGTGGGAGCCCACCAGCTGGTCGCATAACGGAACGTAACCGGACATCGCCGAGACGGGCTTGGCCGATGCCTTACGGGGCTTTAACCTACGGTTTCGTAACCTACGAGTGCGTAGGTAATTTCCGTACCCCCTTCTCCGTCCCCAGGAGTCCTCGTGACGCTCACTTCTCCCCACCTCGGCAGCTCGACCGGGTGGACCGACGCCCGCCTGCTGTACGCGCTGGAAGAAGTCGTGGAGAAGGAGCTCAACCGGCACCTCAAGGTCACCAAGGACTGGATGCCGCACGAGTACGTCCCGTGGTCCGACGGCCGGAACTTCCCGGGCTTCTTCGAGGACGGCGAGGCCTGGGAGCCGTCGCAGTCCAAGGTCACCGAGGTCGGCAAGATCGCCCTCGTGGTGAACCTGCTCACCGAGGACAACCTGCCCAGCTACCACCACGAGATCGCCAGCCTCTTCGGCCGCGACGGCGCCTGGGGCACCTGGGTGCACCGCTGGACCGCGGAGGAGGGCCGCCACGGCATCGTGATGCGCGACTACCTGCTGGCCTCGCGCGCGGTCGACCCGGACAAGCTGGAGCAGTTCCGGATGGCGCACATGAGCGAGGGCTTCGAGTCCGACAACCGGCACTCGATGCTGCACTCCGTCGCGTACGTCGCCTTCCAGGAGCTCGCCACCCGCATCTCGCACCGGAACACCGGCCACCAGTCCGGCGACCCGGTCTGCGACCGGATGCTGGCGCGCATCGCCACCGACGAGAACCTGCACATGGTCTTCTACCGCAACCTCCTGGGCGCGGCCTTCGAGATCGCCCCCGACCTGACCATGCAGGCCGTGCGGGACGTCGTCGTGAACTTCCGGATGCCCGGACACGGTATGCCCGGGTTCGAGCGGGCGGCGGCGCAGATGGCGATCGGCGAGATCTACAACATGCGCATCCACCACGACGACGTCATCCAGCCCGTGCTGCGCTTCCTCAAGGTGCTCCAGATCGACGGCCTGGGCCCCGAGGGCCTGAAGGCCCAGGAGGAACTGGGGCTCTACATGGCGGGCCTGGACAGCGAGGCGAGCAAGTTCGACGAGAAGCTCGCGGCCCGCAAGGCGCGGATGGCGGCGCGCGCGGCGGGCTGACCCGCCGGCACGCGGGGCCCGGCCTGAGCCGGGCCGACCGCGTCTACCAGGCGGCTTCCCGGTAGTCCTTGAGGAAGACGCCCGAGACGGGCTCTCCGGCCTCGCCGCGCACGATCGGGTCGTAGATCCGGGCCGCGCCGTCGACGACGTCGAGCGGCGTACGGGTCCCCACGGCCGCGATCCGGGCCTTGCGGGGCGCCGGGTTCTCGTCCGTGATCCAGCCCGTGTCCACGCTGCACATGTGCACACCCTGCTCGGCCAGCTCGCCGGCGCTGGTGCGGGTGAGCATGTTGAGGGCGGCCTTCGCCATGTTGGTGTGGGGGTGGCCGCCCGTCTTGTTGCGTACGGCGAAGCGCCCCTCCACGGCTGACACGTTGACGATGTAGCGGCGCGGGCGCGGGGAGGCCAGCAGCAGCGGCAGCAGCCGGTCGCAGAGCAGGGTCGGTGCGAGGGCGTTGACGAGCTGGGTCTCCAGGAGCTCGGCGGCGTCGAGGTCGCCCAGCCGCACGGACCAGGAGTTCCGGTCCGAGAGGTCGGGCAGCAGCCCCGCCTCGTCCGGCTCGCCCACCCCGAGCACCCCGCCCGTCTCGGCGAGTTCGAGCGCGGCGAGGACGGGGGCGGTCTCGCCCGTCTCGTACCCCGGCGCGGGGACGACTCCCTCGGGGAGTGCCTTCCGCTCCCCCGCCGCGAGCAGGGCGTACGACTCCGGGGGCCGGCGTATCGTCTGCGCGGCGTTGTTGACGAGTATGTCCAGCGGCCGCCCGTCCGCGCGCAGCTGCTCGCAGAGGCCGAGGACCTGGCGCGGGTCGCGCAGGTCGATGGCGACGACGGTGAGCCGGTCCAGCCACTGCTCGCTGCCCGCGGCGGCGCGGAAGCGGCGCAGGGTGTCGTGCGGGAAGCGGCTGGTGACGAGCACCTCGGCGCCGTCGCGGAGCATCATGAGCGCCAGCTGGAACCCGATCTTGACGCGGCCGCCGGTGAGCAGGGCCCGGCGGCCGGTGAGGTCGGTGCTCAGGGCGCGGCGGGCGGTGTTGTCGGCGGCGCAGGGCGGGCAGAGCCGGTGGTAGAAGGCGTCGGCCTGTCGATAGGCCGACTTGCAGACATAGCAGTGCCGCCCTTTCAGGAACACTCCCGGTGACTCTCGCCGCTCGACCGCCAGGGGCGCGTCCTCGCGCCGGTCGAGCGCCCCGGTCGCGGTGCGCGCGGTCAGCGCGGCGTCGGCAGCGGCCTGCTCGGCGCGGCGTGCCTTGCGGCGCTTGTTGCGGCTCTCACGGGCGAAGGTGGCGGCGAGCGCCTCGCCGCGCATCCGGGCGGGGTCGCCGAGGGGCAGGCCGCGCAGCCTGCTGATCGTGCGCTCGAAGGCGGCGAGTTCCTGGTCCATGGATCGTTGATCGTAGTGAGGGCGGGCGCGGGTCAGCATCCGTATATCGCCTCACTCGCGGGCGTGACGGCTCTTCTCCCCTTCGGCGGCTCCGAAGGTCAGCCCCGCTGGCGCTTCAGCCGCACCCGCTCCTTCTCCGAAAGCCCGCCCCACACCCCGAACCGCTCGTCATGCTCCAGCGCGTACTCCAGGCATTGCACCCGCCCCTCGCACGCTCCGCACAGCAGCTTCGCCTCGCGGGTGGACGAGCCGGGGGCGGGGAAGAAGAATTCGGGGCCCGCCTGGGCGCACAGGGCGTTCTCCTGCCAGGACATGTCGGGGGCCGGGGCGGTCAGTACGGCGGTGGTGTCGGTCTGCATGGCCGACACGTTGCCCCGTGGCCGTAAACGGCCCATCAACGTTCGATCAATGCGGCGCGCCGAGGGCTACGCCGCCTCCTCGCGCGGCGCGGAGGTGATGACCGCGAAGCGGGCGCCGTAGGGGTCGGTCAGTTTGGCCATGCGGCCGACGCCCTCCATGTCCGTCGGGGCGAGGCGGACCGTGCCGCCGAGGCGTTCGGCCGTCGCCGCCGCCGTGTCGGCGTCCGGGACCTCGAAGTACGGGAGCCAGGACGGTCCGTCGGCCGCCTCGACCGGGTCGAAGTCCAGCGGGACGACGCCGCCGAACATCGCCTCCTCGCCCTGCCCCGCCGGGTGCAGCATCACGTACGAGCCCGCGTCGCCGGGCAGCGGCATGCTGGAGGTCTCCAGGCCGAAGACGGAGCCGTAGAAGGCGAGGGCCGCGTCGACGTCCGGCGTGTAGAGCTCGGCCCAGGTCAGCGCGTTGGGGGCGTCGACGAGGTCCAGGCCCTTGTTCCTGCCGGGCTGCCAGGTGGCGAAGCCGACGCCCGCGGGGTCGGTGAAGACGGCCATGCGGCCGAGGTCGAAGATGTTCATCGGCTCGAAGAGGACGGTGCCGCCGCCCGACTGGACCGCCTGGGCCGTGGCGTCGGCGTTGGGGGACTGGAAGTAGAGGGTCCAGCCGGGCGGTCCCTGCTCGGGGGTGACGGTCATGCCGCCGGCGACGACGGCGCCGGCGGAGCGGAACATGCCGTACCCGCCCGCCTCGGGCCCCGCGGAGACGAAGTCCCAGCCGAAGACGCTCTCGTAGAAGGCGGTGGCGCCATCGATGTCGGGGGTGCCGAGGTCGATCCAGTTCGGAGAGCCGGTGACGTAGTGCGTCGTCAGCATGGGGGTGCTCCTTGGTGGGATCCCACGGTCGGCCGGTCGTACGCCTTCGAGTCTCCCCCTGGCGATGGACGTGCGCATGGTCAGGAGCGCCGAGGATGTCCGCACGACCGTGCGTTCATTAGGATGGACGGCATGAAGACGGACGGGCGCGTCGAGCGCGGCAACCAGACCCGGCGCCTGGTCCTCGGCCGGACGATGGACATCGCGTCGGTGGAGGGCCTCGAGGGCCTTTCCCTGGGCCGGATCGCGACCGAGCTGAACCTCAGCAAGAGCGGTGTCTTCGCGCTCTTCGGCTCCAAGGAGGAGCTGCAGCTCGCCACCGTCCGCGCGGCCGTCGCCGTCTTCTCCGGCAGCGTCGTCGCGCCGCTCGCCGACCTGCCGGCGGGTCCCGGCCGGGTCTGGGCGCTGTGCCGGAACTGGCTCGCGTACTCCTCGGAGCGGGTCTTCGCGGGTGGCTGCTTCTTCTACGCGGTCTCCGCGGAGTTCGACGCCCGCACCGGCCCCGTCCACGACGCGATCGCCCAGGCGCGCCGCGACTGGGTCACGTACATGGAGCAGACCCTGGACGACGCCCGCCTCGCGGGCGGCCTGGTCGCGGACGTCGACGTCCCGCAGGTGGCCTTCGAGGTCATCGCCCTGATGGAGGCCCCCACCGCGCTGGGGTCCCTGCCGGGCTACCCGCGGCCCACCGCGGGCGCGCGCGGGGCAATCGCCCGGCCCCCCGGCGGGGAGGCGACGGACGGGGCCCGCGACGACATCGGCGATTCCTGAGTCCGCGCTCGACGTCAGCTCTCGGCGTCAGCGCTCGACGTCAGCTCTCCGCGTCGGCTCTCCGTGTCGGTTCTCGGCGTCAGCTCTGCGCGTCGCGCCGCCGGAACAACGCCGTCCACAGGAAGGGCTCACCGAAGTTCGGCGACTCGGCCGACTCGTCCCGCATGCGCCGCAGTTCGACCTCGGTGAGGTCGGAGAAGATCCAGCGCAGTGACTCGGGCGTGTAGGCGAGCCCCCCGTGGAGTCCCGGCTCGCGGTAGAAGTCGGCATCGGGCAGCTCGGAACCCATCCCGCCGGACGCGAAGCAGGTCAGGGCGAGATGGCCGCCGGGCGCGAGCAGCCGGTCGAGGAGGGTGAGGTAGCTGACGCGGCGGTGCGGCGGCAGGTGGTGGAAGCAGCCCGAGTCGTAGATCAGGTCGTACGGGCCGGTGAGCCCGGTCCCGGCCAGCTCGAACGCGTCCCCGTGGTGGAAGCGGACGTCCGCTCCGGCCTCCTGGGCGCGCTGTTCGGCCCAGGTGATCGCCTCCTGCGAGAGGTCCACCGCGTCCACGGCGAAGCCCTCCGCCGCCAGGTGCAGTGCGTTGCGCCCCGGGCCGCACCCCAGATCCAGGGCCCGGCCGGGCGCGATCAGGCCGCGATCGAGGTAGGAGACCAGGCTCTCGTCCGGCTTCGCGACGAAGAACGGCACCGGCTTGGAGCGGTCACTGTAGAAGCCGTCCCACCAGCCGGCCCCGTCGGCGGTCCAGCGATCGGCCTCCGGTTCGAAGAGCCCGTCGAGGAGCTTCATCACGTCGTCCACGCTGCGTATGTTCCGGTCCATCCGGCACCCCTTTCCCGTTGCGTCGACGGTAGAGATGATCACCGTAAAAGACCAGCTCAAGATGGGTTTCAGGGGGAACTCGGACGGCCGCGAGCGGGCTCCGGAGGGGCGGGCACGCGCCGGGGGATCCCCCCACCCCGGACCCCCGGTGCGCGCGTGCCGACGCCCCCGCGTGAGGCCGCCAGGGGCCATGTCCGCGTCACGCCCGGGCAGGTTTCCGTCAGCCCCGCGGGCCCGCCACCGGCACCGCCCGTTTCTCCGAGACCGGCGTCGGCACCGCCGCCCGGTCTGTCACGAAACGGAGGGTATCTGCCACCACCTCCGGATCCTTGAGGATCCGCCGGTGGCCGAGACCGTGGGTGACGATCAGCCGGGCACGGTCGCCGTGCGCCTCCGCCGTCGCGCGGGAGTGGGCGAGGGAGACCATGTCGTCGATGTCGTCGTGGAACAGCAGGACGGGGGCGCCCAGTTCGGCCGGCTCGTAGGTCGCGTTCAGCCGCTGCCAGATGTCCGGTTCGCCACGGAAGAGCCTGCGCTCGACGTGGCGGCGCAGCTGCCGGACGGCCCGGTCGCTCAGTCCCCACCCCGCCTTGAACTCCTCGACGAGGAGGTCGAATCGGCCGACTCCGCCGATACCCACGAAGCGTCCCGTTCGCACTCCGTCGCGCAGCGCGAACAGCGCGGCGAGCATGCCGAAGGAGTGCGCGACCACCGCGTCGAAATCGCCGTGCTCGCCGTGGAGTTCGCGGATGATGCGGCGGTACTCGAGGATGTTGGTGGCCCGCCCCTCCGAGGCGCCGTGGCCGGGCGCGTCGAAGGTGACCGGGCTGTAGCCCCGGGCGCGCAGCGCCTCGACGAAGGCCGAGAGGCGCGAGGCGCGCGAGGACCAGCCGTGCACCAGGAGCACGGGCCGTGCGCCGTCACCCCAGGCGTACGTGACGACCCTCTTGCCGTTGATCAGCAGGCGACCCGTTCGGGCCTCGGCGAAGAGGGGCTCCTCCTCCGGTCGCAGCCGGGACCGGCCGAGCGGGCGGACGAAGAGGGCGAAGGCGGCGCGTCCGGTGGGGCCCGGGGCTATGAGCGCGGAGCTGTTCAGGGCGGTGCGCACGAGCGAAGTCGTGGGAGTCATGCCGGATCTCCTCGGTCGGCCGGAGCGATAAGAAAATGCTAGCACGATCGTTCGTGTTGTTTTAGGGACGCAAGAGAGCCCCCTGACCCCCGGGGATCCGTCAGCCGTCTTCCTTCTTCGCCCGGCTCGGCTGCACCCGCTTCGGCTCCCCCGGCATCTTCGGGTACTCCGGCGGGTACGGCAGGTCACCGAGACCGTGCTCCGCCTCGTCGCGACGGGCCAGCTCCAGCAGGCTCTCCAGGCTGAACCGCTGGTCGTCCATGTCGGCATGGACGTCCCCCAGCTCGGCGTACCGGGTCGGCATCGTCTTGATGTCGAAGTCCCGCGGAGTCGCGTCGTCGATCTCGTCCCAGCGCAGCGGCGCGGAGACCGGAGCGTGCGGGCGCGGCCGTACGGAGTAGGCGGAGGCGATGGTCCGGTCGCGGGCGGTCTGGTTGTAGTCGACGAAGATCTTCTCGCCGCGTTCCTCCTTCCACCACTTGATGGTCACGCGCTCCGGCATCCGGCGTTCCAGCTCACGGCCGCACGCGATGGCCGCGCGACGGACCTGGGTGAAGGTCCAGCGGGGCTCGATCGGTACGAAGACGTGCAGGCCGCGCCCGCCCGAGGTCTTGGGCCAGCCGCGCAGCCCGTGCTCGTCGAGGACCGCGCGCAGCTCGTGCGCGGCGCGCACGGCGTCGGTGTAGTCCGTGCCCGGCTGCGGGTCGAGGTCGATGCGCAGCTCGTCGGGGTGGTCGGTGTCCTCGCGCCGCACCGGCCACGGATGGAAGGTGACGGCGCCGAGGTTGGCCGCCCACAGGACGGCCGCGGGTTCGGTCGGGCACATCTCGTCGGCGGACCGGCCACTGGGGAAGGTGATGTGGGCGGTGGGGATCCACTCCGGGAGGTACTTGGGAGCACGCTTCTGAAAGAAGGACTCACCGGTCACCCCGTCGGGGTAGCGCTCCAGGGTCGTGGGACGGTCGCGCAGCGCGCGGGTGATGCCGTCCCCGACGGCCAGGTAGTAGCCGACCATGTCGAGCTTGGTGTAGCCGGGTTCGGGGAAGTACACCTTGTCCGGATTGGACACGCGTACGGTCCGCTCGCCGACTTCCAGTTCCACCGCTGCCGCCTTGCTCGCCATGCGAGCCAGCGTAGGGCTCGCCGCCATTCCCCGCATACCGGACAATCAGTCCATGGATCTGCCGGTGATGCCGCCCGTGAAGCCGATGCTGGCCAAGGCCGTGAAGAAGATTCCGCCGGGTATGCAGTACGAGGCGAAATGGGACGGCTTCCGGGCCATCGTGCACCGCGACGGCCCGGACCTGGTCATCGGCAGCCGTACGGGCAAGCCGCTGACCCGATATTTCCCCGAGCTGGTCGAGGCTCTGCTCCCCCGGCTCCCGCAGCGCTGCGTGGTCGACGGCGAGATCGTGATCGAACACGGCGGACGGCTCGACTTCGACCGGCTCACCGAGCGCATCCACCCTGCCGACTCGCGGGTGCGGATGCTGGCGGAGAAGACCCCTGCCCGGTTCATCGCCTTCGACCTGCTCGCCCTCGGCGACGACTCCCTCCTCGACACCCCGCTCACCGACCGCCGGGCCGCCCTGGAGGAGGCCCTGCGCGGGGTCGACGCCCCCGTCCATCTGGCGCCGGCCACGACGGACCCGGAGCTCGCGGCGCGCTGGTTCGAGCAGTACGAGGGCGCGGGTCTGGACGGTGTGATCGCCAAGCCGCTTGATCTGCCGTACCGGCCGGACGCCCGGCTGATGTACAAGATCAAGCACGAGCGGACCGCCGATGTGGTCGTGGCCGGGTACCGCTTCCACAAGAGCGGGCCCGTGGTCGGCTCGCTACTCCTCGGCCTGTACGACGAGGGCGGCACCCTCCAGCACGTCGGCGTCTGCGCCGCCTTCACCGCCAAGCGCCGCGAGGAGCTGATCACGGAGCTGGAACCGCTGCGGATGGACCCGCCCGACGGCCACCCCTGGGCGGCATGGGCGGAGGAGGCCGCACACGCGGGGGCACGGCTGCCCGGCGCGCCGAGCCGCTGGTCCGGGAAGAAGGACCTGTCGTGGGTGGCGCTGCGGCCGGAGCGGGTCTGCGAGGTGGGCTACGACCACATGGAGGGCGACCGGTTCCGGCACACGGCGCAGTTCAAGCGGTGGCGGCCGGACCGGGCGCCGGAGTCCTGCGGGTACACACAGCTGGAGGAGCCCGTCTCGTACGACCTGTCCGAGGTGCTGTCACCCGCTCACCCATAGCGCCCGCCCGCGAACTCACCCGTAGAGCCGCTCGATCTCCGCCCCGTACGCGGCCGCCACCGCGTGCCGCTTGACCTTGAGCGAGGGGGTGAGCATCCCGTTCTCCTCGGAGAACTCCCCCGGCACGATGCGGAACCTGCGGATCGACTCGGCCCGGGAGACGGCCTGGTTGGCGTGGTCGACGGCCTTCTGGACGTCCGCGACCATCTCCGGGTCCTCGCGGAGCTCGGCCATCGGGGTGTCCACGGGCCGTTTCCGGACGGCCAGCCAGTGCTGGACCGCCTCGGGTTCGAGGGTGACGAGCGCCGCTATGTAGGGGCGGTTGTCCCCCACGACCAGACATTGCCCGACGGGAGGGCGGCTGCGCAGCCGGTCCTCGAGGACGGCCGGGGAGACGTTCTTGCCGCCGGAGGTGATCAGGATGTCCTTCTTGCGGCCGGTGATGACCAGATAGCCGTCGTCGTCGAGGGCGCCCAGGTCGCCGGTGGCGAGCCAGCCGTCCCGCAGGACCTCTTCGGTGGCGTCGGAGTCGTTCCAGTACGCGGTGAAGACGATGCCGCCCTTGACGAGCACCTCGCCGTCGTCGGCGATGCGGACCGCGGTGCCGGGGACGGGCCGGCCGACGGTGCCGGGCCGGGGCCGCAGGGGCGGTGTGACGGTGGCGGCGGCGGTCGTCTCGGTGAGGCCGTACCCCTCGTAGACGAGCACCCCGGCGGCGTAGAAGAAGAGGCTGAGGCGGCGGTCGAGCGGGGAGCCGCCGCTGATGGCGTACCGCAGGTTCCCGCCCAGTTCCTTGCGGATGCGCCGGTAGACGAGGAGGTCGTACAGGGCCCAGGCGGCGGTCAGTCCGAGCCCGGGGCGGCGGCTCTGGTCCAGGAGATGACCCAGCGCCGCCTCGCCGAAGCGTACGGCGATGGAATCGGCGCGGTCGAAGGACGAGCCGCGGCCGAGCTTCTCGGCGGTGGCGCGGCCGGTGTCGTGGATCTTCTCGAAGAGGTAGGGCACGCCGACGACGAAGGTGGGCCTGAACTGTCGTAGCTCCGCGCGAAGTTCGTCGGGCTTGATACTGGGGAAGTGCCCGATCTCGATGCGGGCCATGAGACAGGCGAGCTGGATGGCGCGCCCGAGGATGTGGGCGAGCGGCAGGAAGAGGAGGGTCGAGGCAGCCTGCCCCGTGACCTCCTTGAAGACCGGGTGCAGCAGCTCGACGGTGCCGGACGCTTCCGCGTGGAGATTGCCGTGGGTGAGGACACACCCCTTGGGGCGGCCGGTGGTGCCGGACGTGTAGCAGAGGGTGGCGACGGTGTCCGGCGTGAGCGCGGAGCGCCGCTTGGCCACCTCCTCGTCCGGCAACTCCACACCGAGGGACGCGAGTTCGGCCACGCCGCCGGAGGCGATCTCCCAGCTCCGGACCGGCTCGGGCAGCGTGGCGGCGGCTTGGCGGACCGCGTCGGTGTGCTCGGCTGCCTCGCTGACGGCATGGCGGGCGCCCGAGTCCTGGAGGATCCAGGCGATCTGTTCGGCCGAGGAGGTGGGGTAGACGGGGACGGTCTGCCCGCCGGCGGCCCAGATGGCGAAGTCGAGCACGGCCCACTCGTAACTGGTGCGCGCCATCAGCACGACCCGTCCGCCCGGCTCGACCCCTGCGGCGATCAGCCCCTTCGCGACGGCCGCGACGTCACCGGCGAACTCGGCCGCGCTGACGGTCCGCCAACTCCCGTGCTTTTGACGGCGCATGACGACGGCGCCCGGATCCTCGGCGGCGTTGACGAAGGGGATGTCAGCCGGGGTGCCGGTCGGCGGCGGCCCGTCCGGGAGGGCCGTGCGCGCCTCGCGTACGACACCGTTCTCGCGCACCAGCTCGACCGGGAAGCGATCGAGGAGGTCGCTGCGCCTCTTGGCCTGCTTCAGATCCTTGCGTACGCCCATGGCGGGCTCCTGTTCGCGGCATGCGGGCGGGGAGTGACCGGATCTCTGGACTTACTGCCCAGTCAACTTACTCGGGCGTAACGAGATTTCAACCATCCGCGCACGATCTCCCGCAGGCGCACCCTGCCCGCCGATCGGTCGTGCACCGGCGTGAGATGCTTCACATTCCTCCACGGGAAGTCCGCCGCCGGACACGGATTCTCGACCCCGCGTTCGACGTACGCCCGAGCGATCCCGATCGCCGGCTTCTCGTGAAGATCGCACCGCGCGCCGCGCACCTGCGAGAACGTTCCGCGCCGTCGGCCGGCACCTCCGGAGCGGGCCGACGAGCCGGTCCGCACACCCCGCCGAACGATCTTCCGGCCGTTGCGCCACGGAGACATCCCCGTCGACGAACCCGGAACCCCATCCTGTACGTATGGAGAGGAGACCCCACCTCGCCACCGGACCCACAAGGACTGACCCGTGATCACCTCGCCCTCGCCCCTCGTCCCCGTCCCGATCCCCGACCGTGTGGCCGCGATGATCGGTTCCTGTCTGCCGCTGCACGTCCTGCAGGCGGAGGTCGACGCCGACTGCGCGGCGCGCGAGGTGCTCCGGTTCCGCGGGCCGCTGTGCGCGGAGGACCGCGCGGACCGCGAGCACGCCCTGGCCGCGCTCGCCCGCGCCAACAAGGTGCTGGCGAAGCACCACCCGTTGCTGCCGGTGGGCCCGCAGTAGCACCGCCGGGCCCGCGACAGCACCGCCCGGGCCTCCGTACTCCGTTCGGGGTGCCGCCCCGCCACCGCACCGGTTCGGCCGTCCCCCACATGCGGGCGGCGCCGCCCGGTGTGAGGCTGCGAGGGTGACCACCACCAGCGAAGCCGCGCCCGCGCCCCCGGCCGCCGAGCCCCCCGTGCTCGACAGCCGCCGCCGCAACATCGTCTTCGGCACGATCATGCTCGGCGTGCTCCTCGCGGCGCTGGACCAGACGATCGTCGGGACCGCCCTGCCGACCATCGTCTCGGACCTCGGCGGCGCCGCCCACATGTCCTGGGTGGTCACTTCCTATCTGCTCGCCGAGACGGTCGCCACCGTCCTGGTCGGCAAGTTCGGTGACCTCTTCGGGCGCAAGGTGATCTTCCAGATCTCCGCGATCGTCTTCATCACCGGCTCGTTCCTCTGCGGCCTCGCCACGAACATGACGCTGCTGATCGTCTGGCGCGGACTGCAGGGCATCGGCGCCGGCGGCCTCATGGTCACCTCGATGGCACTGATCGCCGATGTGATCCCGCTGCGCGACCGCGGCAAGTACCAGGGCGCGATCGGCGCCGTCTTCGGCGTCTCCACGGTCATCGGGCCACTGCTCGGCGGGCTGTTCACCGACCATCTGAGCTGGCGCTGGGCGTTCTACGTCAACGTCCCGATCGCGATCCTGGTCGTGATCGCCGCCGCCCGCACGATCCCCTCCGTACGCTCCGCGAGCAAGCCGATCATCGACTACGCGGGCATCGCGCTGGTCGCGGCCGGTTCCAGCGCCCTGATCCTGGCGACCAGTTGGGGCGGGAACGAGTACGCCTGGGGGTCCGGCGTCATCATCGGTCTCTTCGCCGGCGGCCTGATCGCGCTCGCGCTGTTCTGCTGGGTGGAGACCCGGGCCGCCGAACCGATGCTGCCCATGCGGCTGTTCGCCAATCCGGTGTTCACCGTCTGCTCCGTGCTGAGCTTCGTCGTCGGCTTCGCGATGCTCGGCTCGATGACCTTCCTGCCGTCCTACCTCCAGTACGTCGACGGGGACTCGGCCACCGTCTCCGGCATCCGGACGCTGCCGATGGTCGTCGGCCTGCTGATCGCCTCGATCTACAGCGGCAACGTGGTCAGCAAGACCGGCACCTACCGGATCTTCCCCATCGTGGGCTGTCTGGTGATGGGGATCGGTCTCTTCCTCCTGTCACTCATGGACACGGGCACCAGTGCCTGGCTGGAGTCGCTGTACATGTTCGTGCTCGGCGCCGGCATCGGCCTGTGCATGCAGGTGCTCACCATCGCCGTGCAGAACACCGTGGACTACGCCGATCTCGGCACCGCCACCTCGGGCGTCACCTTCTTCCGCACCCTGGGCAGCTCCTTCGGCACCGCCGTCTTCGGCACGATCTACGCCAACTCCCTGAAGCCCAACCTGGCCGAGGGGGTCGCCGAGGCCGCGATCGTCGCCGGAACCCAGGATTCGACGATCGCCCAGGCCGCGACGAGCCCTTCCGGCGTCCACGGGCTACCGGACGACGTGGCGGCGCCGATCGTCCAGGCGTACGCGGACACCCTGCACACGGTCTTCCTCTGGACGGTGCCGGTCGCCGCGATCGGCTTCGTCGTGGCGCTGTTCCTGAAAGAGGTGCCGCTGCGGGACACGGCCCGGGCCTCGGCACCGGACATGGGCGAGGGCTTCGGCTCCCCCACCATGTCCGGCGACTCGGCCAAGCTGCTCGAGCTCTCCGTCGGAAGGATCCTGCGGAGGATGGACCTCGACACCGCGCGCCGGATCGTCGCCGACTCCGACACCCGGCTCGACACGGCGGGCGCGTGGGCGGTGATGCAGGTGGAACTCTTCACCCGGCTCGTCGGGCACGCCAGCCTCGGGCTCATCTCGGCCGGTCGGCGCGTGCCTCCGGAGGTCCTGCTCCCGGTCTTCGAGCGCATGGTCGACGAGGGCTTCCTCACCCGGGACGGCAATCTGCTCTCGCACACCGCGGCGGGGAAGCGCGAGGCCGAGGTCATCACGCACGCCTGGGGGGACTGGCTCAGGGACCGGATCGAGCGGGAGACCGGCCGGCCGAGCGGGCCGGAGCTCCGGGCGGCGACGGACGCGATCACGAAGAAGCTGATCGCGGAGGACCTGGCGCAGGGCATGCCACGCAGCCGCGAGCCGGTCGGTGTCTCGTCCTGATCAGCCCTCGTCCTGATCAGGCCTCATGTCCGATCAGGCCTCGACCTGATCATGCCTCGTCGATGAAGTCGCCGTCCACGTACACCCAGGCGCCGTCGTGGCGCCGGAAGCGGCTGCGCTCGTGGAGCGAACCCTTCTCGCCCGCCTGGGTGTAGCGGGCGACGAAGGTGACCGTCCCGGCCTGGTGGAAGGCGGTCCCGTCGGTGGTGTCCCGGATCTCCAGGCCCGCCCAGCGCAGTGACGGGTCGAAGTCGACCTCGCCGGGGCGGGTCTCCGGCGCCCACGTACGCAGCAGATACGCCGCGTCGCGTACGACGAAGGCGCTGTAGCGGGAGCGCATGAGGAGTTCGGCGGTGGGGGCGGTCGCCGGCCCGGAGTGGAAGCGTCCGCAGCACTCGCCGTAGGGAGCGGTCAGGCCGCAGGGGCACGGCGAGCTCGCGGTCACGGCGGGCGCGGTGGGCGTGGCGGGGCGCCGCTTGGGGCGGGTGGTGCGTCGGGACATGACGTCATTGTCCCTTGTACGGGAGGGGCGGGATCGCGCCATGTGTACGGCGTGACCCGCAGAACGCTTCCGGGACCCGATGGACGCCCCTATGCTCCTGCGCCGAACGTGACCGTTACCGCCGGTAAGGCAAAGGGGCTGGGGCATGAACCGTACGGGCACCTCGCGACGCACCTTCGTGACCACGGCCGCCGCGGCCGCGGCGGTCACCGCCACGGCCGCCGTGGGAGCCGTACCGGCCGAGGCGGCAGGCGCCGCAGAGGCCGAAGCCACGGCCGCGCCCCTCTCCGTCGCCGTCCTCGGCGGCGGAGTCGCCGGTCTGACCGCCGCCCACGAGCTCGCCGAACGCGGCTACCGCGTCACGGTCTACGAACGCCGGGCGCTCGGCGGAAAAGCACGCTCGATGGACGTGCCGGAGAGCGCGCGCGGCGGCCGACGGCCGCTCCCCGCCGAACACGGCTTCCGCTTCATCCCCGGGATCTACCACAACCTCCCCGACACGATGCGGCGCATCCCCTTCCCCGGCAACGCCAACGGCGTCTGGGACAACCTCGTCGCCCCGGCCGAGATGTCCTTCGCCCGCACCGGCCGCGAAGACCTGCGCATCCCGCTCCCCTGGCCCGGCCACCGGCCCGCCGAGCTCACCCTCGACGAGATCCGCCGCGCCCTGACCGCACTCCTGGAGACCGCCCGCTCGATCCCGCTCCACGAGGCCGCCTACTTCGTCAACCGCTTCCTGGTCTTCCTCACCAGCTGCGACGAGCGGCGCGACGAGACCTGGGAGGCCACGCCCTGGTGGGAGTTCCTGCGGGCCGAGCGGATGAGCTACGACTACCAGCGCATCCTCGCCGTCGGACTCACCCGCAACATCGTGGCCACCAAGGCCGAGGAGGCCAGCACCCGTACGGTCGCCACGCTCCTTGAGGCCTTCGCCTTCAACGCGCTCGGACGCGGCGCGGACGGGCCCCTCGACCGGATCCTCGACCTGCCCACCAACGAGGCCTGGATCGATCCCTGGGTCACCCATCTGACCGGCCTCGGCGTGGAGTTCCGGGTCGGCTGGACCGTACGGGAGATGGCGTACGACTCCGCCGCCGGGCGGATCTCCGCGGCCCTGATCGAGGACCCGCAGGGGGTGCGCCGCTCGGTGACCGCCGACCATTACGTCTCCGCCATGCCGGTGGAGCACGCACGGCGCACCTGGGGCGCCGCGCTGCGGGCGGCGGATCCCCAACTGGCGTGCTGCGACAAGCTGGAGACGGACTGGATGACGGGCATTCAGTTCTATCTGACCGAGCGGGCCCCGCTCCTCGCCGGGCACGCCAACCTGATCGACTCCCCCTGGTCCCTGACGTGCATCCAGCAGGCCCACCACTGGCCGACCCGCGACTTCCCCGCCGACTACGGCGACGGGACGGCCGTCGACTGCCTCTCGGTGGACATCTCGGAGTGGGACCGCCCCGGCATCCTCTACGGCAAGACGGCCAAGCAGTGCACCCGTACGGAAGTCGCGCGCGAGGTGTGGGCGCAACTGAAGGCCGGGTTCAACGACACCGGGCGGACGGTGCTGAAGGACGGCGCGCTGCACTCCTGGTTCCTGGACCCGGGCGTGGACGGCCTCGGCACCCCGAACCCGACCAACGACGACCAGCTCCTCATCCACCCGGTCGGCACCTTCCACAACCGCCCCCAGGCCGCCACGAAGGTCCCGAACTTCTATCTCGCCGGCGACTACGTGGCCGTCGACATCGACCTGGCCACCATGGAGGGCGCCAACGCCTCCGCCCGGCAGGCCGTCAACGCGCTCCTCGACCGTACGGGTTCGACGGCAGCGCGCTGCACGGTCCAGCCGCTGTTCCGCGCACCCGAGCTGGAGTCCCTCAAGCGCCACGACCGGCTGCGCCACCGGCTCGGTCTGCGCAACGCGCTCGACGTGGGGTGACCCGTACGCCGTACCTCAGGGGCGGTAGCGCAGCGGATGGTCCTCGGGGACCTCGACGACGACGATCTCGACGCCGTCGGGGTCCGCGATCCACATCTCGACCAGTCCCCACGGCTCGGTCACCGGCTCCCGCAGGATTTCGACGGCCCTGTCGAGGAGCTCCCGGTGCACGGCCCGCACATCCGCCACCTGGAGCCAGAGCCGCAGCCGTGACGGGGTCTCGGTCGGAGCGGCGCGCCCGGAGATCTCCAGGAAGCCGCCCCCCAGGAAGTAGACGGTGCCCCGATCGGGCCCGGTGCCGAACTCGCGGTACACCGTCAGCCCGAGCATCTCGCCGTAGAAGCGCCGGGAAAGCTCGGGATCGGCCGGCCGGAGCAGAATCCGGCTGCTCAATACGTGCATCCCAGTAGCGTACGACCATGAAACTGACGATTCTCGGAGGCGGCGGATTCCGGGTCCCGCTCGTGTACGGTGCCCTGCTCGGCGACCACGCCGAGGGGCGGGTCACCCAGGTGACGCTGCACGACCTCGACGGTGCGCGACTCTCGGCGATCGCCCGGGTCCTCGCCGAGCAGGGCGCGGACGTGCCGGACGCCCCGTCGGTGACGGCGACGACGGATCTGGACGAGGCGCTGCGCGGAGCGGACTTCGTCTTCTCGGCGATCCGGGTCGGCGGTCTGGAAGGCCGGGCGGCGGACGAGCGGATCGCGCTCGCCGAAGGGGTCCTGGGCCAGGAGACGGTCGGGGCGGGCGGGATCGCGTACGGGCTGCGGACGGTGCCGGTCGCCGTGCACATCGCGCGGCGGATCGCCGAACTCGCCCCGGACGCCTGGGTCATCAACTTCACCAATCCGGCCGGTCTGGTGACCGAGGCCATGTCCCGGGTGCTCGGCGACCGGGTCGTCGGCATCTGCGACTCCCCCGTCGGACTGGGCCGCCGGGTCGCCCGGGTCCTCGGCGCGCACCCGGACGAGGCGTGGATCGACTACGTCGGTCTCAACCACCTCGGCTGGCTGCGCGGTCTGCGCGTCGGCGGCCGCGACGAGCTCCCCCGGCTGCTGGCGGACGAGCAGGCGCTCGGTTCCTTCGAGGAGGGCCGGCTCTTCGGCCCCGAGTGGCTGCGCGCGCTCGGGGCGATCCCCAACGAGTATCTGCACTACTACTACTTCAACCGCGAGGCCGTCCGCGCCTACCAGCAGGCCGAGCGGACCCGCGGGGCCTATCTGCGTGACCAACAGGCCGGTTTCTACGAGGAGATGGGTAAGCCGGACACCCCTCCGCTGGCCGCCTGGCACCGTACGCTCGCCGACCGGGAGGCGACCTACATGGCCGCCAACCGGGAGGCGGCGGGGATCGGCGAGCGCGACGAGGAGGACCTGGAGTCGGGTGGGTACGAGAAGGTGGCGCTGGCGCTGATGCGGGCGATCGCACGCAACGAGCGGGCCACCCTGATCCTCAACGTCCGCAACGGCAGCACTCTTTCGGTGCTCGACGCAAACGCGGTGATCGAGGTGCCCTGCTTCGTGGACGCGGCCGGCGCCCATCCGGTGTCCGTGGCGCCGCTTCCGTACCACGCGGTGGGACTGGTGACGGCGGTCAAGGCGGTCGAGCGCGAGGTGCTCGCGGCGGCGGAGAGCGGATCGCGGGCGACGGCGGTGAAGGCGTTCGCGCTGCATCCGCTGGTCGACTCGGTGTCCGTGGCACGCCGGCTGGTCGACGGCTACACGGCCGAGCACGCGGGTCTCGCCTATCTGCGCAGCTGATCGTCCGGCCGAGGACGGCCGAGGACGGCCGACGGACATCTTTACGCCCCATGGGGCGCGGCATACGCTCGCGCCCCATGACCTCACATGGCATACGTTTTCGAAGGACGGTTGCCCGACTGGCGGTGGGCTGTCTGCTGACCGCCGGTCTGCTGGGAGCCGGACCGGCGGTCGCGGAGACGGCGGATCCCGTCACCGAGACCGCCTCCGTCGTTCCCGTCCAGACCACCGGGCCGGCGGACAAGCGCTTCAACCTGGTCCTGATGGGCGACGGCTACACCGCCGAGCAGCTGCCCGCGTTCCGGGCCGACATCGAGAAGCACCTGAACGTGCTGTGGAGCATCGAGCCGTTCGCCTCGTACCGCTCCTACATCAACGTCTGGGCGGTGGAGGTCCCTTCACCGGAGTCGGGGGTCGACTGCGACCCCGGCCTCGACGCGCCCCGGCGTGACACCCCGCTGAACATGGGCTTCTGGGGCGGCTGCAACCCGGACAGCGTGCAGCGGCTGCTGACGGTCGACAGCGCGAAGGCGGCCGCCCTGGCCGATCTCGTCCCGGGCACGAGCGCCGCCAACCGGCAGATCGTGGCCCTGGCCCACAGTGACACCTACGGTGGAGCGGGCGGCAGCTACGCCACCGCGTCCGGCGGCAACGCGCTCTCCTCGCTGATCACCCCGCACGAGATAGGGCACTCGCTGGGCAAGCTCCAGGACGAGTACGACTACTACGCGCGTGGGGTCGCCGGCGGCACCTACGCCGGTCCCGAGCCGTCCTCGGTGCACCACACCCTGCTGACCGAAGAACAGATGCGCGAGCAGCGCGCCAAGTGGTGGCGCTGGCTGGGCGATCGGAGCGAGGCGGGCGGTGTCATCGGGCGCTTCGAGGGCGGGCTGTACAGCACCAAGGGCGTCTGGCGGCCGAGCAAGCACTCGATCATGAAGACACTCGGTTACGCCTTCGACCAGGTCGAACGCGAGGTGATGGTCCAGGCGATCTCGGCGAAGGTGAACCTCGTACAGGCGCACACGCCCAACACGGCGCCGATCGGGGCCGATCGGGCGGTGTGGGTGGACACCCTGCACCCGCTGGGCGGTGAACTCGACGTGGTGTGGCGGCTGGACGGCCGGCGGATCGAGACCGGCACCGCTCGGACGATCGACCTGCGGCCCCTGTCCCTCTCCCCCGGGAACCACACCCTGACGGCGACGGTGAGCGACCCGACCCCGTTCGTCCGCGATCCCGCGGTCCGTGGCTCGGCGGCCCTGACCCGTACGGTGAGCTGGACGGTGAACCGCGCGCTGACCACACCCGAGGACGGTGTCGAGGCGGCCTTCACCGGCCACACCCCGACGACATCGCCCGTCGGCGCCCGCTCGGTGGTCCACGCCGACACCACCCACCCGACGCGCGGCACGCTCGCCGTCCGGTGGCGGCTGGACGGCCGGACGGTCGACAACCCGGGCAACGACCGTGATCTGGATCTGCGTTCGCTGCGTCTCACCCCCGGCACGCATACGCTGACGGCTCGGATCCCGGGTTCGGACGCCGAGTTGAGGTGGACCGTGGACGCCCGCCCGGCGACGGGATCGTACGAGCTGTCGGAGCCGCTGCGTACGGTGAGCCGGCCCGGCCTCCCCGTCGAGTACGTCTACGACGGGGAGTTCACGATGAGGCTGACCGCGCGCGACGATCAGCCGGGCTCCGTCGTCAGCCAGTTCCGGGTGGACGGCGACGGCTGGTACACGTACTACGGCTGGCCGACCGACGCCGACGCGCCGTTCCGCTTCTCGCCGGGCGGCACGGTCATCGACGACCTCGTGTACGGAAAGCTGGGCAAGAGCCGGGCGGTCCCGTGGGACGACGCGACACCGGACTACGGCACGCACACGGTCGAGTACCGATCGATCGACTCGGCCGGGAATGTGAGCGCGCCGAAGTCGTTCCTGGTGACGCTGGTGGAGCCGCGCAGCTGACGTGGCGCCGACGTAGGGAGGCCCGCAGCCCCTCGGCTGCGGGCCTCCCTCGTACCAGGATCAGTCAGCACCGTCAGGGCTTGCGGGCGACGCCGGCCCAGCCCGGGATGGGGTCGTCGCCCTGGACCGGGACGACCTCGCCCAGCTCCGGGTGCCACTCGGCGGTGAGCGAGACGCCGGGCTCGACGAACTCGAGACCGTCGAAGAACGCGGCCAGCTCGTCGCGCGAGCGCGGCCGCAGCGTCAGCCCGCGGGCCTTGTACATGCCCACGGCCTTGGCCGCGCCCTCCGGGTCGAAGTCGCCCGTGACGTGCGAGAGGACGAGGTAGCTGCCCGGCGCGAGCTTGTCGACGAGCTTGGCGACCAGGTCGTAGGCCCCGTCCTCGTCCCCGACGAAGTGCAGCAGGGCGAGCATCGACAGGGCGATGGGCTGGCCGAAATCAAGTACCTTCCCTGCTCTTTCGAGGATGATCTCGGGGTCGCGGGCGTCCGCCTGGATGTACTCGGTGGCCCCTTCGGGCGTCGAGCGCAGCAGCGCGGCCGCGTGCGCGAGCACGATCGGGTCGTTGTCGCAGTAGACGATCCGGGAGTCGGGCGCGGCCTGCTGGGCGATCTGGTGCAGGTTGGGCTCGGTGGGGATGCCGGTACCGATGTCCAGGTACTGACGCACGCCGTTGGCGCTGAGCCAGCGGATGGCACGGTGCATGAACGCCCGGTTGACCCGGGCCATGTCCCGGCCGCGGGCGTCGACGGTGAGGAGCTGCTTGGCCATCTCCTCGTCGACCGGGTAGTTGTCCTTGCCGCCCAGGAACCAGTCGTACATCCGCGCGGGGTGCGGCTTGCTGGTGTCGATCCGTACGGCTGCGGGGTCCTGGGTCATCGGGGCTCCTGGTCCGGGAGTGGAACTACTGGCACTGCAGCAAGAGTTACGCGATGGTAGGGGTGTGACGGAAGGGGTCAGGTGAGCAGAAAGTCGGCCTGACCGGATTTCGCTCCCTGGATGAACGCGGCGATCTCCCCGTGGGTGTAGATGAGCGCGGGTCCTTCAGGGTCTGCGGACTGTCGCACGGCGACTCTGCCGTCGGCCAGCTTCATGGCCTCCACGCAGTTGCCCCCGTTCCCGCCGCTCCACGGCTTGTGCCATCCCTCGGCACCGAGGTCCGCGGCGGGCATGCCGTTGTATATGCGATCCATTCACAGCTCCTTGCGGAGATCCCGGAGGATCTCCTTCGTGCGTTGTGCAGTCGCGGCCTGGGCCGCCATGCGGTCCATGACCTCGAGATGGGAGGCCACCTCGGGGCGCGCGTCGAGATAGACGGCGCCGGTCAGGTACTCGCTGTAGACCATGTCCGGGAGTTCGGGCACGGCGAAGCGGAAGAGGACGAACGGTCCGTAGGTGCCGGGGTGGTGGCCGGACGCGAACTCCGCGATCTGCAGGGTGACGTTCGGCAGCTCGGACGCTTCGAGCAGCCGGTCGAGCTGGTCGCGCATCACTTCGGGCCCGTCGCCGACCGGTCGGCGGAGGACCGTCTCGTCCATGATCACCCAGAACTTCGGGGCGTTGTCCCTGGTCAGCAGGGACTGCCGCTCCATCCGCAGGGCTACATGACGTTCGATGTCCTCGGCACTGCTCCCACCGACGGCCCCGCTGCGCAGGATGGCGCGGGCGTATCCCTCGGTCTGCAGCAGACCGGGGACGAACTGCGGTTCGTAGGCCCGGATGAGGCCGGCCGCCCCCTCCAGGCTGACGTACATGGAGAACCAGCCGGGCAGCACGTCATGGAACCGCTGCCACCAGCCGGGGAGGTTGGCCTCCTCGGCGAGGGCGATGAACCCCTCCGCCTCGGAGTCGGTGATGCCGTACGCCTTCAGCAGGAGCTGGACGTACGGGATCTTCAGCGCGACTTCCGCCGTCTCCATGCGCCGGATGGTGGCCGGAGCGACCCGGAGGACCTTGGCGGCCTCCTCCCGCTTCAGACCGGCCCGCTCCCGCAGATCCTGCAGGCGCTTGCCGAGGACGACCTGTCCCACCGTGGGGGCGGACCGCGGCTCGCTCACTCTCAGACCCCTCCCCGACGCGCTGTTTCGGTTGAGTGTGCCATGAAGAGGGCCAGAGAGAACACAGCACTCTGCAATTTTCAGAGTGCCACTTGCCAAGTGTCCGCGTCGGGAGCAAAGTATTCCGGTGAACCAGTACGCGCTGCTGCCGCGCGCCGCCACGGGGGGCGACGTACGGCACTGCTTACCCACTGTTGTGAGGAACCGGTCGTGGCTTCTGGTAACGCGCTCCCCTCAGGTCTTATGGGCCCCCGCGTCATGACCCAGCGCCCACGCACCGACGTTCCCCGCCCGGGTGTCTCCCACCCAGCCCACCCCGAAGTGCGCCGTTTCGCCTTCGAGCTCCCGGCCCGCACCTCTTCCGTGTCGCGCGCCCGCAGACTGGCGGAGGAGCGACTCATCCTCTGGGGCTGCGACCCGGAGATCCGCGACACGGTCACACTGATCGTCTCCGAGCTGGTCACCAACGCGATAGTGCACACCGCGAGCGGCCATGTCGTCTGCGAACTGCGCGAAGGGGAAGAGCAGTTGCGGATAGCGGTACGGGACGAGGGCGGCGCGGGCGACCCCCGGATCCGCGACTGCGGCGAGGAGGAGCGAGGCCGCGGACTGATGCTCGTGGACGGACTGTGCAGCGCGTGGGGAGCGGACCGTACGGGTCACGGAACGGCCCGGGTCGTCTGGGCGGAACTCGCCCACGGCATGGGGCACACGTGCTGAGGTCGATGGCGACCCTCCTGTCGCCGAGGTCGCGCAGGGCCACGGAGACCGGTTCGACCCGCCTGGTCGTCCCGCCGGGCTTCCGCACCACCCTGGGCTGCGACGCGGTCGGCGTCCCGGCGCGCTACGGCTTCCGGATCCTCTCCCGGCTCCCCGCCAAGGGCTGCGTCTACGCGGACACGGACTGGTGGTGGTGGCTGGTCCCGACCGGCTCCGACCTGGAACTGACCTGGCCGCTGCCGGCCTGCTACGCCCCCGGCGCGGAGATCCCGGACCGCCGCCCCCGCCTGATCCACCGCCCCGACGGCACGTCGCCGTACACTCCGCCGATCCCCCTGTACCTGCTGAGCTGCCAGCTGACGGGCACCGCTCCGTCCTGGACCCTCTTCCCCACGCAGAGTGACGGCGTAATGTCGGAGCATGTTCACCCCTCAGGGCCCGACCGTCCGTGAGCTGGCCGTCCAGGCCCTCTCCTCGGTGGAGCACGGCTACGACCTGCTGGCGAAGAAGTTCGACGAGACCCCCTTCCGCACCCCGGACACGATCCTGGCCGCGGTGACGGACACCCTGCGCCCCCTGGGTCCCTTCGACACGGGCCTCGACGTCTGCTGCGGCACCGGCGCGGGTCTCTCCGTCCTGGGCTCGCTGTGCACGGGCCGGGTCACGGGCGTCGACTTCAGCACGGGCATGCTGGCCGAGGCCCGCCGCGCCCACCCCACGGCCACCCTGATCCGCGCGGACGCCCTGGCCCTCCCCTTCGCCCCCTCCTTCGACCTGGCGGTCAGCTTCGGCGCCTTCGGCCACTTCCTCCCGGCGGAGCAGTCCCGCCTCTTCCACCAGCTCCATGCATCCCTCCGCCCGGGCGGCCACCTCGCCTTCCCCCTCCCGGCCCCGCCGCGGGTCGGCTCGCTGCCGTACTGGACCCTGCTGGGCTTCGACGGGGCGATGCGCGTGCGGAACGCGGTGTGGCGACCGCGCTTCGTCATGTACTACCGCACCTTCGGGCTGGCGGACGTACGAGAACGGCTGACGGGGGCGGGCTTCGAGGTCTCGACCCTGCCGATCGAAGCGCTCGGACGACGGAAGGACGGGAGCCCGCGGTGCAGGCTGGTGGTGGCGCGCAAGCGGTTCGTGTGACCGTTCCGCCCCGAACCGCCGACGAGAACGGATCGAACGACCTGCGGAGCCGGCTGGCGGATCCCGGTGCGGCGCTTCATGGTGGAAGAGGCGGTCATCGCTGCTGACTTCGCGGTTCAACCGACCGAGGAGCACTGATGGAGCCGTATCTGCTTCCAGTCCTGTTCTTGGCCGTGGCTGCCGCATTCACACTCTCCGCCTCTGCGGGGTTCGGCGGCAGCCTGATTCTCGTTCCCACGCTGGCTCTTGTGCTCGGCACCAAGTCCGGGGTGGCGCTGGCGGCGCTCCTTCTCGCCGCCAACAACCTGGTCAAGGTCTTCGCCTACCGAAAAACGCTCCCCTACCGGAAGGCCGCCGTCGTCATCGTCCTGGTCGCCGCGGGAGCGTTCCTGGGGGCCAAGCTGCTCGTCTCCGCGCCCGAACGGGCCGTGACCATCGCGGTCATCGTCAGCTTCGCCGCCGCGTTTCTGATCGAATCGCTCGATCTCACCCGCTGGCGGCGGGCGAGTTCGCCGGTGTTGGCGTTCTGCGCGGGAGCGACGTCCGGATTCAGCGGCACGTCCGGCCCCCTCAAGGGTCTTGCGGTCCGCGGACTCGCCCTGGACCGCCTCCACCTCGTCGGCGCGCTCTCTCTTGCCTCACTCGTCGGGGATGCCACGAAAACCGCTGTCTGGACGGATGCCGCGCTGCTGGCAGGAAATGACTATCTCGTCGCCCTGGCATGTCTGCCGCTGATGTTCTTCGCTACGTTTCTGGGCAGGCGTTTCAACAACAGAATCGGCGAGCGCGGATACACCGGCCTTTTCTGGACCGTGATGCTGGGGTACACCGGGCGTCTGCTGACCGGACTTTGAGGTCGAGCCGGTACCGAGTCGACCGGACCTTCAATTGCTCGGCCGGCAATTGAATGAGGAATATATGAAGCAGGAATGAGTTCCATGTCCTGCATGATTCCGCGCATTTGACAGACCGCACCACCGGACGCCTAATGAATATGACAGTTGGCCGGGGGAGCAGTCTGCCGGAATTCCAGTGGTGAGCCCGAGATTGAAGGGACGACACATGTCGAACGAGACCCGCGGCAACCGCCCGGAGTACACGGCGGAGGACGCCGCCCTGGCCGATGCCGGAGCGGCACAGTCGCTCCCCGGCCCGGGAGAACCGAGGCCGTTGGAGGAGTCGGCGGACAAGAAGCCGACGGACAAGCAGCTCGACGCACGCGAGAAGAAGTTCACCGGCCGCCCTCGCAAGCCGATGGGCCCCACTCCGGACAACGTGCCCGAAACCGTCCCCGACGAGCCGTGACCGAGGCCCCCGCGTGAGCGCGGGGCGCACCACCGCAACTCGCCAAGGAGCGCATCAGTCATGGCGAATGTCAGTCTCATCCACAACATCGGCCTCGACGACACGGCTACCGGGACCCGGACCAGCACGATCAACGAGACCACCGCCGCGACGTCCAACAGCAATATCTTCGTCACCGGCAACTGGTTCGCCGCCAGTAGCGTCAACAACGGCAAGAGCTGGACCGAGGTCGATCCGTTCACGGCGCTGCCGCCGGCCGCCAACGGTTTCTGCTGCGACCAGATCGTCGTCTACGAGCCCAGCCGGGACATCTGGATCTGGATCCTCCAGTACGACGCGCTCCCGGGCGGCAACAACGTCTTCAGAATCGCCGTCGCTCCCGGAGCGAACCCGAGCGCGTGGCACTGGTGGGACATCAGCCCCGTGGACCTCAACATCTCTTGGACGGACGTGTGGTTCGACTATCCCGACGCGGCGGTCAGCACGAACCACCTGTACCTCACGTTCAACGTGTTCAACGCGGCCGACTTCTGGCAGCGCGCGGTCGCCTTCAAGCTGCCTCTCGACACGCTGAGCGCGGGAGCCGGCCTGACCTACCAGTGGTGGGACACGACCAGGAACGGTTCCTTGCGGCTCACCCAAGGGGCTACGGACAGCATGTTCTTCGCCAGCCACAACGCGGGGACCACCCTACGGATCCACGGCTGGCCGGACGGCTCCAACACGGTGGGCTCGTTCGACGTCCAGGTGAGCCCGTGGAGTCCGGGGCCGTACAGCGCCCCGGGGCCCGACGGGGAGGAGTGGCTCGGCCGGCTCGACTCGCGGATCACGGGCAGTTGGGTGAGCGGTACCCGTGCGGGGTTCCTGTGGACCGCGGCGCCCAGGTCCGGCCGACCGATGCCCTACGTCAAGGGCGCGGTCGTCGATGTCACCACCCAGACGCTGGTGGAGCAGCCCGACATCTGGAACGCGGACTCTGCCTTCGCCTATCCGGCGGCCTGCCCGAACGCCGCAGGGGTGGTCGGCGTGTCACTGTTCATCGGTGGCGGGCCGAGAAATCCCTCGCACGTGGTCGGCTTCCGCGACGGCGGTGACTGGCGGCTGACCATCACTCGTGCCGGCACCAACGGACCGGCGGAGGCCGATGCGTGGGGCGACTATCTCACCTGCCATCGGCACAACCCGAATTCCGCGGAATGGGTGGCCTCGGGCTACACCCTGCAGAACGGCACCGGCCGAAAGAACGTGGAGCCGCAGTACGTGCACTTCGGCATCGGCTGACCGAAGCCTCCCGCCCGGCCCCCGACCCCCGACCCCCGACCCCCGTCCCTCGCGACGCGATTCCGCCGAGACCCCCGGACCGACCGTCTGGGGGTCCCTGCCGTCGTACAGCGGTCGACTCTTCGTACAGCGCTCAGCTCCGCAGTGCGCGGGCGGCCGCGCCGAACCCGGCCAGCGCGAGGAGCATCCAGGCGGTCAGATAGGCGAAGGCGGCGGCAGCCGAGAACGCGGTCCACAGCACGCCGGCGAGGGTGGAGGCGGCGAGATTGCCGAACGACTGGACGGTGGCGAGGACGCCGAAGGCAGAGCCGCGCAGGTTCTCGGGGGCGAGCGCCGCGACCGCGGAGTGCTGGGCGGTCTCGACCGCGCCGATCCCCAACCCGGCCAGCACGAAGGGGACCGCCAGGAACGCGACGGCGGAGGTGTCGACGGTGAACAGACCATAGGAAAGGGCGAAGCCCGTGACCCCGCCGGCGAGGACGACGACCGGGCCGCGGCGGCCGAGTCGGTCGGAGAGCCGGCCGGCGGGGACGGCGGCGAGCGCGGCGGCGATGTTGTACGCGGTGTAGAGGCCGAGTGCGATCGTGGTCGCGGTATTCGTGTCGTGCTCCGGTTCGAGCAGGTCGGACACGCGCAGGATCAGCAGCGTCGCGGCGACGTTGCCGACCTCGAAGGCCGCCACCGCGGCCATCAGCCTGCCCAGGTCGCCCTGGAGGACGGGCTTGATCCTGATCTTGAGGGGCACCTTGACCCGGCTGGTGGGACGGGGGGTCCGGCGGATCGCGTAGACGATCGCGGCCGCCGCCAGCAGGCCGGGGACGACGGACAGGCCGATGGCCCAGGTGACTCCGAGCCAGGCGACCAGGCCGAGTGCCAGGAGGGGGCCGAAGATCGCCCCCAGATTGTCCATCATCCGCTCGAAGCCGTAGGCGCGTCCGTACGCCCCGGCGGGGACGATGTCGGCGAGGAGGGCATTGCGGGAGGGGACGCGCAGGCCCCGGGCGGTCCAGGCCGCGGCCCGCAGGAGGCCGACCTGCCAGACCGCGGTCGCCCCGGCGGTCGCGGCCCCGAGAACCGCGGTGGCCGTGTAGCCGCCGACCGCGACCTTGCGACGCCGCGACGGATCGTCCGCCAGGACGCCGCCGGCGAACCTGGCCGCACCGCCCAGCGCGTCGGAGACCCCTTCGATCGCGCCCAGGGCAGCCGCCGGCGCGCCGAGGGAGGTCAGCAGGGACGGCAGCAGGGCGGTGGGGATCTCGTGGCCGACATCGGCGAAGAAGCTGGCGGAGCCGATCCCTCTGACGCCAGGGGTGAGCCATCGATCCCCGTCGGGGGCGCCGCCGCCGGGCGGCAGGATCTCGTTCATGCCCGGCAGTCTGCCGGTCCCGCCGGTGGGACACGCAGGAACGCCCGGCCCATCACGCACGAACGAGGACCGCGACCTTGAGTCGCAGCCCTCGCTGTCATGCATCTCTATGAAGTGTCCGAGGGGGGACTTGAACCCCCACGCCCGATAAAGGGCACTAGCACCTCAAGCTAGCGCGTCTGCCATTCCGCCACCCGGACAAGGTGTCTGCCGCTTCGGGGTGTTCCCCGCGGCGACATGGATAACTCTACCAGGGGTTCGAGGTGCCTTTCACCCACGTTTCCCGTGGTCAGTGGGGTGCGGTGGCCTGGATGTCCTTGATCCAGTCCCTGCCGGCCGGCAGGGCGTACAGAGTGTCGTCGGGTGGATACGGGGAGTGGAGACCGTCGCCGCCTAGCCTGCGCTGGGTGAGCTCTCTCTCCGAGTACCGCAGGTCGACGTACCGCAGGCCCCGGATGCTGTCTCCGCTGCGGGAGCATCTGCGGGACACCTTCTGGTTCGCTCCGGTCGTGTCGATGGTGGCCGTGTTCGCGCTGTGGAGCGGTGCCACGACGCTGGACGAGGCGATCGTGGGATGGCTCCAGGACGAGGGTGCGTACGAGGAGATCTCCGACCTGATCGGGATCTCCGACGACGCCAAGACGATCGTGACCACGATCTCCTCCGCGATGATGACCTTCATCGGTGTCGTGTTCTCCATCTCGCTGGTCGCGGTGCAGATGGCGAGCGGGCAGTTCAGTCCGCGGGTGGTGCGGATCTTCATCAGGAGCCGGATCACCAAGGCGACCTTCTCCGTCTTCCTGTCGACCTTCCTGCTGTCGCTGCTCGTGCTGACCTCGTACGAGAGCGAGACCGATCCCCGGTTCGTGACGAACGTGCCGCTGGTGCAGTCGTTGCTGACGCTGCTCATGGTGGGGTTGAGCCTGCTGCTCTTCGTGGCGTACGTGAACACGACGCTGCGGCTGATGCGCGTGGGGCATGTGGTGGAGCGGATCACGACCGAGTCGTTGTCCGTGCTGGCGAGGCTGCCGCAGTACGGGGACGAGGTCGGCGAGCTCGGGGAGCCCACGGCGTTCCTGGTGCACCGGGGGCGCGCGGGGGTGCTGCGGGACGTGAACGTGGCCTGGCTGGTGCGGGTCGCGCAACGGCACGGGGTGGTGCTGCGGCTGCTGCCCCGCATCGGGGACTTCGTGGTGCCGGGAACCCGCACCCTCGCCGTACACGGTGGGCAGGTGCCGCGCCGGATGGCCTCGGCGGTCTCCGTCGGCGTCGAACGGACCTTCCACCAGGATCTCGCCTTCGGGCTCCGGCAGCTCTCCGACATCGCTCTGCGGGCCCTCTCCCCCGCCGTCAACGATCCGACGACGGCCGTTCAGTCCCTGGACCGGATCGTCCAGATCCTGGCGGTGCTCGCGCAGCGGCCGCTGGGGTCCGTCCACCATCGGGACCGCACGGGTGCGGTCCGGCTGGTGCAGGACGGGCCCGGGTGGACCGATCTGGTGGATCTGGGGTTCACCGAGGTCCGGGGCTGCGCGGCGGACAGTCCGCAGGTGTCCCGGCGGATGCTTGCGGGGCTGGACGACCTGCTCTCGCTGGCCCCGGAGGAACGCAGGGAACCGCTCCTCAGGCACCGCGCGCTGCTGATGCAACGGGTGGAGCGCGCGGTGCCGGAAGCGGCCGACCGGGCCTTCGCCCTGGAGCCGGACCGTCAGGGGATCGGGTGAGCGGCCGCTGTCAGGGCATCAGGTGGTAGTCGGGGAAGTTGCCGGGGAGCCGCTCCGCCTCGGGACCCTCGGTGACGGCCTTGACCAGCAGGTCTCCGCCGACGAAGGCTCCGCGCCAGGAGGCGCCGAAGCCGCCGAAGAGCTCTTCGCGGTCGCCTCGGGAGCGGGGCTTTCCGTGGCCGGTCTTGAAGGCGCGGATCTGCGGGGCGAGTCGGTCGTACGTCTCCGGGTCGTCGGTGGAGAGCGTGGCGACGAGCGCTCCGTTGGAGGCGTTCATCGCGGCGAGGAGTTCCGCTTCGGTGTCGACCAGGACGATCGTGTCGACCGGGCCGAAGGGTTCGGCGTGGTGGAGGGGTGAGGACGGGGGCGGGTTCAGGAGCGTGACCGGCGGGAGGTACGCGGAGGTGTCCTGACCCGGCAGGAAGCGGCCGTCCTCGAGGGAGCCCTGGTGGAGCGGGATCGCGCCGCGGTCGACGGCCTCGGCGACCTGGTCGCCGAGCTCCTTGGCCTTGGCGGCGTTGATGAGCGGGCCGAAGTCGAGGTCGGGGAGATCGTCCTCCGGGTGCTCGACGGCGAGCGGGTGGCCGAAGCGGATGCCGCGGACGGGTGGCAGGTAGGCCGCGAGGAAGTCGGCGAACAGGGTGCGCTGGACGACGAAGCGGGGGTAGGCGGTGCAGCGCTGCTTTCCGTGGTCGAAGAGTTTGGGGATGACGGAGGTGAGGGCGGGCCAGTCGGAGTGGTTCCAGATGCCCCAGGTGTTGAGGCCCTCCTGCTCCAGGATGTGGCGCTTCCCCAGGTCGGCGACCGCGGTGGCGATCCGGGCGCCGGTGTCGCGGCCGCCGACGAAGGAGACGCAACCGATCTCGGGGGCGCGCACGAGGGCCTCGGAGAGTTCGCCCCCGCTGCCGCTGACGAGGGTGATCGGGATGCCCTCGCGGGCGGCGAGCGCGGAGGCGAGGGTGAGGCAGGCGAGGCCTCCGTCGGTCGGGGTCTTGGCGATGACGGCGTTGCCGGCCAGCGCCTGGACGAGCATGGCGTGGACGAGGACGGACATCGGGTAGTTCCAGCTGGCGATGTTGGAGACGGGGCCGGGCAGCGGGGAGCGGCCGGCCAGCATGGGGTCGATGCCGTCGACGTACCAGCGCACCCCGTCGATCGCGCGGTCGACGTCGGCCTGGGCGAGCCGCCACGGCTTGCCGATCTCCCAGACGAGGAGGAGGGCGAGCAGCTCGCGGTGTGCGGTGAGCGCGTCGAGGGTGGCGGCGACGCGGGCCCTGCGCTCGGGCAGCGGGATGTGCCGCCAGGCGCGGTGCTGGTCGAGCGAGGCGCGTACGGCCTGATGGGCGATGGTGGCGTCGAGGCGCGGCGGGCCGGCGATGGGGCTGCCGTCCACGGGGCTGATGGCGGGGAGCGGGCGGCCGTCCGCCTGCCAGGTGCCGGCCCAGAGGTTGCGGACGCTGTCGTCGCGGAACGCCTCGGGGGCGGTGGTCAGACAGCGCTGCCAGGCGTCGGACCAGGCGGTGCCGGGCTTGAGGGTGAGGGTGGGGGGTGTCGTGGGATCCGGGGTGGAGGGTGTTGTGGAGTCCGGGGTGGGCGCTGGCGTGGGTGCCATGAAGGGTTCTCCGCTCTCGGTGCACAGTCGGGGCGGGAGGGCGATGGCTGGGGGCGCGGGGGGTGGGCGGTGCGATAGCTGGGGGGCGTGATGGCGGGCGGTGCGCGGGGGCCGCGTCAATTCTGGAGGGGGCCCTCGGTGGCCGCCAGCCGGGCGAGGACGAGTCCGGCGGTTTCGGTGGGCGTGGAGCCGACCCGTACCCCTGCCGCTTCCAGCGCCTTCCGCTTCCCCTCGGCCGTACCGGACGATCCGGAGACGATGGCGCCCGCATGGCCCATCGTCCTGCCTTCGGGGGCGGTGAAGCCGGCGATGTAGGCGATGACGGGTTTGGTGATGTGCGCGGCGATGTGCGCGGCCGCGCGCTCCTCGGCGTCGCCCCCGATCTCGCCGATCATCACGATCAGATCGGTGTCGGGGTCGGCCTCGAACGCGGTGAGGCAGTCGATGTGGGTCGTGCCGACGACCGGGTCGCCGCCGATGCCCACGGCCGACGAGAAGCCGTACTCCCGCAGCTCGTACATGAGTTGGTAGGTGAGCGTGCCGGACTTGGAGACGAGTCCGATCCGGCCGGGCTTGGCGGCGATGTCGGCGGGGATGATGCCCGCGTTGGACTGGCCGGGGCTGATGAGGCCGGGGCAGTTGGGGCCGATGATCCTGGTGCCGTGGGCGCGGGCGTGCGCCTGGAACGCCACGGTGTCGTGGACGGGGATGCCTTCGGTGATGACGACGGCGAGGCCGATCCCCGCGTCGACGGCTTCGATGACGGCCGCCTTCGCGAACGGCGGCGGGACGAAGACGACCGTGACGTCCGCGCCGGTGGCGTCCATCCCTTCGTGGACGGAGCCGAAGACGGGGATCGCGCGTCCGTCGAGATCGACGGTGCTGCCGGCCTTGCGCGGATTGACTCCGCCGACGATGTCCGTGCCGGCGGCGAGCATGCGGCGGGTGTGCTTCATGCCCTCGGCTCCCGTCATGCCCTGGACGAGGACCTTGCTCTCCTTGGTCAGAAAGACGGCCATGGTGTTCACATCCCTTCAGCGGGTGGTTGAGCGGGCGCTTCGGCGGGTGGCGAGCTGGGCTGCGCGGGCGGCGGCGCCGTCCATGGTGGTGACCTGTTCGACCAGGGGGTGGGCGCGGGCGTCGAGGACGGCCCGGCCGCGTGCCGCGTTGTTGCCGTCGAGGCGTACGACGAGCGGCTTGGTGAGGTGGACGGATTCGAGGGCCTGGACGATGCCTTCGGCGACGGCGTCGCAGGCGGTGATCCCGCCGAAGACGTTGACGAGTACGGCGCTGACGTCGGGGTCGGAGAGGATCACGTCGAGGCCGTCGGCCATGACCTGGGCGGAGGCGCCGCCGCCGATGTCGAGGAAGTTGGCGGGGCGGGCGCCTTGGCCGGCGACGACGTCGAGGGTGGACATGACGAGTCCGGCGCCGTTGCCGATGATGCCGACCTCACCGTCGAGCTTGACGTAGTTGAGGCCCCTGGCCCTGGCCTCGACTTCGAGCGTGTGGCCCTCGGCCGGAGCTGCGGGCGCGTCGGTCGCTTCGCCCCAACGGGCCTGGCGAAAAGCGGCGTTGTCGTCGACGGTGACCTTGCCGTCGAGGGCGAGGATCGCGCCCCCGACGGTACGGACGAGAGGATTGACCTCGACGAGGAGGGCGTCCTCGCGGACGAGGACCTGCCAGAGGCGGCGCAGCACGTCCGCTGCGTCCGGGGGGAGGCCGGCCGTGGCGGCGATCTCGGCGGCCTTGGCCTCGGTGACGCCTTCGGCGGGGTCGACGGGGATCCGGGCGACGGCTTCGGGGCGGGTGGCGGCGACCTCCTCGATGTCCATGCCGCCTTCGGCCGAGGCGATGGCGAGGAAGGTCCCGGCCGCGCGATCGAGGACGTAGCTCACGTAGAACTCGTCCTGGAAGTCGACGGGTTGGGCCAGCATCACCCGGTGCACGGTGTGGCCCTTGATGTCCATGCCCAGAATCTGACGGGCCGTGATCTCGGCGGCCGCGGGGTCGGCGGCGAGCTTGACGCCGCCCGCCTTGCCCCGGCCCCCGGTCTTCACCTGCGCCTTGACCACGACGCGCCCGCCGAGGCGTTCGGCGGCGTGGCGGGCTTCGCGGGGGTGGTCGACCACGGCCGCGTCGGGGACCGCGATGCCGTAGGTCTTGAAGAGTTCTCGTGCCTGGTGCTCGTACAGGTCCATCTCGGCTCCCTGTCTCGAAAGTGCCGCACACCCCCTGGACACCATCCGGGCGATGCGGGATAACAAGCTTCATACAGTATTCGTCGACTGTATGCAATCGACCGCGACAGCACCTCAACCCCCTACGAAGGGACAGGACTTCGCCATGCCCGACGACAGCCAGCAGCCTCAGCAAGAACGCATCTCCGGTGGACATCTGGTCGCCAAGGCCCTCAAGGCGGAAGGCGTCGACCGCATCTACACGCTCTGCGGCGGCCACATCATCGACATCTACGACGGCTGTGTCGACGAGGGCATCGAAGTCGTCGACGTACGCCATGAACAGGTGGCCGCGCACGCCGCCGACGGCTACGCCCGGATCACCGGCAAGCCCGGCTGCGCGGTGGTCACCGCGGGGCCCGGGACCACCGACGCGGTCACCGGCGTCGCCAACGCCTTCCGCGCCGAATCGCCCATGCTCCTGATCGGTGGTCAGGGAGCCCACACCCAGCACAAGATGGGCTCGCTGCAGGACCTGCCGCACGTCGACATGATGACGCCCATCACCAAGTTCGCCGCGACCGTGCCGGACACGGCGCGGGCGGCGGACATGGTCTCCATGGCGTTCCGTGAGTGCTACCACGGCGCGCCGGGGCCCTCCTTCCTGGAGATCCCGCGCGACGTCCTGGACGCCAGCGTCCCGGTGGAGAAGGCGCGGGTGCCCGAGGCCGGGCAGTACCGGGCGTCCACCCGCAGCGCCGGCGACCCCGCGGCGGTCGAGCGGCTCGCCGATCTGCTGGTGCACGCCGAGAAGCCGGCGATCCTGCTGGGAAGCCAGGTCTGGACGACGCGGGCCACGGACGCGGCCGTCGAGCTCGTACGGACGCTCAACATCCCCGCGTACATGAACGGGGCGGGGCGGGGCACGCTGCCGCCCGGCGATCCGCACCACTTCCAGCTCTCCCGGCGTTACGCCTTCTCCAACGCGGATGTCATCGTCATCGTCGGCACCCCCTTCGACTTCCGGATGGGCTACGGCAAGCGGCTCTCCCCGGACGCCACCGTCGTCCAGATCGACCTGGACTACCGGACCGTCGGCAAGAACCGGGACATCGACCTCGGGATCGTCGGCGACGCGGGGCTGATCCTGAAGTCGGCGACGGAGGCGGCGAGCGGCCGGCTCAACGGCGGCGCCATCAAGCGCAAGGCGTGGCTCGAGGAGCTGCGCACCGCCGAGCAGACCGCGCTGGACAAGCGGTTGCCGCAGCTGCGCTCGGACTCCTCGCCGATCCACCCGTACCGTCTGGTCAGCGAGATCCACGACTTCCTGACCGAGGACTCCATCTACATCGGAGACGGCGGGGACATCGTCACCTTCTCCGGTCAGGTCGTGCAGCCCAAGTCACCCGGGCACTGGATGGACCCGGGGCCGCTCGGCACGCTCGGTGTCGGCATCCCCTTCGTCCTCGCCGCCAAGCAGGCGCGGCCGGACAAGGAGGTGGTGGCGCTCTTCGGTGACGGCGCGTTCTCCCTCACCGGCTGGGACTTCGAGACCCTCGTCCGCTACGACCTCCCCTTCGTCGGCATCGTCGGCAACAACTCCTCGATGAACCAGATCCGTTACGGCCAGGCCCAGAAGTACGGCCTGGAACGCGAGCGGGTCGGCAACACCCTCGGTGACGTCCATTACGACAAGTTCGCGCAGATGCTGGGCGGTTACGGCGAGGAGGTGCGGGACCCCGCCGACATCGGCCCGGCGCTGCGCCGCGCCCGCGAGTCCGGGCTGCCCTCCCTGATCAACGTCTGGGTCGACCCCGACGCGTACGCACCCGGAACCATGAACCAGACCATGTACAAGTGAGGGGTCTTCATCATGACCAAGGCTCTCGAAGGCATCCGCGTCCTCGACATGACGCATGTGCAGTCCGGTCCGTCCGCCACCCAGCTGCTCGCCTGGCTCGGCGCGGACGTGGTGAAGCTGGAGGCTCCGTCCGGTGACATCACCCGCAAGCAGCTGCGGGACATCCCGGACGTCGACTCGCTCTACTTCACGATGCTCAACTGCAACAAACGGAGCATCACCCTCAACACCAAGACCGAACGCGGCAAGGAGCTCCTCACCGAGCTGATCCGCCGCAGCGACGTCATGGTCGAGAACTTCGGCCCGGGGGCCGTGGACCGGATGGGCTTCACCTGGGAGCGCATCCAGGAGATCAATCCACGAATCGTCTATGCCTCCATCAAGGGGTTCGGGGACGGCCCGTACACCGACTTCAAGGCGTACGAGGTCGTCGCTCAGGCCATGGGCGGCTCGATGGCCACCACGGGGTTCGAGGACGGGCCGCCGCTGGCGACGGGCGCCCAGATCGGTGACTCCGGCACCGGCGTCCACGCCGTGGCCGGGATCCTCGCGGCGCTCTTCCAGCGCGAGAACACCGGGCGGGGGCAGCGGGTGAACGTCGCGATGCAGCACGCGGTGCTGAATCTGTGCCGGGTGAAGCTGCGGGACCAGCAGAGGTTGTCCCACGGACCGCTCTCCGAGTATCCCAACGAAGATTTCGGCGAGGAAGTCCCCCGTTCGGGTAATGCTTCCGGCGGAGGCCAGCCGGGGTGGGCGGTGCGGTGCGCCCCCGGTGGTCCGAACGACTACGTGTACGTCATCGTCCAGCCCGTCGGCTGGGCCCCGATCGCGGAGCTGATCGGCCGGCCCGAGCTCGCCGGGGACCCGGAATGGGCGACGCCGGAGGCCCGGCTGCCCCAACTCTCCAAGATGTTCCAGCTGATCGAGGAATGGTCCTCGACCCTGCCCAAGTGGGAGGTGCTGGAGCTGCTGAACGCCCGCGGCATTCCGTGCGGTCCGATCCTGTCCACGAAGGAGATCATCGAGGACGCCTCGCTGGTCGCCAACGAGATGGTGGTCGAGGTCGCCCACCCCGAACGCGGCAGCTTCACCACGGTCGGCTCCCCGCTCAAGCTCTCCGACTCCCCGGTGGACGTGGTCACATCACCGCTGCTCGGCGAGCACAACGAAGAGGTGTACATCGGCGAGCTCGGGCTCGGAGACGAGGAGCTGCGGCTGCTGAAGACAAGCGGGGTGATCTAGTCATGGCGCAGAGCACAGCACGGAGCACAGCGCACAGCTTCGATCAGCGGGCGGTACGGGAGGTGCTCGACACCGTACGGGCCGAGGGACGGACCGCGCTCACCGCGCCCGAGGGGAAGGTGATCGCCGACGCGTACGGGATCGCCGTGCCCGGCGAGGCACTCGCCCGCGACGTCGACGAGGCGGTGGCCCAGGCAGACCGGCTCGGCGGCAAGGTGGTCCTGAAGATCGTCTCCCCCGACATCCTGCACAAGACCGACGCGGGTGGCGTGGTCGTCGGCGTGGAGGGCCCGTCGCAGGTCCGTGAGGCGTTCTGCCGGATCGTCGAGAACGCCCGAGCCTACACTCCGGACGCCCGCATCGACGGGGTCCAGGTGCAGCAGCTGCTCCCGCCCGGCCAGGAGGTCATCGTCGGGGCCGTCACCGATCCGGCCTTCGGGAAGGTCGTCGCCTTCGGGCTCGGCGGAGTGCTGGTGGAGGTACTGAAGGACGTCACCTTCCGGCTCGCGCCGGTCTCCGCCGACGAGGCGGCGTCGATGCTCGACTCGATCCGAGCGGCGGAGATCCTGCGCGGAGTGCGCGGGGCGCCGGCCGTGGACCGGTGGGCGCTCGCCGAGCAGATCCGGCGCGTGTCCCGACTGGTCACCGACTTCCCGGAGATCGCCGAGGTCGACCTGAACCCGGTGATCGCCACGCCCGAGGGCGCGACGGCGGCCGACATCCGCGTCATCCTCGCCACCGAAGTACCCACACCACGCCGGACGTTCGGCCGTGAGGAGATCCTGCGGTCGATGCGGCGGCTGATGCAGCCGAGTGCGGTGGCCGTGATCGGGGCCTCCAACGAGCAGGGGAAGATCGGCAATTCGGTGATGCGCAACCTCATCGACGGCGGCTTCCCGGGCGAGATCCATCCGGTGAACCCCCGGGCCGATGACATTCTGGGCCGCAAGGCGTACAAGAGTGTCACGGACGTTCCCGGTGAGGTGGATGTGGCGGTCTTCGCGATCCCCGCTCCGTTCGTGGCGTCGGCGCTGGAGGAGGTGGGTCGCAAGGGCATCCCCAACGCGGTGCTCATTCCGTCCGGCTTCGCCGAAACAGGTGAGCACGCGCTCCAGGACGAGATCGTCGCCGTGGCCGAGCGGTACGGAATTCGGCTCCTGGGTCCGAACATCTACGGGTACTACTCGACCTGGCAGGACCTGTGCGCCACCTTCTGCACCCCGTACGACGTCAAGGGTGGCGTGGCACTGACCTCGCAGTCGGGCGGGATCGGGATGGCGATCCTCGGCTTCGCCCGCACCACGCGGACGGGAGTGTCGGCCATCGTCGGGCTCGGCAACAAGTCGGACATCGACGAGGACGATCTGCTGACCTGGTTCGGCGAGGATCCCCGTACCGAGTGCATCGCCATGCACCTGGAGGACCTCAAGGACGGGCGGGCCTTCGTCGAGGCGGCCAGGCTGACGGTGCCGAAGAAGCCGGTGGTCGTCCTCAAGGCGGGGCGGACCAGCGCCGGGGCGAAGGCGGCGGGCTCGCACACGGGCGCGCTCGCGGGTGACGACGCGGTGTACGACGACATCCTGCGGCAGGCGGGGGTGATCCGGGCCCCGGGGCTGAGCGACATGCTGGAGTACGCGCGGGCCCTGCCCGTCCTGCCGGCTCCGCGGGGGGACAACGTGGTCGTCATCACCGGCGCCGGCGGGTCGGGGGTGCTGCTGTCGGACGCGATCGTCGACAACGGACTGCGGCTGATGGAGATCCCGGACGACCTGGACGCCGCCTTCAAGGCGTTCATCCCGCCCTTCGGGGCGTCCGGCAACCCCATCGACATCACGGGCGGCGAGCCGCCGTCGACGTACGAGGCCACGATCAGGCTCGGCCTGGAGGATCCACGGATCCACGCGCTCGTCCTCGGCTACTGGCACACCATCGTCACTCCCCCGATGGTCTTCGCCGAGCTCACCGCGCGCGTGGTGGCGGAGTTCCGGGAGCGGGGCATCGAGAAGCCGGTGGTGGCCTCGCTCGCGGGCGACGTCGAGGTCGAGGAGGCCTGCCAGTACCTCTTCGAGCGGGGCGTCGTGGCCTATCCGTACACGACCGAGCTGCCCGTGGCGGTGCTCGGTGCGAAGTACCGGTGGGCCCGGGCGGCGGGGCTGCTGGACGAGGGCGGGGTTGGGGGGCGGTCGATGAGCTGAGCGACAGCTCGACCCACGGGGCTCGCGGTGACCGCTCGCCGCGAGCCCCGGTGCGAAGGGAACGGACAGGGGGCGCTGGCCAGACTTCTTCCACGCAAGGGGTTCGATCTCCATGACGACAACCGACATCACCACCTCCCTCCCCTACAGGGAGGTGACGGACGCCAACGGCCGCACATACCGGCTGGGCGAGTCCGACATCGACCTGATGGGCCGCACACGCAAGTGGATGGTCATCCTGCCCTGGGTGGGCATGATGGGCATCAGCTCGGCGGAGTACGCGTTCGCCTCCGCCGAGGAGACCCTGCACACCGCGCACAGCTGGAGCAGCGCGCACATCTTCTGGATGCTCGGGGTCTGGGTGTTCTTCCAGGCCGCGGTGGCCTTCCCGGCCGGCAAGCTGCGTGAGAGCGGGAAGCTGCCGGCCCGCTGGGCGATGATGCTGGGCGCCGTCGGCACCCTGCTCGGCTACGTCTCCCTCGCGTACGCGCCCCATGTGGTCGTCGCGTACATCGGCTTCGGCATGTTCAGTGGCATGGGCGCGGGCATGGTCTACGCGACCTGCGTCAACATGGTCGGCAAGTGGTATCCGGAGCGGAAGGGCGGGAAGACGGGGTTCGTCAACGGCGGATTCGCGTACGGGTCGGTGCCGTTCGTCTTCATCTTCACCGGATACATGGATCTGACGAACTTCCGCTGGGTGCTGGTGGCCGTCGGGCTCTTCCTGGCGGCGATGGTGGCCGTGGCGGGGTACTTCTTCCAGGACCCGCCGAAGAACTGGTGGCCGGCGCAGGTGGATCCGCTGCGGAAGCCGGACGACCCGCGGGCACGCAGGGCGCTGGACAAGAACCCGCCGGCGGTGAAGCAGTACACGCCGATCGAGGCCTGGCGGACCGGGCGGGTCGCGCTGATGTGGTTCTGTCTGCTGTGCACCTCGGGCGTCAACATCTTCGGGATCGCCTTCCAGGTGCCGTTCGGCGACGAGGCGGGCTTCGCGGGCGGGATCGTGGCGACCGCGATGTCGCTGAAGGCGATCGTGAACGGCACCGGGCGCGGCGTGATCGGCTGGCTCTCCGACCGCTACGGCCGCAAGCAGTGCCTCATCTTCGTCTGCATCGTCCTCGGTCTCGCCCAGTACGGCATCCTGTGGTCCGGCACGATCCACAACCTGCCGCTGTTCCTGGTGTTCTCGAGCATCTCCGGCTTCGGTGGCGGTGCGATCTTCCCGATGTTCGCGGCGATGACGGCCGACTACTTCGGGGAGAACAACAACGCCTCCAACTACGGCCTGGTCTACAGCTCCAAGCTGGTGTCGGGGCTGCTCGGCTCGGGCATGGGCGCGGTCGTGGTCGCGGCCTGGGACTACTCGGGCGCGTTCCTGCTCGCCGGGTCGATCTCGCTGTTCGCCGGCTTCGTGGCGATCTTCCTGCATCCGCCGGGACGGCCGCGGGCCCGCCGGGTGGCGGCGAACCCGCGGCCGATCAGCCGGGACGCGTGAGCGGGGTGGCCGCCCTGGTCAGCAGTCCTTCTCGCGCAGGGAGTGGAGGTGCGCGCTGGACTTGCGGGCGAAGGCGAACGACTCGACCGGGTTGTCGTGTTCGGCCTGCCAGTGGTGGGAGCGGTACCCGTGCTGGGTGCGGTTCACCGCCGAGATGAAGCGCCGGTAGTCGATGTCTCCGTCCCCGACGTCCGCCATACGGTAGCCGTCGCGGACGGAGTCGTCGTGTTCGCCGTCCTTGACGTGGAAGAGCGGATAGCGGTGGGGCTGGTCGAGGACGTAGTCGAGCGGGTCGAAGGGGGCGGGGGTGCCGTCGACGCGGCGGGAGAAGCGGAACTGGGCGACGTGCGCCCAGTAGATGTCCATTTCGAGGTGGACCAGCTCGGGGTCGGTCTCGGCGAGCAGGACGTCGTAGAGGCGGACGTCCGGGCGGTCGGTGGCGAAGGAGAACTCCTCGGCGTGGTTGTGCTGGTAGAACTTCATGCCGCGCTTCTTCGCCTCGGCGCCGTAGTGGTTGAACTCCTCGGCGCAGCGCTTCCAGCCGTCGACGGTGGCGCCGTAGCGCCAGGGGCCGGAGGCGGTGCCGATGTGCGGGAGGCCGAGGGCCTGGGCGTCGTCGAGGACGCGGTCGAGGTTCTGGGCGAAGGTGTACGCGGCGGGGTCGGAGGAGGAGTAGCCGACGTGGCTGCCGATGCCGCGCAGGCCGTGGTCGCGGGTGAGCTTCTTCAGTTCGGCGAGGGTGATGGGGCCGGCCGAGCCCTGGCTGTAGCCGGCGAACTCGACCTCGTCGTAGCCGTATTTCTTCAGCTCGGCGAAGACGGCGGCGAAGCCGAGCGTGGCCACCTTGTCGCGCAGGGAGTAGAGCTGGATGCCGAGGCGGCCGGGAGGCAGGACGGGACGGCCGTGGCCTCGGTCGGCGGCCACGGCCTCGGCTCCGGCTTCCGCGGCGGCCGCGGTGGGGGCTGTCGCGCCGAGGAGAGCTGCGGCGGTGGCGCCGGCGGCGACGCCGAGCATGTTCCGTCTGCTGAGCTTGTGGGTGAGTTCGGGGTCGGCGGGGGTGCTGTGGATACGGCGGGTGCGGCTCATCTGTGGATAACTCCTCGTTGTCGGTCGGGTCTGCTTCACTGGAGTCCGGTCAGTGGAGACCGGCCAGTCGGAGCAAGAGGGACTTCACATCGGTGGCCGCGACACGGCCGCTTACAGCGCGGGGGGTGGAGCACAGAATGAGCGGACTTTCGTCATCGCTCGTGGGGAGGCGGCCATGGCTGCCGCGAATAGGTGAGGGGTCGAGGGGGACCACCGCCAGCCGGTAGCGCATACCGAGCTTCTTGCGGGCGATCGCCTTCGCCGCCTTGATCCGTACGTATGGATCGTGCGGGTCCATGAACAGCTCGACGGGGTCGTAGCCGGGTTTGCGGTGGATCTCGACGAGCTGGGCGAAGTCGGGCGCCTTGGCGTCGTCGAGCCAGTAGTAGTACGTGAACCAGGCGTCGGGATCGGCGAGGGCGACGAGTTCCCCGGAGCGGGGGTGGTCGAGGCCGTGCTCCTTCTTGCCCTCGTCGTCGAGGAGTCGCTCGATGCCGGGGAGTCCGGCGAGGGTCTCGCGGACGGCGTCCAGGTCTTCGGGGCGTCGGACGTAGACATGGGCGAGTTGGTGGTCGGCGACCGCGAAGGCGCGGGAGGTCATCGGGTCCAGGTACTCCATGCCGTCCTGGGTGTGGACCTCCAGCAGACCTGCGCGGCGCAGGGCGCGGTTGATGTCGACGGGACGGTTCACACGGGTGATGCCGTACTCGGAGAGGGCGACGATCGTCCGGCCTTCGGCCAGGGCGTCGTCGAGAAGGGGGGCGAGAGCGGTGTCGAGTTCGGCCGCCGCGTGGAAGGCGCGCGGGTCGTCCGGGCCGTACCGCTGGAGGTCGTAGTCGAGGTGCGGAACGTAGCAGAGGGCCAGGTCGGGGTGGCGGGTGCGCAGGATGTGGCGGGTGGCGTCGATGATCCACCGGCTGGAGACCAGGTCCGCTCCCGGGCCCCAGAAGTGGAAGAGGGGGAAGGTGCCGAGTTTTTCGGTGAGTTCGTCGTGGAGGGCCGGGGGCCGGGTGTAGCAGTCGGGTTCCTTGCGGCCGTCGGCGTAGTAGACGGGGCGGGGGGTGACGGTGATGTCGGTGTCCGCGCCCATGGCGTACCACCAGCAGATGTTGGCCACGGTGTAGCCGGGGTGGGCGCGCCGGGCGGCGTCCCAGAGTTTGTCGCCGGAGACGAGGCCGTTGTGCTGGCGCCACAGGAGGACGTCGCCGAGTTCTCTGAAGTACCAGCCGTTGGCGACGATGCCGTGTTCGGACGGGAGGGTGCCGGTGAGGAAGGTGGACTGGGCGGTACAGGTGACGGCCGGCAGGACGGTGGAGAGAGCGGCTTGTGAGCCGGTTCGGCCGAGGGCCCGGAGGCGGGGCATGTGCTCCAGGAGGCGGGGGGTGAGACCGACGACGTCGAGGACCAGAAGGGGGGTGGGTCGGGTGTCGCTCCGGGGGCTGGTCATGGGAGCTCCTTGAGGCCGAGGTCGGTCAACAGGTCACGGGCCAGGGCGAGTTCGGCTGCGATGCCGTCCGCGAGGCGGGCGCGGGTGCGGGGGCGCCGGTCGGCCGGGAGTGCCTGCCAGGTGTAGGTCTCGACCTCCAGGTGGTGGGTGCGCGGTCGGGGGCCGCCGACGAGCAGGGCGAGCGCCGTCCGGAGTACGGGAAGGGTGGAGGTGAGCGGGGGCGCCGGTGGGGCGTGCAGGGGGACGTGGAAGTGGGCGCGCCAGGGGGCGCCGTCGGGGAGCGAGCGGCCCGCGAGGGCTTCGGGCAGGTCGTCGGTGCCGCGTAGTCCCGCGGCGGTCCGGGTGCGGGTCTGGTGGAGGAAGCGGGGTTCGGCGAACTCGGCCAGCGCGGCGCGGACCTCGGGGAGGTGGGGGTGCTCGGCGTGCAGGGCGGCCGAGAGCTGGGTCTTGACGACGGGGACGTCGGCGGCGCCGAGGGCGTTCAGCGCGGTGTGCGGATCTTCGAAGGAGGTGGCGAGATGGCAGGTGTCGACGCAGACGCCGATGCGGGGGCTTGAGAGGGCGGTGAGCGGGGCGATCGCGTCCGCTGTGGTCTCGATGGTGCAGCCGGGTTCCGGCTCGAGTCCGATCCGGACGGACTTCCCGGTGAGTTCCTCAAGGGCGTCGAGGCGTTCGGCGAGGGTGGTCAGGGCGGTGTGGGCAGTGTCCGCGGCGCGGGAGTCGAAGGGGGTGCGCCAGGCGATCGGCAGCGTGGAGATGGTGCCGTCGTTGATGTCGTCGGGGAGGAGGGCGGCGAGGAGGCGGGCCAGGTCGGTGGTGTGGGCGAGACGTTCGGAGCGGGTCCAGTCCGGCTGGTAGACGCGGTACTTGACCTCTTCGGCGCCGAAGCCCTCGTAGGGGAAGCCGTTGAGGGTGACGACCTCGAGGCCGCGGCGGTCGATCTCGGCGCGCAGGGCGCGCAGGGAGGCCGGGTCGGTGAGCAGGGAGCGGGCGGCGTCCCGGGCGAGCCAGAGGCCGATGCCGAGCCGGTCGCGGCCGAGGCGCCGGCGGACGGGTTCGCAGTGGTCGCGGAGTTGGGCGAGGACCCCTTCGAGGGTCTCGGCGGGGTGGACGTTGGTGCAGTAGGCGAGGTGGACGGTGGAGCCGTCGGGGTGGCGGAAGCGCATCGGCGGGCCCGCCTCATTCCCCGCCGCGCAGGATGGAGTTGCCCTGATGGGAGGTGTCGGGTGAAGGGGGGTCGAGCCGGAGGCGGCCGCTGAGGCCGTAGAAGGCGACGGGGTTGCGCCACAGCACCTGGTCGACGTCGTCGGCGGAGAATCCGGCGGCGAGCATGGCGTCGCCGACCTTGCGGGTCTTGAGCGGATCGCTCTTGCCCCAGTCGGCGGCCGAGTTCACGAGGACGCGCTCCATGCCGTGGTCCTTGAGGACGGCGACCATGCGGTCCTCGTCCATCTTGGTGTCGGGGTAGATGGAGAAGCCGAGCCAGGCGCCGCTGTCGGCGGCTTCCTTGACGGTGGTCTCGTTGAGGTGGTCGAGCAGGACGCGGTCCGGGGTGAGTGCGGATTCGCGGACGACGTCGAGGGTGCGGCGCAGGCCGGCGAGCTTGTCGCGGTGCGGGGTGTGGACGAGGGCGGGCAGGCCGTGGTCGGCGGCGAGCTGGAGCTGGGCGGCGAGGGCGGTGTCCTCGGCCGGGGTCATGGAGTCGTAGCCGATCTCGCCGACGGCGACGACGTTGTCCTTGACGAGGTAGCGGGGCAGGGCGTCGAGAACGGGGGTGCAGCGGGGGTCGTTGGCCTCTTTGGGGTTGAGGGCGAGGGTGCAGTGGTGGGCGATGCCGTACTGGGCGGCGCGGAAGGGTTCCCAGCCGAGGAGGGAGTCGAAGTAGTCGAGGAAGGAGGCGGGTGAGGTGCGGGGCTGGCCGAGCCAGAAGGAGGGTTCGACCAGGGCGCGGACGCCGGCGTCGTACATCGCCCGGTAGTCGTCGGTGGTGCGCGAGGACATGTGGATGTGGGGGTCGAAGATGCGCATCAGGACTCCTCGGTGGGGGCGGTGAGGGAGAGGACGCGGTGGAGGTCGGCTGGTACGGGGCGGCCGGCGGCGGTGCGTTCGGCGGCGTAGTCGGTGAGCATCCGGGCGAGTTCGGCGTCGCCGCGGGCCCGGTGGGGCAGGTCGGCGACGACGTCGACGGGGACGCCGGTGAAGAGGCACTTGAGGACGGCGTGGCGCCAGGTGTGCGGGGCGAGATGGGAGGCGGCGTAGGGGCCGAGGGCGGCGGTGAGAAGGGTGGTGTCGTTGGTGCGCAGGGCGTCCTCGACCAGGGGCAGGGCCTCCGGGCCCGTGACGAGTGAGGGGAGGGAGAGGAGGACGGCGCGGCGTTCGGCGGTGGAGCCCTGGTGGTAGAGGCGGGTGAGGACGGCCGTGTCGGCGCGGGCCGCCTTGAGGAGGAGGACGCGGGCGGAGTCGGCGTGCTCGGGGCCGCAGTGCCGGCCGGCGGAGGCGAAGCGCAGCTCCCAGAGGGCGGTGTGCGCTGCGGCGGCGGTGAGGGCCTCGTCGAGCCAGGCGCGGGCGGAGTCGGTCAGCATGCCGGGGCCTCCCGTGGGGTGGGCTGGTGGCGCAGGAACGCGAGGGAGGAGCGGGCGAGTTCGGGGCCGGCGTGGGAGTGGCGGGGCAGTTCGACGACGGTCAGGCCCGGGTACCCGGCGGCGGTGAGTTCGGCGAGGGCCGTGAGGACGGGCGGGAAGTCGATCTCCCCGTCGCCGAACGGGAGGTGCTCGTGGACGCCGCGTCGCATGTCCTCGATCTGGACGTGGTGAATCCACGGGGCGGCGGCACGGACGCAGCCGGCCGGGGACATGGACTCGAGGCACTGGCAGTGGCCGATGTCGAGGGTGAGGCCGAGAAGGCGGGGGTCCGGATCACCGAGGAGGCCGCGCAGGGTGTGGAAGTCGTCGAGGGTGGCGAGGAGGTGACCGGGTTCGGGTTCGACGGCCAGTGGGACGCGGGCGGCGTCGGCTGCTTCGAGGACGGGGGTGAGGGATTCGGCGAGGCGCTTCCATGCGGTCCGCTCGGGGGTGGCCGTGGGGGTGATGCCGCTGAAGCAGTGGACGGCGTGGGCACCGAGGTCGGCGGCGACGCGGACGGCGCGGAGGAGGAGGCGGGTGCGGGCGGCGCGGGCGTCGGGGTCCGGGTCGAGGAGGGAGGGGCCGTGCTTCCGGCGCGGGTCGAGGACGTAGCGGGCGCCGGTCTCGACGGTGACCCCGAGGCCGAGTGATCCGAGGCGCCGGGCCAGCTGGGCGGTGCGGGCCGGGAGGTCGGGGGCGAGGGGGTCGAGGTGCATGTGGTCGAGGGTCAGTCCGACGCCGTCGTAGCCGAGGTCGGCGAGGAGGGCGAGGGCATCGTCGAGGCGGAGGTCCGTGAGGCCGTTGGTGCCGTAGCCGAGGCGGACGGCGGGGGGTCGGCTGGTCATGTGGGGCTGACCTTCCGGGCGAGGGCGCGGGCGAGCGGGGCGAGGCAGAGGACGGCGAGGGCGGTGCCGGGCGCGCCGGCGCGGGCGGCGAGGGTGGCCTGGAGGGGGATCACGGCACGGATGCCGGCGCCGACGGAGCGCTGGGTGAGGGGAGGTGACGGGTTGAGGGCCGCGTGGAGGAGGGGGGTGGCGGGGGTACGGGCGTAGGCGGCGGCGAGCACGGCGGTGACGAGGGGGCCGGCTGTGGCGGTGAGCGTGCGTGCCTCCGCGGGGCGGGGCCGGCTGTCCGGGGCGGCGAGCGTTCGCGCCCCGGCACGGCGGGGCGAGCTGCCCGTGGTGGAGCCCACCGGATGGTCAGGTGTCGAGTCCGCCGGAGCGTCGGCCGCTGCGGCGGCCACGGCCAGGGTCGTGGCGAGGGCCAGCAGGGGGGTGCGCGTCGAGCCGCCCTGGGTCTCGTGGCGGGAGACCGCGGTGACCGCATAGATGTGGGCGCCCAGCAGGGCGGCTGAACGGAGGGCCGTGGTGGGCATGCGGCGTCGCGGGCTCGCCGTCAGCCGGGCGGCGGGGGTCGGCTGGTCGGTCGGGGCTGTGACGCCATTCGGGGCGCCCGTGCGGCCGGCGGCGCGGGACCGGGTTCCGGGTGGGCTTGCGGAGGTTGCGGAGGTCGCGACAGCGCCGAGGAGGAGGTCCAGGGCTCGGGCGCCCGCCATGGCCGCCGGGCCGGCCGGGGTGTGTTTGAGGTGGAGGTCGTAGGCCCAGACGGTCGTGGCGAGTGCCGTGGCGACCGTGAGCGCCGGGCGGCCCGCGCGGGCGGCTAGGCCGAGGCCGGCGGCCGTCAGGGCGACCGAGGCGGTGAGGGCTGCGCGGGGGGTGATGCGGCCGGAGGGGATCGGGCGGTGGGGGCGGTCGACGGCGTCCTCGGCGCGGTCGGCCCAGTCGTTGAGCGCCATGCCCGCTTCGTACAGGCAGAGGGAGGAGCCGATGGCGAGGAGAGTGGACCGGTTCGGTCGCAGGCCGGTGGCCGCCGCGCCCGCGAGGGCGTCGCCGGGCACGGTGAACAGTGCGGAGACGCGCAGCAGTTCCGCCCAGGAGGCGGCGCGGCCCTTCACCGGCGATCCCCCAGCCGCCCCGCGAAGGCGAGCAGGCGCGCGTACTGTTCCGCCAGCGCCGCGGGGGCCTCGCCCTCGGGGTCCTTGAAGTAGAAGGCGAGGTCCTCCAGGGCGCCGGAGAGGCCCCTCTCGTGGGCGCGGGCCGTCAGGCGGGCCAGGTCGAGCACCAACGGGGCGGCGAGGGCGGAGTCGCAGCCCTGCCAGGTGGTCTGGAGGGTCATGCGGGAGCCGAGGAAGCCGTCGAAGGCGATGTGGTCCCAGGCCGTCTTCCACTCCCCCAGGGCGGGGACGTCGTCGATGTGGACCTCGCCTTCCGGGGCCCGGCCGAGGACGTCCGCGAGCACGCGTTCCTTGCCCGCGTTCTTCGCCGCCGCCGCGGCGGGGTCCGCGAGGGCGGCGCCGTCGCCGCCGCCCAGGAGGTTGGTGCCGGACCAGGCCCGTACGGTCAGGGCGCGCTGGAGGAACATCGGGGCGAGGACGGAGCGCAGGAGTGTCTGGCCGGTCTTGCCGTCGCGGCCCGCGTGGGGAAGTCCGCTCGCAGCGACGGTGTCGGTGAGGGCGGGGTGAAGCAGCCCGGTGGAGGGGGTGAAGTTGACGTAGGGGCAGCCTGCGCGCAGTGCGGCGGCCGCGTAGAGGGAGCTGGGCGGGAGCTCGGCGCCCCCCGACGCCGGCTCCGTCGAGGCCACATTCACGACGATTACTCGGTTCAATGCCAGCCGCTGCCGGAAGTCTGTCATATCGGCGGCGAAGGAGGTGATGAGTTCCTGCTCGTCGCGGGTGTCGCCCGGCAGCGGTCCGCCGGGGCGGATCTCCGTGTCCGCGGCGTGCAGTTCGGCCGCGACGGCAGCGGCGAGGCCGTGCGGGAGGACGCCCGCGACGGTGAGTTCCTCGGCGCGCTTGGGGAGCGGACACGCCGCCGTGTCGTGTCCGCCGAAGACGAGGGTGGACAGGGGTGGGAGTCCGGCGGCGGAGAAGGGACCGGTCTCGGTCACCATGCCGGTCGGTGGGTGCAGACCCGCCGTGGTCGCGGCGCAGCCGGCCACCGCCGTGGTGGCCACGGAGCCTCTCGCTCCGATGAACCAGACTCCCGTGCGTGTTCCTGTGGTCACGACCCTGCCTCCCTGGACGGTGGTGGAGACGGCGGGCGGGGGGTACGGCGCCTCCCCGCCCGCCGCCGGCTGTGCGGGAGCTCTACGGGGCGAGCTCCCTGAGCTGGATGTTGCGGAAGGACACCTGGTCGTCGGCCCCGTGGTTCTGGATGCCGATGTGGCCGTCCTTAAGGCTGCGGACCGGGTCGGTGTTGGTGAAGTCGTTGATCTTCACGCCGTTGAGGAACACCTGGAGCCGTTCGCCCTGGACGCGGATCTCGTAGCTGTTCCACTGGCCCGGCGGCCGCAGCACGGCGTCGCGTGCCGTGAGGTCGGCCGACTTGAAGCCGTAGACGGCTCCGGTGGTCCGGTCGGGGGCGTCGGTGGCGTCGATCTGGATCTCGTAGCCCTTGTTCACGGCGGACCAGGGGTCGTCGGAGGCGGGGAAGCCCACGAAGATCCCGGAGTTGTCGTCTCCTGCCGTCTTCCAGTCGAGCTTGAGGGAGTAGGAGGAGAACTCCTTGGCCTGGTACCAGAGCATCCCCATGCCGCCGACGGAGCGCAGCTCGCCGTCGACGACGTCGAAGCTGCCGGGTCCCGCCTGCTTCCAGCCCTCACGGGTCTCGCCGTTGAAGAGCTCGCGGTAGCCGGTCTGCGGCCGGCAGTCGGCCGTGACCTGGCCGGTGGCGTAGCGCAGTCCACCGAGGAGGTGCTGGCGGAACGCGGGCTCGGTGTAGGACTCCTTGGTGTGGCCGCCGCCGGTGTAGAAGGAGCGTCCGCCGCCGTAGGACTTGCACCAGGCGATGGGGTGGTCGCCCTTCATGGTGCCGCCCTCGTAGGTGGTCTCGTCGAGGGTGGCGAGGATCCGGGCCTGACCGCGGGGGTTGGTGCGGTAGTTGTACCACTCGTCGGTGCGCTGCCAGGGGCCGTCGAGGTGTGCGGTGGCCGGGTGGTCGTGGTCCTCGACGCGGACGGTGGCAGGCTGAATGTGTGGGTGCGAGGCGAAGTGGGCGCCGACGAGTCCGCCGTAGAACTCCCAGTCGTACTCGGTGTCGGCGGCGGCGTGGACGCCCATGTAACCGCCGCCGGTGGAGACGTAGTTCTCGAAGGCGGTCTGCTGTTCGGCGTTGAGAACGTCGCCGGTGGTCGAGAGGAAGACGACGGCGTCGTAGCGGGCGAGGTTGTTGGTGGTGAACTGGCGGGGTTCCTCGGTGGCGTCGACGGTGATGTTGCTGCCGGCGCCGAGTTCCTTCAGTGCGGTGACGCCGGAGGCGATGGAGTCGTGCCGGAATCCGGCGGTGCGGGAGAAGACGAGGACGCGCTTGGCGGTCCGGTCGACGGGAGAGTTCGAGAGCGTGAAGTCGTCGACGTCGTAGAGCGCGCCGGCGCCGCCCTTGAAGACGAGGAAGAGTTCGGTGGTCCTGCGGGGCACGTTCCGCAGGGGTACGTCGATGTCCTGGAAGGTCTCCCAGCCGCCGGTGACGGGTACGGGTGCGGAACCGTGGAGGGGGCCGGTGGGCGATCCGGTGCGGACTTCGAGGAAGCCGCCGGCGCCGCCGGAGGAGACGCGGGCGGTGAGCTTGGTGGATCCGCTCAGGTTGTAGGGCTTGAGGGAGATCCAGTCGCCGTCGTTGATGTCGCCGACGGTCCGTCCGCCGTTCGCCGGGGCCTTGTCGTACACCCGGATGCCGTTCTGGGCGTCGAAGTGCTCGGCCTGGCGGTGGCGCGGCTGGAGCTTGGCCTGGTCGTGGGTGGTGAGGGCGGCCTGGCCGCCGGCTCCGCCGTCGGTGTACTCGGCGTCGAAGACGGCGAAGATGTTGGCGTCGTCGTCGTGGCCGCCGTCGGCGGAGGTCTTGATGGTGCCGGTGCAGCCGCTGGCGGAGGTCACGGGATGGCCGTGGCTGTCATGGCCGAGGACGTAGGTGACCTTGACCTTGGCGCAGTCGATCGTGCCGTCCTCGGGGTCGGTGACGGTCACCTTGAAGGGGATCTCGTCGCCGAAGGAGAAGAGGGCTCCCTCCGCCGGCAGTTCGAGGGTGACCTTGGGCGCGGTGTTGCCGACGACGACGTGGACGGAGGCGGAGCCGGTACGGCCGCTGGGGTCCTTCGCGGTCACGGTCGCCGTGTACGTGCCGTTCTTGCGGTAGGTGTAGGTCGGGTTGGCGGCGGTCGACGTGCCGCCGTCACCGAAGTCCCAGCTGTACGTGAGGGGGTCGCCGTCCGCGTCGGTGGTGCCTGCGGAGGAGAAGCCGACCTTCAGGGGTGCGACGCCGGAGGTCTTGGTGGAGCTCGCCTCGGCCACCGGGGAGCGGCCGCCGGTGGCGTTCTCTATGCGGTAGAGGCCGGAGTTGTGGTCGCCGCCGAACCAGGCGGTGCCGTAGTCGAGGACGTACAGCGCGCCGTCCGGACCGAAGGCCATGTCCATGACCTGGGTACCGGTCCAGGGCACGGGGTTGATGGACTGGACGGCTCCGTCGGCGCCCTGCTCGATGCGCTTGATCCAGCGGCGACCGAACTCGCCGGCGAAGAAGTCCCCGTCGTACGACTCCGGGAACTTCACCGGGGAGGTGGAGGCGGCGTCGTAGCGGTAGACGGGTCCGCCCATCGGGGATTCGGATCCGGTGCCGAACTCGGGTACCGAGCCGCCGTTGTAGGGGATCCAGGCGGGCTCGGCGGGCGGGAGGTCGACGAGTCCGGTGTTGTACGGCGAGTCGTTCTTGGGCGCCCCGCAGTCGAAGGTCGCGCTGGAGACCTTGGTGGCGAAGTCGTAGTCGACGTACGGGTCGTTGTTGCCCGTGCAGAAGGGCCAGCCGAAGTTGCCGGGCCTCGTGATGCGGGCGAACTCGACCTGGCCGGCCGGTCCGCGCGTGGGTTCGGCGGCGCCGGCGTCGGGGCCGTAGTCGCCGACGTACAGCACGCCGGTCGCCTTGTCGACACTGAAGCGGAAGGGGTTGCGGAAGCCCATCGCGTAGATCTCGGGGCGGGTCTTGTCGGTGCCGGGCGCGAAGAGGTTGCCGTCGGGGACGGTGTACGAGCCGTCGTCGGCGACCTTGATGCGGAGGATCTTGCCGCGGAGGTCGTTGGTGTTGCCGGAGGTGCGGCGGGCGTCGAACGCCGGGTTGCGGCCGGGGCGTTCGTCGATGGGCGTGAAGCCGTCGGAGGCGAAGGGGTTGGAGTCGTCGCCGGTCGAGAGGTAGAGGTTGCCCTGGGCGTCGAAGTCGATGTCGCCGCCGACGTGGCAGCAGATGCCGCGGGTGGCGGGGATGTCGATGACCTTCTTCTCGCTGGCGTTGTCGAGGGTGCCGTCGGCCTTCAGCGTGAAGCGGGAGAGTCGGTTGACGCCGTCGTACGTGGCGAAGTCCGCGGCGGTTCCGTCGTTGGGGGCGTCGCCGGCGGGGGTGTCGAGCGGCGGGGCGTAGTAGAGGTAGATGGCCTTGTTCTGGGCGAAGTCGGGGTCGAGCCCGATGCCCTGGAGGCCCTCCTCGTCGTGGGAGTAGACGGGGATCGTGCCGATGACCTTCGTGTTGCCGGCGGCGTCGGTGCGGCGCAGCTCACCGCCCCGGGAGGTGTGCAGGACGCTGCGGTCGGGGAGTACGGCGAGCGACATCGGTTCGCCGACCTCTTCGCCGCCCTTGGCGAGGGTGACCTGCTGGAACTCCTCGGCGGCCTCTGCCGCGGCGCCGGCGGCGTCCGCGTCGGCTGCGAAGCCTTGCGGGGCACCGAGGGCGAAGGAGGTGACGGCGAGCAGACCGCCGGTGAGAAGGGCGAGTGACTTCCTGAGTGGGAGTCGTTTTCTGTGCACGGATGTCCTCCGGAGTAGGGCCGGGTGTGCGGGTTGTCCGGGGACCGGCGTGCGCCGTCACGCTGGTCGAAATCCAACGGTTACGTCATGTACACATCAGGCACACAGGGACCGTAGCGGGGTTCGTCCACGGCGGAAAGCCCTTGTGCGTCGGTGCTGTCGAACTTTTCACCGCGAGAGGACAAAGCCGCTCGCGGGCAGGACGGACCGACCCGGTGGCGTGTGCCGCCACCGGGCGCCGGTCAGCGTTCATGAACGTCCGAGGGCTACCGATCGCCCCCGAAGGCGGCGTCGAAGGATGCCGCCGGCGGGTCGAAGTCGAAGCGCTTGAGATGGGAAAGCGCTTCCGGAGCGCCGGTCAGCCGGTCCATCCCGGCGTCCTCCCACTCCACCGAGACGGGCCCGCCGTAGCCGATCGAGCGGAGCATCCGGAAGACGTCCTCCCAGGGCACATCACCGTGCCCGGCCGAGACGAAGTCCCAGCCGCGCCGCGGGTCGCCCCAGGGAAGGTGCGACCCGAGTCGCCCGTTGCGGCCGTCGAGGCGCTTGCGGGCCTCCTTGCAGTCCACGTGGTAGATCCGGTCGCGGAAGTCCCACAGGAAGCCGACCGGGTCCAGGTCCTGCCAGACGAAGTGGCTGGGATCGAAGTTGAGCCCGAACGCAGGCCGGTGGTCCACTGCTTCCAGTGCGCGCCGGGTGGTCCAGTAGTCGTACGCGATCTCGCTCGGATGGACCTCGTGGGCGAAGCGCACGCCCTCGGCGTCGAAGACGTCCAGGATCGGGTTCCAGCGCTCCGCGAAGTCCTCGAAGCCACGCTCGATCATGCGCTCCGGGACCGGCGGGAACATCGCCACCAGATGCCAGATCGACGAGCCGGTGAAACCGATGACGGTGTCGACACCGAGGGCGGCGGCGGCCCGGGCCGTGTCGGCCAGCTCCCCCGCCGCCCGCCGCCGTACGCCCTCCGGCTCGCCGTCGCCCCAGATCCGCGCCGGCACGATGGCCTGATGGCGTTCGTCGATCGGATGGTCGCAGACGGCCTGGCCCACCAGATGGTTGGAGATGGCCCAGCACTTCAGGCCGTACTTCTCCAGGAGGGCGCGGCGGCCGTCGACGTACGACGGATCCGCCAGCGCCTTGTCCACCTCGAAGTGGTCGCCCCAACAGGCGAGTTCGAGGCCGTCGTAGCCGAAGTCACGGGCGAGGCGGCAGACCTCCTCCAGGGGGAGGTCGGCCCACTGGCCGGTGAAGAGGGTGAAGGGACGGGACACGGTCACGGCCTCCTAGAGCGGAACGGGCGCTGCGAGCGAGACGGGCGGTGCGAGCGGAACGGGGGTGTAGACGGCGTTCTTCTGCGCGCTCTCCTCCACCGCGGCCAGCACCCGCTGGACCTGGAGCCCGTCGGCGAAGGACGGCGCGGGGCCGGTCCCGGACGCGATCGCGAGGACCAGGTCGCGGGCCTGATGGACGAAGGTGTGCTCGTAGCCGAGCGCGTGACCGGGCGGCCACCAGCCCTCCAGATACGGGTGGTCCGGCTCGGTCACGAGGATGCGGCGGAACCCGGCGGAGGCGGCCGGCTCGGTGTGGTCGTGGAAGGAGAGTTCGTTGAGCCGCTCCAGGTCGAAGGCGAGCGAACCCTTCTCTCCGTTGATCTCCAGACGCAGGGCGTTCTTGCGGCCCGCGGCCATCCGGGTCGCCTCGAAGGAAGCGAGCGCCCCGGAGGCCAGCCGCCCGGTGAACAGCGCCGCGTCGTCCACCGTCACCGCCCCGTACGCCCCGTCCCCGGCGGTCCCGGAGAGTCCGGCCGACACCCCGGCGAGCAACGGCCGCTCCCGTACGAAGGTCTCGGTCAGCGCCGAGACGCCGACCAGGAGCTCCCCCGCCAGGTACTGGGCGAGGTCGACGGCGTGCGCGCCGAGGTCGCCGAGGGCTCCCGATCCCGCGTGCTCGCGCTCCAGGCGCCAGGTGAGCGGGAACCCGGGGTCGACGAGCCAGTCCTGGAGATAGGTGACCCGTACGTGCCGGAGCGCACCGAGCCTGCCCTCCGCGACGATCCGGCGGGCGTACGCGATCGCCGGTACCCGCCGGTAGTTGAAGCCGACCATGGCGACCTGGCCACGGGCGGCCGCCGCCTCGGCGGCGGCGACCATGACCTCCGCCTCGGCGACCGAGTTGGCGAGCGGCTTCTCGCACAGGACGTGCTTGCCCGCCTCCAGGGCGGCGACGGCGATCTCCGCATGGCTGTCGCCCGGGGTGCAGACGTCCACCAACTGGACGTCCTCGCGGGCGACGAGGGCTCGCCAGTCGGTCTCCGCCGCCGCCCAGCCGTGCTGCGCGGCGGCGGCCCGGACGGCGGTCGCGTCGCGGCCGGCGACGGCGGCGAGGACCGGCCGCATCGGCAGGTCGAAGGCGCGTCCTGCGGTGCGCCACCCCTGGGAGTGGGCGGCGCCCATGAACGCGTACCCGACCATGCCGATGCCGAGTGTCGGCGGCGTGGCCTCGCCGGCCTCGCTGTCCCTCTGTTCCATACGGATTCCTCCTCGTCGGTTGCGCGGTGGGGGCGGCCGGAGGCCGGTCAGCTGAAGCCGGTGGGCAGGTACTCGTCGACGTTGTCCTTGGTCACGACGGCCGAGTAGAGGGTGATGGAGGCCGGGATCTCCAGCTCGGCCATGCCTCCCACGCCCTTCTTCTGGCCCAGCGCGCGGGCCAGGTCGATGGCGGAGGCCGCCATGGTCGGCGGGTAGAGGACCGTGGCCTTGAGGACGCTGTCGTCGGCCTTGATGGCGTCCATGGCGGACTTGGCGCCGGCGCCGCCGACCATCAGGAAGTCCTTGCGGCCGGCCTGGGCGATGGCGCGCAGCGCGCCGACGCCCTGGTCGTCGTCGTGGTTCCACAGGGCGTCGAACTTCGGCTGGGCCTGGAGGAGTTGGGCCATCTTGGCCTGGCCGGACTCGACCGTGAAGTCGGCGGCCTGGCGGGCCACCTTGCGGATGTTCGGGTAGTTCTTCAGGGCGTCGTCGAAGCCCTGGGTGCGCTGCTTGGTCAGTTCGAGGCTGTCCATGCCGGCGAGCTCGATGACCGTGGCGTTCGGCTTGTCCTTGAGCTTCTCGCCGATGTAGCGGCCGGCGTTGAGGCCCATGCCGTAGTTGTCGCCGCCGATCCAGCAGCGGTAGGCCTGCGGGGAGGCGAAGATGCGGTCCAGGTTGATGACGGGGATGCCGGCCTTCATGGCCTGGAGGCCGACCTGGGTCAGGGCCTTGCCGTCGGCGGGCAGGATGACCAGGACGTCGACCTTCTTGTTGATGAGGGTCTGGATCTGACCGATCTGGGTGGCGGTGTCGTTGGAGCCCTCGGTGATCTCCAGGGTGACCTCGGAGTACTTCTTCGCCCGGTCCTTGGCGTTCTGGTTGATGGCGTTGAGCCAGCCGTGGTCGGCCTGGGGGCCCGCGAAGCCGATGGTGACGGGGGTGCCGGGCTTGTCGTCGGCGGCCGGGACGTTGCTCGCGGCCGGGGCTGTGTTCCCGGCGTTCCTGGGCTCGTTGCTGGTGCAGGCGGTGAGCAGCGCACCGGCGGAGACCGCTGCGGTGCCGAACAGCAGTCCTCTGCGGCTGGTTTCTGGCATGGCGATGGATCCCTTCGGGGGTGAGGGAGGTACGGGGGCGTTACGGGGGTAGGGGGTCAGGCCTCGCCGTGGCGCGCGGTGCGGTGCTGGACCAGGACGGCGGCGACGATGATCGCGCCCTTGGCGATCTGCTGGACGTCGCTCTGCAGGTTGTTGAGCGCGAAGATGTTGGTGATCGTGGTGAAGACCAGGACTCCGAGGACGGAACCGACGATGGTGCCGCGGCCGCCGGTGAGGAGCGTGCCGCCGATGATCGCGGCGGCGATGGCGTCCAGTTCGTACAGGTTGCCGTTGGTGTTCTGGCCCGAGCCGGACAGGATGATCAGCAGGAAGGCCGCGATGCCGCAGCACAGTCCGGAGAGCAGATAGAGGTAGAGGCGCTGGCGGCGTACGTCGATCCCGGCGAGACGGGCGGCTTCCGCGTTGCCGCCGACGGCGACCGTGCGACGGCCGAAGGTGGTCCGGTTGAGGACCAGCCAGCCCACGACCGTGACGGCGGCGAAGACGAGGACCAGCGGCGGGATGCCCAGGATGTAGGCGTCGGGAATGCCGAGGTCGAGGACGGCGTCGACGGTGACGATCTGGGTCCTGCCGTCGGTGATCTGGAGGGCGAGTCCGCGGGCCGAGGCGAGCATCGCGAGCGTCGCGATGAACGGCACCATGCCGCCGTACGCGATGAGCAGCCCGTTCACCAGGCCGCAGCCCACGCCCACGACGACGGCCGTGAAGAGGATGCCGGCGAAGCCGTACTCCTGGGTGGCGAGCGTGGTCGCCCATACCGAGGCGAGGGCGACGATCGCGCCGACGGAGAGGTCGATGCCGCCGCTGGTGATGACGAAGGTCATGCCGACGGTGACGACCCCGATCACAGAGGCCTGGGTGAGGACGAGTTGGAGGTTGGAGGGGCTAAGGAACTCGTCGGGCTTGGTGAAGCCGCCGACCGCGATCAGGACGGCGAGCACCCCGAGCAGGGAGAGGTTGCGCACGTCGGCCTTCAGACCGAGCGAGCGCCAACCGCCCTCCTGCGCAGGCGCCTCGGTGTTCTTCGCCGTGGACAGCGTCATGACGTGGGACTCCCTTCCATCACGAGGTCGAGTACGCGGTGTTCGTCGAGCTCGCGGGCGGGTGCCGTATGGACGACACGGCCCTCCTTGAGCACCAGGACGCGGTCGGCGAGGCCCAGGACTTCGGGTACCTCGCTCGACACGAGGAGGACGGCGAGGCCGTCGTCGGCGAGTCGGCGGATGACGGCGTAGAGCTCGGCACGGGCGCCGACGTCGACGCCCCGGGTCGGCTCGTCGAGCAGCAGGACACGGCAGCCGCGCAGCAACCACCGTGCGAGGACGGCCTTTTGCTGGTTTCCGCCGGAGAGGGTACGGATGCGGGCGTCGGGGTTGTCGGGTCTGAGGGAGAGCTCCCGGGTGGCCGCCCGGGCGGCTTCTCGTTCGGCGTCACGGTCGATCCAGCCGGCGCGCGAGAAGCGGGCGAGCGTGGAGACCGACACATTGCGGGTGACGGACTCCAGCATCAGCAGGCCCTGGGCCTTGCGTTCCTCGGGGGCGAGTCCGAGGCCGGCGCGCACGGCGTCGCGGACGCTGCCGGGACGAAGGGCTCGGCCGTCGACGACGACACGTCCGGCGGTGGCCTTCCGGGCGCCGTAGATCGTCTCCAGGATCTCGGAGCGGCCCGAGCCGACGAGTCCCGCGAGGCCGACGATCTCGCCGGGTCGCAGCTCGAGGTCGACCGCCTCGAACTCGCCTTCCCTGGCGAGCCCTTGAACCTGAAGCACGGGTGCGGCGGCCGGGAGTTCGGCGGGGCGCGGCGGGAAGACGTACTCGACGTTGCGGCCGGTCATCAGGGCGACGATGTCCCGGGTGGGCGTCGAGGCGGCCGGCAGGCCACCGGCCACGGCCCGGCCGTCCTTGAGGACGGTGACCCGGTCGCCGATGCGGCGGATCTCCTCCAGCCGGTGGGAGATGTAGACGACCGCGACGCCTTCGGCGGTGAGGTCGGCGACGATACGGAACAGGTTGTCGACCTCGTCCGGGTCGAGGGCGGCCGAGGGCTCGTCCATGACGATGAGGCGGACGTCGTGGGAGAGGGCGCGGGCCATCGAGACGATCTGCTGCTGAGCGGCGGAGAGTTCGCCGACGAGGCGGGCGGGGTCGATCTCGGGGTGGCCGAGCCGTTTGAGCAGTGCGGCCGTGGACGTCCTGGCGGCGCGGCCGCGGACGACGAATCCGGCGGTGGTGGGCTCGTGGCCGAGGTGGACGTTCTCGGCGACGGAGAGCCCTTCGACGAGGTCGAGTTCCTGGTAGATGGTGGCGATGCCGAGGCGCATGGCGGCGATCGGGGAGCGGAGCTGGACGGGGTCGCCGCGCCAGGTGATCCGGCCGCCGTCGGGCTGGTGGGCGCCGGCGAGGACCTTGATGAGGGTGGATTTGCCGGCGCCGTTCTGGCCGAGGAGGCAGTGGACCTCGCCGGGGGCGACCTCGAGGTCGACGCCGTCGAGGGCGCGGACACCGGGGAAGGACTTGGTGATGGCGGACATGGTGAGCAGGGGTGTTTGCGGCTGTTCTGGGGCCATGACGAAGATCCCCTCGGCGGGTGCGGGTTGCGCCGGAGCGGGTGGAGTTGACGTGGTGCCGACGTGTGCGGGCCGGTGGGTGGTCTGTGCCCACCCGTTCCGTTTGGGGGTCCCCTCGGACGGAGTCCGGGGGAGGAACGAATGCCCACAGACCACCGGGCAGTGGATTACGCCGGGGAGAAGAGGTGGTCGCTGATGAGACGGGCCGCGCCGATGACGCCGGCGGTCGGGCCCAACTCGCCCAGCACGATGGGGAGGTTGCCGGTGGCCAGCGGCAGGGACTGCCGGTAGACCTGGGTGCGGACACTGGCGAGGAGGTTGTGACCGAGGCCGGTGACCCCGCCGCCGATCACCACCAGACCGGGATTGAAGAAGCTGACGAGTCCGGCGATGACCTGCCCGACCCGGTTGCCGCCCTCGCGGATCAATGCGAGTGCGGTGGCATCGCCCGCCGCGGCCGCTGCCGCGACATCGATCGCCGTGAGCCGGCCGGCCGCCGCGAGGCGTCCGGCAAGCTCGTCCGACCGGCCCCCGCGCGCCGCGTCCTCGGCGTCGCGGGCCAGCGCGGCCCCGCTGAAGTGGGCTTCCAGGCAGCCCTTGTTGCCGCACGCGCAGGCGCGGCCGTCCGGTTCCACCTGGATGTGGCCGATGTCGCCGGCGCTGCCCGTCGTACCTCGGTAGACGTCACCACCCACGACGATGCCGCAGCCGATGCCCGTACCGATCTTGACGCAGAGGAAGTCGCCGACCGAGCGGGCCACGCCCGCGTGCTGCTCGCCCATGGCCATCAGGTTCACGTCGTTGTCGACCATGACCGGGCAGCCGAGTTCCTGGCTGAGCGCCTCCCGTACGGGGAAGCCGTCCCAGCCGGGCATGATCGGCGGTGCGACCGGGATGCCCTCGGGGAAGCGGACCGGTCCGGGGACGCCGATGCCGGCTCCGTCGAAGCCTTCGGCGAGCCCGGAGGCGCGCAGTTTGGCCGCCATGGACAGGGCCTGTTCGAAGACGGCGACGGGACCTTCGCGGACGTCCATCGGATGGTTGAGATGCCCGAGCACCTCCAACTCGGCGTTGGTGACGGCGACATCGATGGAGGTGGCGCCGATGTCGATGCCGAGGAAGCGGAGTTCGGGAGCGAGCCTGATGTTGTGCGAACGGCGACCGCCGCGGGAGGCGGCGAGGCCGTCCGCGACGACGAGACCGGTCTCGAGGAGCCGGTCGACCTCGACGGCGAGCTTGGAGCGGGAGAGGTCGATCTGATCACCCAGCTGGGCACGGGAGTTGGGCCCCCCGTCGCGCAGCAAGCGGAGCAGACGCGCCTGGTGCGCGTTGGCAGGTCGTGCCGTCATGCGTCTCACGCGCCCCTCCCCTGGTGAAGTGCTGCGGGCTCTCCGGCGAGCTTTCGAGGGGAACGTAGCAGTGGTGTCCAGGAGTGGGAAGAAGTTGCGCAGCAATCCGCGTCGACTTTTTCCCGAGTGAGGACAAAGCCGGGGTCAGCGCACCTCGATCAGGCGGGCGGAGACGACGACGTTGCCGTCGTACCCCTGCTTCGAGAAGTCGCCGCCACAGGTGAGGACGCGCAGCTCGGGGTGGCCGGTGCTCCGATAGATCCGCTCGGCCGGGAAGCCTTCCTTCGGGACGACTTCGATGCCGTACACGGCGAAGACCGCCGTCCTGCCGTCCTTGCGGGCGATCTCGATGCGGTGGCCCTTGTTCAGCGCCCCGAGGTCGTAGAAGACGGCCCGCCCGTTCGGGGTGTCGACATGGCCGACGATCACGGCCGTGCCGTTCTCACCGGGGGCGACGGCGCCGGTGAACCAGCCCGCGAGGTTCGTCTCGTGCGCGGGCGGCGTGTCGATCCAGCCCTCGGCGTCGAGGCCGACGGACGTGACCGGCGCGTCGATACGGACGGCGGGGACGCGGACGCGGGAGGGACGGGAGGCGGGCAGCGGGTCGGGGACCTTCGCCGGGGCGAGTGCGGCGGCGTGGTCAGGGGCCGCGGCGGGGACCGGCTGAGGGGGGCCTCCGGCGCGCCACTCCTCCGTACCGCCGCGCACCAGGTGGATCCCCACGAGCAGGACGACGATGACGACGCCCCACGCGCCGCGCCTGGACGACCCGCTCGACCCCTGCACGATTCGCACTCCCGATGTACGCGATGGCGCTCCTCCGCCCCGGACCTCGTCACCCCAGGGCGGAGGAGCCGTATCAGGCGCGGCCGTCGGCGCCCCGACGGCGCATCAGCAGAACGCCGCCGCCGAGCGCGCCCGCGATCAGCGCGGTGCCGGTGACCACCTCGGTGGTACCGAGCTGCCCGGCGCCGCCGCCGAAGCCGGCCCTGACGCCCTTGTGCGCGCCGGTGTCGCCACCGCCCGTGGAGTGGCCGCCGATGTCGCCACCGCCCGTGGAGTGGCCGCCTGTGGCATGGCCGCCCGTCGAGTGGCCGCTGGATCCGCCGGCGATGGTGAGCGGGGTGGTGCCCGTCTCGCCCTTGCAGTCGAAGGTGACCTGGTACTCCGCGCCGACCTTGGCGTCGGCGTCGACGGTGGCCGCGCCCGCGTGGCCCTCGTCGAGGGTGACGGTGTCGAAGACACCGGAGGAGACGGTGACGGTCGGGACCTCGCAGCCGTCGGACTTGAGCGTGACCGTGCCGCCGGGGGCGACCGTCGAGGGCGAGACGGAGAAGCCGAACGAGGTGATGTTGCTTCCGGTGCCGTCGCCCCCGGCGATGCCGTCGGCCAGGGCCGTCGGCGCGGCCAGGGAGACGGCGGCGGTGGCGAGCAGGGCTGCGGAAGCAGCACGTATCACGCGCATGGCGATCCTCCAGATCACGCGAGGGGCGGGTGCGGACGGTTTCCACGCCATGGTGCGAAATGTCCCTCGACGCGATCGAAGCTAGGGCGGGCCGGACCCCCTCGCCACCGGGCTCCGCCGAATGGGGAACGGGGCGCCGCGAGTTGCCCCGGCAGGCCCACGGCGGAGGGCGACACACCGTGGGCGAGGTGACGGAGCGTGAGTCCGGGGCGGGCGCGGACCCTCGCTCTCCCCCTCAGCCCTGGCTGTGGTCGCGGTAGGTCGCGCGGGTGTGTTCCGTGTGGGCGCGCATGATCGTGGTCGCTCGTGCCTCGTCGCGTGCCGCGATCGCGTCGATCAGCTCCCGGTGTTCCTTCCAGGACTGCTTGCCGCGCTGTCGGGCGACCGGCGTGTAGTACCAGCGGACCCGGCGGTCGACCTGGCCGGCCAGCTCGGCCAGGACGAGGTTTCCGGCCAGTTCCATGACCTTGGCGTGGAAGGCCGCGTTGGTCGCCACCGCGAGATCGACGTCGTCGTCCGCGACCGCCTGCTCGCCCCGGACGCACAGCTCCTCCAGGGCGGCGATCCCGGCCGAGCCGGAGTTCGCGGCGGCGAGCCGGGCGGCCTCCGCCTCCAGGAGCGTACGGACGGAGAGGAGCTGATCGGCCTCCTCGTCGGTGGGCTCGTGGACGAAGGCGCCCTGCGCGGGACGCAGGTCCACCCAGCCCTCGGTGTTCAGCCGCTGGAGCGCCTCGCGCACCGGCTGCCGGGAGACTCCGAGGTGGCCGGCGAGCTCGCTCTCGACGAGGTGCTGGCCGGGGCGCAGGGCGCGGGTGGTGATCAGTTCGAGCAGCGCTTCGTAGACCCGGTCGCGCAGCGGCCCGGGCCGCTCCAGCCTGGGAACGGCTCCTTGCGGCAGTCCTGCGGACAACATCGCGGCCCCCTCGATTCGCCGTGGACGATCAACGCGGATTGGCTATCGTCTACAGTCTACCGACGCACATGTCCAGGCATGCGCCCCGTCGTGATCTCGGCCGAATCCGCATCACGAGTCCCGATGCACCTCATCGGCAGGGCGAGCTACGGGACCCGGACGACCTGCCCCGCGTACGAGAGGTTGCCGCCGAAGCCGAAGAGCAGGGTCGGCGCCCCGGACGGAAGTTCGCCGCGCTCGACCAGCTTCGCCAGCGCCAGCGGGATCGAGGCGGCCGAGGTGTTCCCGGACTCGACGACATCGCGGGCGACGATCGCGTTGACCGCGCCGATCTTCGCGGCGAGCGGCTCGATGATCCGCAGGTTGGCCTGGTGCAGGACGACGCCGGCCAGGTCCTCCGGCGCGAGCCCCGATCGCTCGCACACCTGGCGGGCCAGGGCGGGCAGCTGCTGGGTGGCCCAGCGGTAGACCGACTGGCCCTCCTGGGCGAAGCGCGGCGGGGTGCCCTCGATGCGGACCGCGTGGCCCATCTCCGGGACCGAGCCCCACAGCACCGGCCCGATGCCGGGCTCCGCACCCTCCTCCACCGCCTCGACGACCGCCGCGCCCGCGCCGTCGCCGACGAGGACGCAGGTCGTGCGGTCGGTCCAGTCCGTGACCTCGGTCATCTTGTCGGCGCCGATGACCAGGGCGCGCCGGGCGGCTCCCGCGCGGATCGCGTGGTCGGCGGTGGCGAGCGCGTGGGTGAAGCCGGCGCAGACCACGTTGAGGTCCATGGTGGCGGGCGAGGCCATGCCGAGCCGGGCGGCGACGCGGGCCGCGGTGTTGGGCGAGCGGTCGATCGCCGTGGAGGTCGCGACGAGGACCAGGTCGATGTCGGCGGGGCCGAGACCGGCGGCGGCGAGGGCCTTGCCGGCGGCGTGCGCGGCGAGTTCGTCGACGGGCTCGTCCGGGCCGGCCATGTGGCGCGTCCTGATCCCGACCCGGCTGCTGATCCACTCGTCGCTGGTGTCGACGAGCTCGGCCAGGTCGGCGTTGGTCAGCACCTTGGCGGGCTGGTAGTGCCCGAGCGCGGCGATACGAGTGCCCGTCATGCCCGGGACCCCCTTGGGTTGATGTGACGCGTGGTACGGGTGCGCCGTAACAAGCGGAAGCAGGACCTCCCAGTCTTGCCAGCGACTGATGGGTAACCGGGCACGTAAACCACCAAGATTCGCCCGTACCTCTTGGGAGACCGTGACAACCGCGGAGAAACGGGCGGCCTCCCGACCCCTTGTCGACCCCTTCTCCATACTGTAGACAATATTTCGTCGACACCACTCGCTCCATCCTCCCTCGCGGTTCCCTCGACCGAACGGAGACCCGCACGTGAAGGTCGCAGTCCTCGGCGCCGGTGCGATCGGCGCCTACGTCGGAGCCGCGCTCGACCGCGCCGGCGCCGATGTCCATCTGATCGCCCGTGGACCGCATCTCGCGGCCATGAGGCAGCACGGTGTACGGGTCGAGAGCCCGCGCGGCGATTTCACCGCCCGGGTGCACGCCACCGACGACCCGGCCGACGTCGGCCCCGTCGACTACGTCTTCCTGGGCCTCAAGGCCAACGCGTACGCGGCGTGCGGGCCGCTCATCGCGCCGCTCCTGCACGACACCACCGCGGTCGTCGCCGCCCAGAACGGCATCCCCTGGTGGTACTTCCACCGCCATGGCGGCCCGCACGACGGCCGGCGCGTCGAGAGCGTCGACCCGGCCGGCGCCGTCTCCGCCGTGCTCGCCCCCGAGCGGGCGATCGGCTGCGTCGTCTACGCCGCGACCGAGCTCGGCGGCCCGGGGGTCGTGCGCCATCTGGAGGGCACCCGGTTCTCCATCGGCGAGCCCGACCGCTCGGCGTCCAAGCGCTGCGAGGCGTTCGCCGAGGCGATGCGCGCCGGGGGCCTGAAGTGCCCGGTCGAGGCGGAGCTGCGGCACGACATCTGGATCAAGCTGCTCGGCAACATCTCCTTCAACCCCATCAGCGCGCTCGCCCGGGCGACGATGCGCCAGATGTGCCTGCACGGCGGTACACGGCAGGTGATCGAGCTGATGATGCACGAGACCCTGGCGGTCGCCACGGCCCTCGGCTGCCGCCCCGACATCTCCGTCGAGCGCCGGCTCGCCGGGGCGGAACGGGTCGGCGACCACCGCACCTCCACCCTCCAGGACCTGGAGCGCGGCAAACCGCTGGAGCTGGACGTGCTCCTGGCGGCCGTGGTGGAGCTCGCGGACATCACCGCCGTACCGGTGCCGACGCTCCGTACCGTCCACGCCCTGTCGGATCTGCTCGCGACCCAGTCCAGGAGCACCGCATGACGAACACGAGGAAGCGGGACCGCGGCCCGAAGACGTACACCCGGCTCACCCACCCGCTCGTACGGGACGAGAAGGGCGGACCGCTGCGGCCGGCGAGCTGGGACGAGGCCCTGAACCGGGCGGCGGCCGGGTTCCGGGCGTCCCGGGGAGCGTTCGGGATGTTCTCCTGCGCCCGCGCGACCAACGAGATGAACTACGTGGCACAGAAGTTCGCGCGTGTGGTGATGGGCACCAACGACGTCGACTCCTGCAACAGGACGTGTCACGCACCGAGCGTCGCCGGCCTCTCGGCGGTCTTCGGCTCGGGCGGCGGCACCTCCTCGTACGAGGAGATCGAGCACACCGACGTGATCGTGATGTGGGGCTCCAACGCCCGCTTCGCGCACCCGATCTTCTTCCAGCACGTCCTGAAGGGGATACGGAACGGGGCGCGGATGTACGCGGTCGATCCGCGCCGCACCTCGACCGCCGAGTGGGCCGAGAGCTGGCTCGGGCTCGACGTCGGCACCGACATCCCGCTCGCGCACGCGATCGGCCGCGAGATCATCCACGCGGGCCTGTACAACCGGACGTTCGTGGAGCGCGCGACGAGCGGCTTCGAGGAGTACCGGGAGCTGGTCGAGCCGTGGACTCTGACGGCCGCGTCGAAGGTGACGGGCGTACCGGCGGCCGCGATACGGGAGTTGGCGCACGCCTTCGCCCGCGCCGAGCGGGCCCAGCTGTGCTGGACGCTCGGCATCACCGAGCACCACAACGGCACCGACAACGTCCGCGCGCTGATCAACCTGGCGCTGCTGACGGGACATGTGGGGCGGTACGGCTCCGGGGTGCAGCCGCTGCGCGGGCAGAACAACGTGCAGGGCGGCGGGGACATGGGCGCGATCCCGAACCGGCTGCCGGGCTTCCAGGACATCCTCGACGCCGGCGTGCGGGAGAAGTTCGAGTCCTTCTGGGGTACGGAGATCCAGCCGCGGTACGGGCGGACGCTGACCGAGATGTTCGAGGCGATGGAGAGCGGCGAGCTGCGGGCCGTGTACTGCATCGGCGAGAACCCGGCGCAGTCGGAGGCGGACAGCGGGCAGGCGATGGAGCGGCTCGCGAAGCTGGACTGCCTGGTGGTGCAGGACATCTTCCTCACCAGGACGGCCGAGTTCGCGGACGTGGTCCTGCCGGCGACGGCGGCCTGGTGCGAGACGGACGGCACGACGACCAACAGCGAGCGACGGGTGCAGCGGGTACGGAAGGCGGTACGGCCGCCGGGTGAGGCCCGCGAGGACATCGACATCATCTGCGAGCTCGCGCGGCGACTCGGCCACGAGGAGTGGAAGTACCCGGACGCGGAGGCCGTCTGGAACGAGCTGCGGGCGCTGTCCCCGGACCACTGGGGCATGACGTACGACCGCCTGGAGGAGCACCAGGGCATCCAGTGGCCGTGCCCGGACCTGGAGCGCCTCGAACCGTCCTTCCTGCACGGTCGATTGTGGGCGACGGATCCGGAACTGCTGGGCAGGCGCGCCCCGTTCGGGATCGTCCGGCACGACCCACCGGTCGACCTCACGGACGAGGAGTATCCGATCCGGCTGACGACCGGGCGGCGGCTCGACTCGTACAACACCGGTGTGCAGAGCGGGAGTTTCGCCTCACCGCTGCGGCGCGGGGAGTACGTGGAGCTGTGCCCGGAGGACGCGGAGCGGTACGGGGTCGCGGTGGGCCAGCAGGTCCGGGTGACGTCGCGGCGGGGGTCCGTGGTGGCGCCGGTGTGGGTGGACCCCGCCCTGCGGCCGGGGCTCGCCTTCATGACGATGCACTTTCCGGACGAGGTCGACACCAACCAGCTGACGATCGAGGCGAACTGCCCGATCGCGGGCACGGCGGAGTTCAAGGCGTCGGCCATACGGATCGAGAGGGTGGGCCTCTGATGGATCTGCGCTTCGGGGACGGCAAGCCGACGGACGAGGAGCGGGCGGCGGTCGACGCGGTCCTGGGTCCGCCGGAGTCGGCATGGGAGGGCGCGGACGACCGCTCGGCGGCGGATCTCCGGTGGGCGCGGGGCGGGCGCGAGGCCCGCGAGCGCCGGGACCTGCTGCTGCCCGGGCTGCACGCGCTCAACGACCGGGTGGGGTGGATCAGCGAAGGGGGCCTGGACTATCTGTGCCGCCGGCTGACGGTGCCGCCTGCGGAGGCGTACGGGGTGGCGACGTTCTACTCGATGTTCGCGGTGCGCCCCCGCCCGGCGCAGGTCCTCCACGTCTGCACGGACCTGACGTGCGCGGCGCGCGGCGCGGGGGCGCTGACGTCGGGCCTCGAGGCCGAGGGCGTCGCCTTTGAGCCGAGCCCCTGCCTGGGCCTGTGCGAACGGGCCCCGGCGGCGCTGCTGGTGCGGGCGGGGGTGGAGCGCGACCGGGGGCAGGCCCCCGGACCGCCTCCGCAGCGCGGCAGCTCCGGACCGGGGGCGGGGCCGGGGCGTTCGCTGCTCGGTGCGCTCAGCGGCCAGGAGCCGACGGTCCCCGCCGCCCAGAACTCCGTCGCCCCGGGAGGCACGACCCGGGGCCCCCCCCCGCACACATCCCCGGCCCCGGGGGGGCCACGCCCGGGGGCCACGGGCCCACCGCGCCGCCGGCGGCGGACGCGCGCACGCGGCTCGCCGTCGTCGTCGCCCCCGCGACGGCCGACGGCCTGGCCCGCGCGGCCCGGCACCCCGAGGGCGCCCCGCCCGAGGCGCCCGCCGTCATGGCCGTGCCGCAGGCCGGGCACACCGGGCGGCCGGAACACGCTGCGCGGCCGGGGCGGCCCGGTGGTCGGGTTGTGCCCGCCCTCCCCCGGACTCCGTCCGGGGGGACCCCCATCGCCCAGCGGGACGATGGCCCACAACCGGACGACAGGCACGCCCGCCTCCCGCTCCTCGGGCGCGTCGGGGTCGTCGACCCCGGCAGTGTCGACGACTACCGGGCGCACGGCGGGTACGTCGCGCTGCGGCGGGCGTTCGCGCTCGGGCCCGCCGGGGTGATCCGGGAGGTCACGGAGTCCGGGCTCGTCGGGCGCGGCGGGGCCGCGTTCCCGACGGGACGGAAGTGGCAGGCGACGGCGTCGCAGCCCGACGGCCCCCACTACGTCGTGTGCAACGCCGACGAGTCCGAGCCGGGCACCTTCAAGGACCGGGTGGTCATGGAGGGCGACCCGTACGCGCTCGTCGAGGCGATGACCGTCGCCGGGTACGCCGTCGGCGCCCGGCGCGGCTATCTCTACATCCGCGGCGAGTACCCCCGCGCGTACGAGCGCCTCACCCACGCCATCGACGAGACCCGCGCCCGTGGGCTCCTCGGCGACGACATCCTCGGAAGCGGCTTCGCCTTCGACATCGAGATCCGGCGCGGCGCCGGCGCGTACATCTGCGGCGAGGAGACCGCCCTCTTCAACTCCATCGAGGGCCACCGCGGCGAGCCCCGCTCCAAGCCGCCGTTCCCCGTCGAGAAGGGCCTCTTCGGGAAGCCCACCGCCGCCAACAACGTCGAGACCCTCGTGAACGTCCTGCCGATCCTCACCCAGGGCGCCGAGGCATTCCGCGCCACCGAGACCAAGCTGTTCTGCGTGTCGGGCAACGTCGACCGGCCCGGCGTCTACGAGCTGCCGTTCGGAGCCACCCTCGGCGAGCTCCTCGACCTCGCCGGTCGACCGGACACGCTGCGCGCGGTCCTGCTCGGCGGCGCGGCCGGCGGGTTCGTCCGCCCCGACGAGCTGGACATCCCGCTCACCTTCGAGGGCACCCGGGCCGCCGGCACCACCCTCGGCTCCGGTGTCGTCCTCGTCCTCGACGAGTCCGTGGACCTGCCCCGGATCCTGCTGCGGATCGCCGAGTTCTTCCGCGACGAGTCCTGCGGCCAGTGCGTGCCCTGCCGGGTCGGCACGGTCCGGCAGGAGGAGGCGCTGCACCGCATCAAGGACCGTAGGGGCGAGGCGGCCGCCGGTGACATCGCCCTGCTGCGCGAGGTCGGGCAGGCCCTGCGCGACGCCTCGATCTGCGGTCTCGGCCAGACCGCGTGGAACGCCGTCGAGTCCGCCATCGACCGTCTGGGGGTCTACAAGTGACCACGGTTCCACTCGCCCCGCCCCGCCGCCTCCTCGAGTTCACCCTCGACGACGCCCCCGTGCGCGTCCCCGAGGGCGCCACGATCCTCGACGCCTGCCGCGCCGCCGGGAAGGACGTGCCGACGCTCTGCCACGGCGACACGCTCACCCCGAAGAACGCCTGCCGGGTGTGCGTGGTCGAGGTCGAGGGCGCACGGACCCTCGCCCCGGCCTGCTCGCGCCGCGCCGAGCCCGGGATGGTCGTCCGTACCGACACGGAGCGCACCCGGCACAGCCGGAGGATCGTCCTGGAGCTGCTCGCCTCCTCCGTCGACCTGTCGACCACCCCGGGCGCCGCCGAGTGGATCAAGGCGTACGGGGCGGAGCCGGACCGCTTCGGTCCGGAGGCCCGCCGCCTCTCCGAGGAGCCGCGGATCGACAACGACCTCTACGTCCGCGACTACGACAAGTGCATCCTCTGCTACAAGTGCGTCGACGCGTGCGGCGACCAGTGGCAGAACTCCTTCGCGATCTCCGTCACGGGCCGCGGTTTCGACGCGCGGATCGCCGTCGAGCACGACGGGCCGCTCACCGAGTCCGCCTGCGTGTACTGCGGGAACTGCATCGAGGTCTGCCCGACGGGCGCGCTGAGCTTCAAGCGCGAGTTCGACATGCGGGCGGACGGCAGCTGGGACGAGGAGGCGCAGACGGAGACGACGACGGTCTGCGCGTACTGCGGAGTGGGCTGCAACCTGACCCTGCACGTGCAGGACAATGAGATCGTCAAGGTCACCTCCCCGCACGACAACCCGGTGACCCACGGCAACCTCTGCATCAAGGGCCGCTTCGGCTTCCAGCACGTACAGAACCACGTACAGAATCGGGTGTAGCCACATGGGACGGGTCACCGAGCGACGGCGGGTCCTGCGGATCCGCGGCGAGGCCGTGAACGAGCGCCCGGACACGCTGGTGGCCGAGGAGCCCCTGGAGATCCGGCTGAACGGCCGGCCGCTCGCGATCACGATGCGCACGCCCGGCGACGACTTCGCGCTCGCCGCCGGGTTCCTGGTCAGCGAGGGGGTGCTCGGCGCCGCCTCGGACGTACGGAACATCGTGTACTGCGCGGGCGCCAAGGACGACGGCACGAACACGTACAACGTGGTGGACGTGCAGCTGGCGCCCGGTGTCCCCGTCCCGGACATCACCCTGGAGCGGAACGTGTACACGACGTCGTCGTGCGGGCTGTGCGGCAAGGCCAGCCTGGACGCCGTACGGACCACTGCGCGCTTCCCGATCGCCGACACTCCCCCGGTCCGGCTGACGCCCGAGCTGCTGTCCCGCCTCCCCGACCGGCTGAGGGCCGCGCAGCGGGTCTTCGACCGGACCGGGGGGCTGCACGCGGCGGCGCTCTTCTCGGAGGACGGCGAGCTGCTCGACGTACGGGAGGACGTGGGCCGCCACAACGCGGTGGACAAGCTGGTGGGCCGGGCCCTGAGCGACGGGCGGCTGCCGCTGGAGCGGGCGGTCCTGCTGGTCTCGGGCCGGGCGTCGTTCGAGCTGGCCCAGAAGGCGGTGATGGCGGGCATTCCGGTGCTCGCGGCGGTCTCCGCGCCGTCCTCGCTCGCCGTGGACCTGGCCGTCGAGACGGGCCTGACGCTGGTGGGTTTCCTGCGCGGGCCGGACATGAACGTGTACGCGGGCGAGCACCGGATCGCCCTCGGGGCCGCGGCCTCGCGAGGCTGACCGGGCGCCGCCCGCCGCACGGGTCGGGCCGCCGGCCGGCGGGGAGCGCCCCCTGCGCCGGCCGGTCCCGGGCCCGCCCCACGGCTCCGGGCAGCTGGAGGCGGCGGTGGCACTCCAGGAGGAGCTCACCGCGGCCGACGACCCGGCGCGGCCGTTGGACCGGGGCCGGGTCCGGGAGTGGCTGGCCGTGATCCGGGACGGCTCCGCCGCCGGGAGCGGCGCGCTCGCGCTGGCCGTCTCCCTCGGCCGGCTGCTGGGGCTGTCCTAACGCGCGCGGCGGCCCGTCGTCTCGGCCGGTGGGTCGATCATCTGCAGGGCGAGGGTGGCCGGGGGTTCGGCGATGCCCGGGCCGCCCGCGGCCGTCCAGGCGAGGATGTCGTCGAGGCAGTCGTCGTCCACGGTGAAGCCGATCCAAGCGGCCCGGCCGCCGCGGCGGCGGCCCTCGGTCGAGGGCTGGACCACGACGACGTTGGCCTGGGCGCACGGGCCGAGGCAGTCGCTGGTACGGACCGACAGCCGGCCACCCGAGTCCGCCGCGGCCCGACGGAGCCGGGCGAGCTGGCCGGCGTGGTCGATGCCGGGGTTCTTGCGGGCGTCGCCGCAGCAGCAGCCCCGGCAGACGACGAGGGAGCAGGGGCGGGCTCCGTAACGTATCGGTACGGGCGTCACTCGGGTCCGTCCAGGGTGATCGCGGAGACGGGGGCGACCGTGCCGAGGCGCGGGAAGTCGAGCGTCACCGAGGCGTGGTGCTCGTCGGCGGTGAGGGCCGTCATGGCGTCCTCGGCGAAGACGGGCTCGTAGCCGAGGTCGCAGGCGGCGCGGGCGGTGGACTCGACACCGAGGTTGGTGGAGATGCCGCCGAACACCACGGTGGTGACGGAGTGCTTGGCGAGCAGTTCGTGGAGCCCGGTGTCGTGGAAGCCGCCGATGGTCCGCTTGACGACGATGTGGTCGCCCGCGTGGACGAGGGAGGGGACGAGTTCGCTGCCGGGCGGCTGGGTGTCGACGTTCGGTCGCTCGACCCTGATGTGGACGACGGGCGCGCCGACGGCCCGGAAGGTCCGGGCGAGCCGGGTGGCCGCGGCGACGACGTCGGTTCCGGGGCGGGGTGCGAGGGGCAGGGCGACGATGCGTTCCATCAGGTCGACGAGAACGAGCGCGGTGCGGCCGGGATCGAGTGCGGGCATGGGAGCACGGTAGCGGCCGCGGTGATCTTCGTGGCGGGGGTGGGATGTGATCCCGCCAACGGCCGGTGCGGCGGGATCCGGCGGTTCAGCTCCTGGCCGGTGCGGCCTCGGCGTCCTGGTGGTCCGGCGTGGGTTCGGCCTCGCGTGCGGCGGCCGGCTCGGCGTCCGAGGTGGCCGGGGCAGGCTCGGGGTCCCGGGCGCGGCGCTTGGCGAGCACCGCGCAGACCATCAGCTGCATCTGGTGGAAGAGCATCAGCGGCAGCACGGCGAGCGAGGCCTGCGCCCCGAACAGCACGCTCGCCATGGGCAGGCCCGCCGCCAGGCTCTTCTTCGATCCCGCGAACTGGATGGCGATCCGGTCCGCCCGGTCGAAGCCGAGCCGTTTCGCCCCGTACCAGGTCAGCACGAGCATCACCGCGAGCAGGACGGCCTCGACGGCGAGCAGGAGACCGAGTCGCGCCGGGGTGACCTGGTGCCAGACGCCGGTGACCATGCCGTGGCTGAAGGCCGTGTACACGACGAGCAGGATCGAGCCCCGGTCGACGTAGCCGAGCACCTTCTTGTTCCGTACGAGGAAGCCCCCGACCCAGCGGCGCAGCAGCTGGCCCGCCGCGAACGGCACGAGGAGCTGGAGCACGATCTTCAGCAGCGAGTCGGCGGAGAAGCCGCCCGCACCGCCGCCGATCAGGACGGCCGCGAGCAGCGGGGTGAGCACGATCCCGGCGAGGGAGGAGAATGAGCCCGCGCAGATCGCGGCCGGTACGTTGCCGCGCGCGATCGAGGTGAAGGCGATCGAGGACTGGATGGTGGAGGGCACCAGGCAGAGGAAGAGGAGCCCGCTGTAGAGCGGCGGCGTGAGAACGGCCGGTACCAGTCCCTTCGCCGCGAGCCCGAGGAGCGGGAAGACGAGGAAGGTACAGGCAAGGACCGTGAGGTGGAGCCGCCAGTGCCTGAGTCCGTCGAGCGCCTCGCGGGTGGAGAGCCGGGCGCCGTAGAGGAAGAACAGCAGGGCGATGGCCGCCGTCGAGGCCCCGTCGGCGACCGTGGCGGCGGCGCCGGAGGCGGGCAGCAGAGCCGCGAGGCCGACCGTGCCGAGGATCGCCAGGATGTACGGGTCGATCGGCAGCCAGGACGGCAGGGGGGTCGTACGGCGACTCATGTGCTCCACTGCTCTGGGTGCTCGGGGCGGAATCGTGCCCTCCCCATCCTGCTCGCTTCTCCCGTGATCGGGAATCCCGTACAGCGTTCTGACTGTCATCATGTTTTGCGATAGCAGGGGTAGTCTCGGTGACGTGTACGAGCCCTCCCAGCTCCGGACCTTCCTCGCGGTCGCCCAGACGCTGAGCTTCACGCAGGCCGCGCGCCGGCTCGGGCTGCGCCAGTCGACCGTGAGCCAGCACGTACGGCGCCTGGAGGAGGCCACCGGGCGTCCGCTGTTCACCCGGGACACCCACAGCGTGGAGCTGACGGAGGACGGCGAGGCCATGCTCGGCTTCGCCCGGACGATCCTGCAGGCCCACGAGCGGGCCGCCGCCTTCTTCACCGGGACCCGGCTGCGCGGGCGGCTGCGCTTCGGCGCCTCGGAGGACTTCGTCGTGACCCGGCTGCCCGAGATCCTGGAGTCGTTCCGGCGCGAGCACCCCGAGGTGGATCTGGAGCTCACGGTCGAGCTGTCGGGGACGCTGAACGCCCGGCTGGAGGCGGGGCGCCTGGATCTCGTCCTCGCCAAGCGAGGCGCCGAGGAGAGCGGGGGCGAGCTGGTCTGGCAGGACTCGCTGATCTGGATCGGCTCCCCTCAGCTGCGCCTCGACCCGGAGCGGCCGGTGCCGCTGATCGTCTTCCCGCCGCCCGGAATCACCCGCGCCCGCGCGCTCGAAGCCCTCGAGGCGCAGGGGCGCGCGTGGCGGATCGCCTGTACGAGCAGCAGCCTGAGCGCCAACATCGCGGCGGCCCGCGCCGGGCTCGGCGTCATGGCCCACACGCGTGGCCTGGTTCCGCCCGGTCTGACCCGACTGCCGGCCCGGGCCGACCTGCCCGACCTGGGCGAGGTCGACTTCGTGCTGCGCAAGGGCCGGCGGCGCGGGCCGTCCCAGGAGGCCGCCGACGCGCTGGCCTCGGCGATCCTGGCGGGCGGCGACCGCTTGCACCGGCCGCGCTGACGCCGCACGCCCGCGGGCGAACCGGGGGCGTCCGCCGGGATCGTGAGCGGGCGGTACAGATTCCGTGGAGATTCGGACCCGCACTGCTTACTCGCCAGTCAGTAACGGGCCCCGACCGGCCCCCACTTACCCCCTCACCCTCCCCTGACCTGTGAGAACACCCAATGTCCCGGCTTGGTGAAGGCCCTCACGCCCGCCAGTCAGGTGGGGTACCGTCACCCGCGCCGTACGGAGCGCGACAACGAGCGGGCGAGGAGCAGGTCATTTGCGCGAGTTCACCGTGCCGCCCGTCGAGGCGGCGCCTCAGGTCGGCGGTCTGGCGGACGCCGTGTTCGACCGCGCAGAGCGGACGCCGGACCATGTCGCGCTCGGCCGCAAGGACGCCGCCGGGCAGTGGCGGGACGTGACGTCGGCGCAGTTCCGGGACGAGGTGCTCGCGCTCGCGAAGGGGCTGATCGCGCACGGCGTACGGTTCGGCGACCGGGTCGCCATCATGGCCAGGACCCGCTACGAATGGACCCTGTTCGACTTCGCGCTGTGGACGCTGGGCGCGCAGTCGGTACCGATCTACCCGACGTCCTCCGCCGACCAGGTCTACTGGATGCTGCACGACGCCGAGGTCACCGCGTGCGTCGTGGAGCACGAGGACCACGCCATGACGATCGGTTCGGTGGTCGACCGGCTGCCGCGGCTCCAGCGGCTGTGGCAGCTGGACTCGGGTGCCGGCGCGGTCGCCGAGCTGGTCGCGGCGGGTGCGGAGATCGACGAGGACGTGGTGCAGCGGCACCGGCGGGCCGTGACGCCCGAGTCCGTGGCGACGATCATCTACACCTCGGGCACCACGGGCCGCCCCAAGGGCTGCATCATCACCCACTCCAACTTCATGTTCGAGACGGACATGCTGACCGGCCGCTGGGAGCCGGTCTTCCACTCCAAGCCGGGCGACGAGGCCTCGACCCTGCTCTTCCTCCCGCTCGCCCATGTCTTCGGGCGGATGGTGGAGGTGGCGGCGATCCAGAGCGGGGTGAAACTGGGCCATCAGCCGGCCCTGCAGGCGTCCGCGCTGCTGCCGGACCTCGCCGCCTTCCGGCCGACGTTCATCCTGGCCGTGCCCTACGTCTTCGAGAAGGTCTTCCACGCGGCCCGCCGCAAGGCGGAGAGCGAGGGGAAGGCGGGCCCCTTCGACAAGGCGGTCGAGGTCGCGGTCAGGTACGCGGAGGCGATGGAGCACAAGGCCTTCGGGGTCGGGCCCGGCCCGTCCGCGGGGCTGCGGATGCAGCACCAGTTCTTCGAGAAGGTGGTGTACGGGAAGGTCCGCGACGCGATGGGCGGGCGGGTCCGGCACGCGATGTCGGGCGGCTCGGGCATGGACCGGCAGCTCGGGCTCTTCTTCGAGGGCGCGGGGGTGACGGTGTTCGAGGGGTACGGCCTCACGGAGTCCTCGGCGGCCGCGACCGCGAATCCGCCGGAGCGCACCAGGTACGGGACGGTCGGGCAGCCCGTCCCGGGCACGACCGTGCACATCGCGGAGGACGGGGAGGTGTGGCTGCACGGCGGCCAGATCTTCTCCGGGTACCTCAACAACCCCCAGGCCACGGCGGCCGTCCTCAACGAGGGGTGGCTGGCCACGGGGGATCTGGGGATGCTGGACGAGGACGGCTATCTGACGATCACCGGGCGGAAGAAGGAGATCCTGGTGACCTCGGGCGGCAAGAGCGTGTCGCCGGCCGGTCTCGAGGAGCGGGTACGGGCGCATCCGCTGATCGCACAGTGCATCGTGGTGGGCAACGACCGGCCGTACATCGCCGCCTTGGTGACGATGGATCAGGAGGCGGTGGAGCACTGGCTGGCGATGCAGGGGCGACCGCCGCTGCCGCCTGCCGATCTGGTGCGGGACCCGAGCCTGGAGACCGAGATCCGGCGGGCCGTGGTGGCGGCCAACACCCTGGTGTCGCAGGCGGAGTCCATCCGGACCTTCCGGATACTGGCGCATCCGTTCAGTGAGGAGCACGGGCTGCTCACGCCCTCGCTCAAGCTGAAGCGGAAGGCGATCGAGAAGGCGTACGCGGCGGAGGTCGAGGCGCTGTACGGCTGATCGAGGCGGGTCAAGGGTTTCTGACGCATCATCAATTGACGTTGTATCAGTTATTGACGGTTCATCAGCACGGTCACAGAATGCGGTCACCCGACGGAGGGACGACCGACCGTGTTGCGACCGATCCGCACCCTCGCCGCCGCAGCAGCGGCCCTGCTCCTCGCCACAGCCTGCAACTCAGCCTCCACCGGAGGCACTTCGGACAAGCCCGGCTCCCCCGGCGCCTCCGTACGCGGAGTCACCGCCGACGCGATCAAGGTCGGCGGCATCGTCTCCATGACCACCGCGAGCGGCTACTCCAAGAAGGACACCGATCTCGGCGCCAAGGCACGCTACGACCGGGCCAACGCGGAGGGCGGTGTCAACGGGCGCAGGATCGACTATCTGGGCGCCGAGGACGACGGCCAGGACCCGGCCAGGAACCTGGCGGCGGCCCGCAAGCTCGTCCAGCAGGACAAGGTCTTCGCCGTCTCCCCCATGAGCTCGGTCACCTTCGCCGGCGCCGACTTCCTCAACGGCCAGAAGGTGCCCACCATCGGCTGGGGCACGCTCCCGTCCTTCTGCGGTCCGAAGTACATCTACGGCTTCAACGGCTGCCTCGTCCCGACCCCGGGCGGCACCCTCAACCAGACCTGGCCCGAAGGGCTCGCCACCGTCCTCGGCGGCGCGCGCGGCAAGTCGGTCGCGCTGATCGCCGGCGACAACGACGCCGGCAAGTTCGGCATCCGTACCTTCACCCAGGGCTTCAAGGCGGCCGGCTTCCACGTCGCGTACGCCAAGGCCGCGGTGCCCGCGACCTCGATGCCCAGCGACTGGTCGGCGTACACCAAGGAGATCCTCCGCTCGGGCCCGGGCGGAGGCGCGCCCGACGCCGTCGTCTCCGTGATGCAGACCCCGTACAACATCGGCCTGTTCACCGCGCTCAAGCGGTCCGGCTTCAAGGGCGTCATCTCCGACCCGACCGACTACGACCCCGGGCTGCTCGCGAAGGACGCGACGCGGCAGGCGCTCGACGGGGTCCATGTACTGCTGCAGTTCCAGCCGTTCGAGGCGGACAGCCCCGCGATGCGGCAGTTCAAGGCGGACATCAGGAAGGCGGCGGGCGGGAAGGACGTACCGCTCAACATGCACATGCTGACCGGATACATGTCGGCCGACCTGTTCCTCGCCATCGCCACGAAGGCGGGCAAGGACCTGACCGTCGACTCCTTCCAGCAGGCCGCGGCCGGCTTCTCCGACACCGGAACGCTCGTGGGCGACCGCGCCGAGCCCAAGGGACAGCAGGAGAGCTTCGGCTGCGGAGCGCTCGTCCGGCTGAAGAACGGACGTTACGAGGTGGCGGTGCCGTTCAAGTGCTATCCGCCGATTCCCTTCGGATAAGGGCGCCTCGCCGTGGGTGACCTGCTGGGCTTCGTGCTGAGCGGTCTGGTCTCGGGCGCGCTGTACGCGCTGCTCGCGACCGGGCTCGTGCTGTCGTACTCCGCCTCCGGACTCTTCAACTTCGCGCACGGCGCCACCGCCTACCTCTGCGCCCTGTCCTTCTACGAACTCCACTCCGGCTTCGGCTGGCCCGCCGTACCGACGGCGCTGCTGCTCGTGTGCGTCGTCGCGCCCGCGCTCGGCTGGGGCCTGGACCGATTGATGTTCCGCAAGCTGGCCCGGCTCGGCGAGACGGCGCAGATCGTGGCCACAATCGGCCTGCTGGTCGCGCTGCCGGCGGCCGGGCTGTGGGTGGTCGACCTCCTGGAGCGGGCCGGGGCCCCGGTCCAGCCCGCCGAGAACCAGTTCGGGCTCCCGGGCGTCGGCCCGAGCCCGGCGGTGTCCTGGCAGCCCCTCGACGGCGTCGGCATCGACTCCGACCAGCTGATCACCTGGGTCGCGACGGCGCTCGTGGCGGCCGGGCTGTGGGTGCTGATGCGGCACACCCGGCTCGGGCTCCAGCTGCGGGCTGCCGTCGACAACCGCTCGCTGACGGAGCTGCGGGGCATCAGCGCGGACCGGCTGTCCTCGATCGCGTGGATGCTGTCGTCGGGCCTCGCCGGCCTCGCCGGGGTCCTCGCGACCCCGCTCCTCGGCCTCTCCGCCCACGACTACACGCTGTTCCTGTTCGTCTCCGCGACCGCGGCGGTCCTCGGGCGCTTCGTGTCCGTGCCGCTCGCGTTCGCGGGCGGGCTCGGACTCGGGGTGCTGCAGAACCTGGTGGCGGGGTACGCGTCGTTCGCGGAGGACATCACCGGCTTCCGTACGGCGGTGCCGTTCCTGATCCTCTTCGCCGGCCTCGTCGTCCTGGCGCAGCGCCGGCGCGCGGCCGGCACGGCCGCCGCGGATCCGCCGCCCGTCGACTATCTCGCCGGGAAGGGCTGGGGTCGCAGATGGGGCGCGTGGGTCCTCGCGGGCGCGCTCCTCGCCACGGCCTTCTACACGGTCACCACGCCGTTCTGGTCCGGGATCCTCGCACAGGGTCTCGCGATCGGCCTCGTCTTCATGTCGTTCACGGTGGTCACGGGCCTCGGTGCGATGGTGTCGCTCGCCCAGGCGACGTTCGTGACGGGTGCGGCGCTGGTGGCGGGGCTGCTGATGAGCCACGGCTGGCCCTTCGTGGCCGCGGCGGCGGTCGGCACGGCCGCGGCGGCGCTGCTCGGCGCGGTGGTGGCGCTGCCCGCGCTGCGGCTCGGCGGCCGCTCGCTGGCGCTGGCCACCCTGGCCCTCGCGTTCCTGGCGGACCAGGTGCTCTTCCAGGTGGGGTGGTTGCGCAACGGGGACACGGGCTGGGAGATCCCGCGCCCCGTCCTCGGCCCGGTGGACCTGGGCGACGACCGGGCGATGGGGGTCGGGCTGGTGCTGCTGTGCGGGGCGGTCGTGTGGCTGCTGACCTGGTTGCGCGGCTCCCGGTGGGGCCGGGCCGTCCTGGCGGTCCGCTCGGCGCCGGAGGCCGCCTCTGCGTCGGGGGTGTCGGTGGTCCGGACGAAGCTCCTGGTCTTCACGGTGTCGGCGGGCCTCGCCGGCTTCGGGGGCGTGCTGTACGCCTCGTACAACACACGGATCACGGCGACGGACTTCACGGCGATGACGGGCCTGGTGTGGCTGGCGGTGGTGGTCGCGGCGGGGGTGCGGCGCCCGCAGTTCGCGGTGGTGGCCGGGCTGGTCTTCGCGGTGGTCCCGCATCTGATGGCGACCTACGTGACGGAGTCCGCGCACCTGCCCGTGATCCTGTTCGGTCTGGCCGGCCTGGCGCTCGCGAACGACCCGGACGGGTACTGCGCGGCGTGGCCCTCACGGCGGGCGGCGCGGGGGCGGGTGCGTGGGGCTGTTCCCCCGCACCCGCCGCGCGCGGCGGAGCCGCCCGTCGCCGACGTCACCGGCCCAGCCCCGCGTCCGCGCAGCGGGCCCGGTGAGGACCCGTGCGCGCTCGAGTTGAGCGGCGTGCACGCCGGGTACGGTGGCGCGCCGGTGCTGCGCGGGGTCGACCTCGCCGTGCGCGCCGGGGAGACGTTGGTGCTGCTCGGGCCCAACGGGGCCGGGAAGTCCACCCTGTGCCGGGTGGCCGCGGGGCTCCTGCGGCCGGCCGAGGGGCTCGTACGCGTACGCGGGGAGGACGCCGGACGCGACGCGGCCGTCGCACGGGCCCGGCGCGGGGTGCGGCTCGCCCCCGAGGGGCGGGGGATCTTCGCCGGGCTCTCCATCGAGGAGAACCTTGCCCTGCAGCTGCCCGCGCCCGAGGACCGCGACGCCGTGTACGCGCGCTTCCCCCTGCTCGCCGCCCGCCGCTCCGTCGCCGCCGGCTCGCTGTCCGGCGGCGAGCAGCAGATCCTCGCGCTCGCCCCGCTCCTGCAGCGCCCGCCCGCCGTCCTCGTCGCCGACGAACCCTCCCTCGGGCTCGCGCCCCGCGTCGTGGACGAGGTCTTCGGCCTCCTCACCGAGCTGCGCGCGAGCGGCACGGCGCTGCTCCTGGTCGAGGAGAAGGCGGCCGAGGTGCTCGGTATCGCCGACACCGTCGCGTACCTCTCACAGGGCGAGATCGCCTGGTCCGGGCCGCGGTCCGAGGTGGACACGGACCGGCTCGCCGAGGCCTATCTGGGAACGGGAGTCCGCCGATGACAAGTGGGGTGCTCCACGCGTCCGGGATCGACGTCCGCTTCGGCGGCGTCCACGCCCTGCGCGACGTGACGATCGCCGTACGCCCCGGAGAGGTCTGCGGCCTCATCGGGCCGAACGGCGCCGGCAAGACCACGCTCTTCGACGTCCTGTCCGGGATCCGGCGGCCGGACGGCGGGAACATCGCGTTCGCGGGAGCGGACATCACCCGCCGCTCCCCCGTGTGGCGGGCCCGGCACGGCATCCGCCGGACCTTCCAGCGCCAGCAGCTCTTCGGGCAGCTGACGGTGACCGACAACCTGGTGGTGGCCCAGGACTGGCGGGGCGGGCTGCGGCCGCGTGCGCGCGTGCACCGGGAGCGGGCCGCCGCCGTGCTCCGCGAGTGCGGGCTGGACGCGCTCGCGAACTCGTACGCCGGCGCGCTGCCCGTCGGACAGGCCCGCATGGTCGAGCTCGCCCGGGCCCTCGCCGACCCGCCCCGCGTGCTCCTCCTCGACGAGCCCGCCTCCGGCACGACCGCCGAGGAGCGCCGCCAACTCGCCGCCGTCGTCCGCCACATGGCCGACGAGGAGAACTGCGCGGTCCTGCTCGTCGAGCACAACGTGGCCTTCGTGATGGAGCTGTGCTCGCGCGTCGTGGTCCTGGACCTCGGCCGGGTGCTTGCCGAGGGGACGGCCGCCGAGGTCAGGGCCGACCCGGCCGTGCGGGAGGCCTATCTCGGCACATCTCCGGGCGCCGCGGAATGCGAGGGGGTCCGAGATCGTTGACCCAGGGAGTACCACCCGACGACGTTAGGATCGACCGCACGTGAGCACGGACAACAAGGTCCCTTCCCTCACCCTGAACAACGGCGTGGAGATGCCGCAGCTCGGCTTCGGCGTCTGGCAGGTGCCGGACGACGAGGCGACACGGGCGGTGACCACGGCGCTGGAGGCGGGCTACCGCTCCATCGACACCGCCGCGATCTACCAGAACGAGGCCGGCACCGGCAGGGCGATCGCCGCGTCCGGCATCGCCCGCGAGGAGCTGTTCGTCACCACCAAGCTGTGGAACATCGAGCAGGGCCACGACTCGACCCTGCGGGCCTTCGACGCCTCCCTCGACAAGCTGGGCCTGGACTACGTCGACCTGTACCTGATCCACTGGCCGGTGCCGGCGAAGGACGCCTACGTCGACACGTACCGGGCGTTCGAGAAGATCCACGCCGACGGCCGGGCGAAGGCGATCGGTGTCTCCAACTTCCTCCCGGAGCACCTGGAGCGGCTGATCGGCGAGACCTCGATCGTCCCCGCCGTCAACCAGATCGAGCTCCACCCGCACCTCCAGCAGCAGGCCGCGCGCGCGGCCCACGCCGCGCACGGCATCGCGACCGAGGCCTGGTCGCCGCTGGGTCAGGGCAAGGGCCTCCTGGAGGTCCCGGCGATCGTCGCCGTCGCGCAGAAGCACGGCCGCACCCCGGCCCAGGTGGTGCTGCGCTGGCACCTGCAGACCGGGAACGTGGTCATCCCGAAGTCGGTGACCCCGTCCCGTATCCGGGAGAACATCGACGTGTTCGGCTTCGCGCTGGACGACGAGGACATGGCGGCCATCGCCGTCCTCGACGAGAACCGGCGCCTCGGCCCGAATCCGGCCGAGTTCAACGTCGGCGCCTGAGCGGGCGTGACCGAGGGGTGGGTGCCGGTGTCCCGGCGCCCACCCCTTTCCCATGACGTCAGACCTTCAGGACGAGCTTGCCGCGCGTCCGGCCCGACTCGCCGAGCTCGTGCGCCTTGGCCACCTCGGCCAGCGGCAGGACGGTGTCGACCTCCGGCCGCAGCCGCCCCGTCTCCACCAGCTCGGCGAGGCCGAGCAGCCCCGCGTAGTCCGGCTCGACGAGGGTGAACCCGGTGCGGATGCCGCGCTCCGACGACGCGGGTACGGCGTCGGGCCCGGGGAGCGTCACCAGCGAGCCGCCGTCGCGGAGCACGGGCAGGGAGCGCGTGCCGTAGTCGCCGCCGTAGCAGTCGAGGACGATGTCCACGTCCCGTACGGCCTCGGCGAAGTCGGTCGTCGTGTAGTCGATCGGCTCGTCCACTCCGATGCCGCGCAGGAAGTCGTGCTTGGCGGCGCTCGCCGTGCCGATGACGTACGCGCCGCGCGCCTTGGCGATCTGGACGGCGAGGTGGCCGACGCCGCCTGCCGCCGCGTGGACCAGGACGCGCTGCCCGGCGCGCAGGCCGGCGGTCTCGACGAGCGCCTGCCAGGCGGTCAGCCCGGCGAGGGGCAGCGCGGCGGCCTCCACGTGGCTGAGTCCGGCGGGCTTGCGGGCGAAGTGCCGGGCGGGGGCCGCGACGTACTCGGCGTAGCCGCCGCCCTGCTGCGGGAACTGCGGCATGCCGAAGACCTCGTCGCCGGGCGCGTAGAGGGTGACGCCGAGCCCGACGGCCTCGACGACGCCGGAGACGTCCCAGCCGAGGATCGTGGGCTCGCCCCACATGCCGAAGGAGCCGGTGGCGCGGGACTTCCAGTCGGCGGGGTTGATGCCGGCCGCGTGGACCCGGACGAGGATCTCGGTCGGACCCGGCTCCGGGCGGGCGACCCGGGTCTCGGTGAGGACCTCGGGGCCGCCCCACTCGGTGGTGGTGATCGCGCGCATGGTGGCGGGGGCGGCGGTGGCGGTGTCGTTCATGAAGGGCGCTCCTGGTGCGGTGATTCCTGGTCGCCACCAGCCTCGGCGCCGCCGCCCTCGCTCGATACTGGCCAGATAGCCATGATGTGACAGAATCTGGCCATGGACTCGTGTGTGTCACCCCCGCAGGAATCACGGTCACCGGAGTCGCGGTCACCGGAGTCGGCGCAGGCACCGCCGCTCCACCGGGTCGCCGTGCTCGCCCTGGACGGCGTGATCCCCTTCGAGCTGGGCATCCCCTCCCGGATCCTCGGCGGCGCGCAGGCCGAGGACGGCTCGCCCCTCTACGACGTGCGCGTGTGCACCCTCGACGGCGCCCCGGTCCGCACCTCCGACGGCTTCTCGATCGTCGCCGAGCACGGGCCCGAGGAGCTGGCGGTGGCCGACACCGTCGTCGTACCGCCCACGCACGAGCTGCGGGCCCTCGCCGAGGAAGGCCGCCTGGCCGTCGAGATGAAGGCGGCGCTGGGGCGGATCAGGCCCGGCGCACGGGTGGTGTCGATCTGCACGGGCGCGTACGCCCTGGCGGCGGCGGGACTCCTCGACGGCCGCCCGGCCACCACGCACTGGTGGGAGGCCGACCACTTCCGGTCCGTCTTCCCCGACGTCCGGCTCGACGAAGGCGTGCTGTTCGTGGACGACGGGGACGTCCTGACGTCGGCGGGGGCGGCGGCCGGCGTGGATCTCTGCCTGCACCTGGTGCGGCGGGACCACGGCAGCGCCACCGCCAACGCGGTCGCGCGGCGCTGTGTGGTCCCGCCGTGGCGGGACGGCGGACAGGCGCAGTACATCGAGCGCCCGGTACCCGAGCCGACCACGTCCACCACCGCCCCCACCCGCGCGTGGGCGCTGGAGCGGCTCGACCGGCCGCTGACGCTGACCGAGCTGGCGGGGCACGCGCGGATGAGCGTACGGACGTTCACGCGCCGCTTCCGGGACGAGGCCGGGACGACGCCGGGACAGTGGCTGACCGCCCAACGGGTGGAGCTGGCCAAGCAGTTGCTGGAGACCAGCGATCTGACGGTGGACCACATCGCGGACCGGACCGGGTTCGGCAGCGGGAACTCGCTGCGCCAGCACATGCGCGCCCTGGTCGGGATCTCCCCGGCCGCCTACCGGCGCTCCTTCCATCTCACCGCCAGGGAGAAGGAGTTCGCCCAGGCGACCTGACCGCGCCGCCCCGAACCCCGCCGCGGAGCTCAGCCCTTGCGGGCGGTGTGAACGGTGGAGGCGGAGAGCTGGAAGAGGTCGGTGCGCCGGTGCAGGGAGAGCGGGTCGGCCGGGTCGAGCAGTCGGGCGAAGCTCGCCCGGTCCTCCGCGTCCATCCGCTCGTCGAGCGGGTGCTGCAGCCGCGTGAAGTGGGCGACGATCTGTTCGCGGACGACGGTCGGCACGGGGGCCGGAACGTCGGTGAGGAACGACCGGGTGCCGCTCGGGTTGAGCCCCGCGTCGGCGAGCATCGCCCGCCAGTCGTCCGGCTCGTCCTTGCTGTCCGGGAGTTCGGCCCGCATCTCGGCGAACCAGTCGGCGTGGGCGGCCTCGATCCTGGCCTCCAGGCCGGGGCGGCCGAAGCCGATGTTGGCGGGCAGATGGCGGGCGTAGAGCCCGCCCTCGACGAGGGCGATCAGACCGCCGGGCCGCAGCAGGCCAGCGAAGGAGGCGAGGGCGGCCCGCTGGTCGCCGATGTGGTGGGTGGAATTGCCGGCCCAGATCAGGTCGCTCTCACCCAACGAATCGAAATCCGCCGGGAGTTCGGCGTGCAGGGTGGTGACGCGGTCGGCCAGGCCCTTGGCCTCGGCGCGGCCGCGGGCCCGCTCGAGGAGCTCCGGGGCCCCGTCCACGGCGACCACCTCGGCGAGCGGGAAGGCCTCGGCGAGCAGGGTGGAGATCACCCCGGGGCCGCTGCCGACGTCGAGGACCCGGCGGACGCCGACGGGCGGGACGAGCTCGCCGAGCCAAGCGGCGGCTCGGGTGTAGAGGGGGCTGTGGACTTCGGCCTGGCGCTCCAGGAGCGGCGCCATCGCGGCCCAGTCGAGGTGGGTGCTGTGCTGGTGGTCGTGAGTCATGGTGCCAGCCTGCGGTCGGCCCGCCGGAAACGCGAGAATTCTTGCCGTTCCGGCAACAGGGTTCACTCCCGCCGCCGGTGCTCCTGCGGGCTGATCCCCCGACCCCGCTTGAACGCGGCGCTGAGCGCGAACGCGCTGCTGTAGCCCACCTGCCGGGCCACGGACTCGATCGTCGCGTCCGTCTCCCGCAGCAGATCGGCGGCGAGCGCGAGACGCCAGCCGGTGAGGTACGCCATCGGCGGCTCGCCGACGAGCTCGGTGAACCGGCGCGCGAGTCCGGCCCGCGACGCGCCGGCCTTGGCGGCCAGCGAGGCCACGGTCCAGGGGTGGGCCGGGTCGTTCTGGAGGAGGCGCAGGGCCCGGCCGACGACGGGGTCCGCCATGGCGCGGTACCAGGCCGGGGCCTGCGCTCCCGGCCGGGAGAACCAGGCCCGGACGGCGGCGATCAGGAGCAGGTCGAGGACCCGGTCGAGGACGACGCTCTGCCCGGGTTCGTCGCGGGAGATCTCCTCGTCGAGGAAGGGCATGAGGGGGCAGTTCCACACCTCGGCGGGCAGATGCAGCAGCGGCGGCAGCGCGTCGAGCAGACGCCGGCTGACCTCGCCGTCCATCTGGTAGGTGCCGACGAGCACGGTGGTGGAGCCGTCGACGGCGTTGCCCCAGGTCCGTACGCCGAGGTGCATGGTCTCGGAGAGCGGATCGCCGCTCAGGGTGGTGCAGACGCCGCCGGGGCCGATGACCGCCCGGGGCGGGGCGTCGGGGGTGTCGGCGACGGTGTACGGCTCCGGGCCGCGGGCGATGGCGATGTCACCGGGCCGCAGCAGGACGGGACGGTCCCGGTCGGGGACGATCCAGGCCTCGCCCTCGGTGACGCACATCAGGCAGAGCGGCGCTCGGTCCTCGATCCGGACCGACCACGGCGGCTCCATGATCATCCGGAGCAGGAAGGCCCCTTTGGCCCGCGGTCCGTCGAGGAGTCCGGCGAGAGCGTCCATGGTCCGCAAGCGTAGACGCAGGCGTATGGGAGTGAGTCTGTGGAGCATGGGAAGACGGCCCGCCGGCCGCGAACCTTGAGACATGACGACGAACACGAACGACACACAGACGATCCTGGTGACGAGCGCGACCGGCAAGACGGGCCGGCGGGTTGCGGAGCTGCTCGCGGCCCGCGGCGCGACCGTAAGGGCGGGCTCGCGCTCCGGTAGGACCCGCTTCGACTGGGAGGACGTGCACACGTGGGCCCCGGCGCTGCGGGGCGCGGACGCCGCGTACGTGAACTACTACCCGGACCTCGCCGCACCCGGCGCGGTCGAGGCGATGCGGACCTTCGGCGAACTGGCCGCGGCCGAAGGGGTGCGGCGGCTGACGCTGCTCTCCGGGCGCGGCGAGCCGGAGGCGGTCCGCGCGGAGGAGGCACTGCGGGAGGCGCTGCGCACCTCGGGAGCCGAACTGACCGTCGTACGAGCCTCGTTCTTCGCGCAGAACTTCACCGAGGGCGCGATGGCGGAGGGCGTCGCGGCGGGCACGATCGCGTTCCCGGCGGGCGACACCGCCGAGCCGTTCATCCACGCCGACGACCTCGCGGAGGTGATCGTGGAGACCCTGACCGGGGACGGGCACGCGGGGCTGGTCCACGAGCTGACCGGTCCGCGGCTGCTGACCTTCGTGGAGGTGGCGGCGGAGGTCTCCCGGGCGTCCGGCCGTGAGGTCGCGTACGTACCGATGAGCGAGGGCGAATACGCCTCCCTGCTCCAGCAGTTCGGGCTGCCCGAGCCGGATGCGCAGTGGCTCTCGGCGCTCTTCTCGATGCTGCTCGACGGTCACAACGCGTCGGTGACGGACGGCGTGAAGCGCGTCCTGGGCCGTGAGCCGCGCGACTTCACGGCCTTCGCGACGGAGGCGTGGCAGGCGGCGGGGGCGTAGTTCCGTAGCGGACCGCCAGCCGGAAGACGGTGTCGGCGACGCGGTCGCGGAGCTCCACCGGCTCCAGGACCTCCACGTCCGCACCCAGGGCAAGGAAGGTGTCGTGGGCGTGGGCGAGGGACTCGATGGGGAGGGCGGCACGGGTCCAGCCGTCCGGCTCGGGAGAGCCGGTCGCGGCGAGGGCCCGGGCGGCCACTCCCGTGAGGCGCTTCGCGCCGTCCGGGGAGAGCCGGACGAGCGCGTCGCCGCCGTGGAGCCGGGCGCGGAAGCCGGCCTGGTGGTCCGTCCAGTAGGTCGTCAGGGAGAAGGCCGGGGGAATCTCGAACTCCTCATCCGTGAGGTCGAGTTCGAGGATCTGGTCGACCCGGAAGGTGCGCGGCCCGGGCCCGGCGACCAGGTACCAGCGGCCGGCCTTGAGGACCAGTCCGTACGGTTCGAGGCGCCGGTCGACGTCGGTGGGCTCCTTCCAGCGGCGGTAGCGGACGGCCAGGACCCGGCCGGCCCGGACGGCTTCGGCGACCTGGGGCAGAAAGGGCGCGTCGGTGTCCTCCGCGTACCACCCGGGCGCGTCGATGTGGAACCGGGCCCGCAGCCGGTCGACATGCTCGCGCAGCGGCGCCGGCAGGGAGGCGCGCAGCTTGAGCTGGGCGTCGACGAAGTGCGCGCCGAGCCCGAGCTCGGCCGCGGCCCCGGGGATCCCGGAGAGGAACAGCGCCTCGGCCTCTCCCGTGTACAGGTCGGTCAGCCGTGAGAAGCGGTGGCCGGCGAGCAGCTGGTAGCCGCCGGAGTGACCGGCGTCGCCGTAGAGCGGCACACCGGCCGCGTGCAGCGACTCGACGTCGCGGTAGACCGTCCGTACGGACACCTCCAGCTCGTCGGCGAGCTGGGCGGCGGTCATCCGGCCCCGTGTCTGGAGCAGGAGAAGGATCGAGATGAGCCTGCTGGACTTCACTGACACAAGGTGTCAGTGAAGCGCTCCTACAGTCCAGCCATGGCTTTCGCAGAGAAGTTGCTCTTCGTGCCGCCGCCCCTGGAGGTCGGCGGCCGCCGCGTCAAGCGCTACCACGTCACCCACGACCCGGCGGGCATCGAACCGGAGGTGGAGAAGGCGGCGTACGCGATCCTGCCGGAGATCCTCCCCGAGCCGGACGGCACCCCGCCGGCGACCTTCGTCGTACTGCACCGGGGCGGGGACAGCGGCGCGTATCTGAACGCGTACAGCTGGGTCTGGGACAACGTGATCCACTTCGCCGGCGCGGCAGCCGGTCAGCCGGTCGTCGGCTGCCCGGACACGGACCCCACCCACTTCGTGAAGACCGAGCTCCGCTGGATCGGCTGTGTCTGGGAGCTGCCACCGATCCAGCACGAACGGGACGCCTGGGTACGGCACATGCTCGCGCCGGACTCCGCCGACCTCGACGCCTATGTCCTCGACTCCCTTCCCGCCGGCGCCACAGGAGACCGCGCATGACCCGCACGAACACCGCCGATGGCTTCGACTTCCTCGACGGGCGCTGGGGCGTCCGCAATCGCAGGCTCGCCGACTTCCTCGATCCCGACAGCGGCTGGGAGGAGTTCGACGGGCACACCACGGGCCGGCTCTTCTGGGCCGGCCGGGCGCACGTCGACGAGATCGTGTTCCCGTCGAAGGGGTTCAGCGGGCTGACGCTGCGGCTGTACGAGCCGGAGACGGGCGAGTGGACCCTGAACTGGTCCAACAGCCGTACGGGCCGGCTCGATCCGCCGGTCAGGGGGCGGTGGGCCGAGGACGGCACGGGAGAGTTCCACGGCGAGGACACCTACGCGGGCAAGGACGTACGGGTGCGCTTCCGCTGGTCGGGCATCTCGGCCTCCACGGCCCGCTGGGAGCAGGCGTTCGCGCTCGACGGCGGGGAGTGGGTGACGAACTGGGTGATGGAGTTCAGCCGCGCCTGACGGGCGGCCGCCGGTAGGACACCAGCCGGTAGTCGGGGTCGCCACGGGGGCGGTCCTGGTCCGGCAGGCCGGCGAGTTCGGCGACGAGCGCGGCCGTCGTCTCCGGGGAGCCGTCGAACCACGAGGCGTAGTAGCCGCTGCGGAGGTTCTCGGCCGTGCGGCGCGGGGTGGTGCCCTGGCCGTGGCCGGTGAAGCGGGTGGCGCCGGCGGCTTCGAGGCCGTGCGCGGCGGCGGTCGCCGTGATCCGGTCGGCGCGGTCGGACGCCCGCGCGTGGGAGCGGTACGGGGCGAGGGCGCGGTCGATGTCGCTGCCGACGTCGTGGGCGGCGTCCTTGTCGACCGTAGCGATCAGGACGCCGCCGGGCCGCAGCACGCGGGCCGCCTCGGCGACGATCGCGTCCGAGAACGGCACCAGGTGCAGCAGCCAGACGGCGCTGATCGCGTCGACGGAGGCGTCCGGGAAGGGCAGTCGCCGGGCGTCGGCGAGGACGACTCCGCCCGGGACGCGCCGGCCGGCCTTGCGGGCCATGCCGTGCGCGGCGTCGGCGCCGTACACGCGCAGGCCCGGGCGGCCGAGCCGCTCGGTGACGAGGCCCGTGCCGCAGGCCAGGTCGAGCAGGGTGCGGGCGCCGGGCGGCACGAGGCGCAGGACGGCCTCCGCCGCGGCACGCGCGCGTGGCACACCACCGCGGGTCTCGTCGTAACGGTCCGCCTCGGCGTCGTAGTCCAGCAGGGTCTCGGTCACGCGCGAGAGCCTAGTTCGCGTCGGTCAGCTCGCACCGTGCCCGGGGGCGATGGTCTCGACGCGGGTGGCCAGTTCGAAGTCCTTCTCCGTGACCGCGGGTCCCGCGGAGTGGGTGTTCACGGACACGGCGACCGTGTTGTAGCCGAGCGTCAGATCGGAGTGGTGGTCCAGTTCCTGCTGGATCTGCGCCACGTGCACGACCATCGCGGTGGCCGCGAAGTGGTCGCCGAGACGGTAGGTGCGGGTGATCCTGTCGTCCGTCAGGGACCAGCCGGGAAGCTCCCGCAGCCGGTCCTCGATCTCCTTCTGCGACAGCGGCTCTGTGGGCATGTCCGTACTCCCTCCGGTCGGGGTTGCTGACGGTGACGATACGGTCCCGGGGACTCGATACCCGGGCCGACACCTGGGATACCGTCAGGCCATGACAACAGTCGCGACCGACACGGGAGTAGGACCGCTGCTGCGCGGCTGGCGCGAGCAGCGGCGGCTGAGCCAGTTGGAGCTGGCGCTGCGGGCCGATTCCTCGGCCCGGCACATCTCGTTCATCGAGACGGGCCGGTCCCGGCCGAGCGAGGAGATGATCCTGCGCCTCGCCGAGCACCTGGACGTGCCCGTACGGGAGCGGAACGCGCTGCTGCTCGCGGCGGGGTACGCACCGAAGTACCGGGAGTCGACGCTCGACGATCCGCAGCTCGACACGTTGCGGGCGGGCATCGAGCAGCTGCTGCGAGGCTACGACCCGTATCCGGCGCTCGTGGTCGACGGCTCGTACACGGTGGTGGCTGCGAACGAGAGCATCGGGATGCTGCTCTCCGGGCTGCCGGAGCATCTGCTCACCCCGCCGCTGAACGCGATGCGGATCACCCTGCACCCGGAGGGGCTCGCGCCGCGGATCCGGAACCTGCGGGAGTGGCGGGGCCATCTGCTGGCCCAGATGGAGCGGCAGATCGCCCTCTCCCGCTCGGAGGCGCTGCGGAACGTGTACGACGAGGTGGTGGCGTACCCGCTGCCGGAAGGCACCTCGGACCCCGACGACCGGGAGGACCCGGAGCCGTACCCGTACTTCGCGCTGCCGCTGCGGATCGAGCACGACGGGCGGGTGTTGTCGTTCGTCTCCTCGATCTCGACGTTCAACACCCCGATGGATGTGACGGTCGCCGAGCTGGCCATCGAGACGCTGCTCCCGGCCGACCCGGCGACGGTCGCGTATCTGCAGTCGCTCAGGGGGTAGCCGCCCGCAGGGCCGACCACTGGAGTCCGGCGAACCCGGCGACGGTGGCGGCCTGCATCGGGGTCCACACCAGCCCGGCGGTGGTGGGCTCCAGCCAGGCGACGAGTGCGACGATGCTCAGGACGGCCCAGAGGATGTTGGCGTGGACGACGAGCTTGACGCCGAGTACGGACGGCCGGGGGCGGCTCGCGAGCGAGGCGACCCCTGCGGCGAACAGGGTGAGAAGGACGCCGAGTTCGAGCAGCAGCCCGGAGTCGACCCCGAGCAGTTCGCCGAGCGGCCCGGAGGCGGCCAGGTAGGCGAGACCGTTGCCGCCGGTGACGACGGCGTCCAGGGCGAGGAACCGGCGCACCATGGACTGCGGCTGGGTGGTGCGGGAGAGACCGGCGAGCAGGGCCTGGGACATGACGGATCACCCTCCATGGGGACGTGATTGCAGGTGGTGGCCCGAAGCTCGGCCGGAGTACGCCGACCGAGTTCCGGTGAACACCACGATGCCGCCGCGCCCGGCGGGGGTCGATTACGTGCGAGGTAATGCGGGGGTCCTCGCGGGGCCTCGATCAAGGCGTCCATTCGCCCCTGCACGGGGGAGCCACGACGTCCGCCGAAGTTCGCCTAGGTTCGCTGGATGTCGCCGTTGGTGGCTCCCCGCGTGGCTCCCCACGCCGGCGAACCAGTCCTCTCGGACTGCCACCCGTCGTGGACGCAGGGATCCGTCTGCTGGGCCGCCGTGAACTCGTTACACCTGGCTCCGCACGCCGACGGCCCGGCTCCCGCTCCACGCGGGGTGCCGGGCCGTCGGCGTGTGTGCTTCTGATCGTTGGTCTCAGGGGCTGTCGACATATCCCGGGTCGACCAGGGCGCTGATGTTCTCGATGGCGCCGTCCGGTGCGAGCGTCACGTCGACGATGACGGGTTGGACGGGGTGCGGCGGGAGGATGGGGTCCGGCGGGTAGATCTTGAAGAAGGTGGGGTTGAAGGTCAGTGGGGTGATCGGGGCGGGCGGCCAGGCGACTTCGTCGGTGTCGCTGCCGACGAAGCGGTAGGCGTCGCCGCTGACCTCGCCGGTGCCGGTGGTGCGCAGCAGGGTGCTGGTCACGCGGGCGGTGCCGCCGCCGTCCGGCTCGGTCTCGGTGACGACCCGGACCCGGATGCTGCCGGTGATGTCGATCGGCTCCGAGAAAAAGGCTCCGAACGTGCCGCTGAGGGGCAGCACGACGGTCTGCCGGTGGATGAGCTGTGCGGGCCGGGCCGCAGCGGTGGTCGTGGCCGTGGTGGTAACCAGGCCCAGCACGGCCAGAACGAGGCTGACCTTCGTGGCGGCGCGCGTGAGATGACCGCGCATGGGTGCTCCCATCGGTGATGCGGGACCGCGTCGCTACGCCCTCCCGCGGACGGAATCCCAGCCTGTCCGGCCGACCGGACATGTGTCGCGTCGGACCGGACCGGTCGAGTGACAGCGCGCGATGGTCCCGCCTGCCGCCCAGCGGGCGCGGCCGCGCCGCCCCTTCCCGACTCCCCGAACGGCCGAGTCCTGCGAGACCTCGGCACCCTCTGAGCCACCCGTGCCGTGCCACCCACCCCTGCCGGCCGTCACTCCCAGGCGGGTGACTATCCCGGCGAGGCTGTCAAGTCGAGGATGCCGAGCTCGGAGTCAGGCCTGCGTGCTGCGCCGCCGCCTCCTGCGGCCAACGACGGCTGCCCGTCCTGCCGGTGCTGGTCGACACGGTCGACCGCAGGCGACGCGCCGCGGCGGAACTACTGGCGGACTGAAGGTCGGCCTTGCCGGCGCCGAGGATGAGCTCGCCCAGATCGACAGACGGTCGCAGAAGGCCGCCATCAGCCTCGGCATGCCTACGACCAGGAGGGTGGACCTTGAGTAGCGACGCATATCGAGAAGAACCAGGCCGCGATGTGAGCACGTGGACACTCGACCAGTTGCAGACGTTCGTCCATGACGCCCACGGCCGACAACGTGAAACAGTACGCGTCGCCGCGCAGGGACATGCCCACAACTCCAGCCACCCCCGGGAAGCCCGTCGCCAGTGGGCGAAGCTGTCACTGCTCGCGAACCGGCGCATGCTCGACAACGCCGAGGGGCCCTCTGCGCGGGTGGCTCAGCAGGACTTCATGCTCCGGATGTGGGTGATCGACCGGCTGGGCCCTGACGACACCGACCCCGACTGGAGTCCAGAGGCTCTGGCGTCCGACACGCTTGACGCACTGACCTTCACGCTCGCACCGCCCGCTGGTCTCGCCGAGGGCTGGCGCGACCTTCCCATCGAGCAGATCCGCGAGCTGCGGTGGCACAAGAACCTGACGGCCCATCTGGACAACCTGGTCGGTTACCTGGAACCTGGCCCGGTCCGTGAGCGAATCGTCGCCTGGACCGCGACCCGACAGGCCCTGCCTTGACCTCAACTGACTTGTTTCAAAGCGGAGTTCAGAGAAGCCGAGTGCAACCAGTCCATAGGAACGGTCGCCAAACGGTGACCGAAGATCAAAACGGAACCGACAGGCCGGCGTCGCGAAGCCGGGCCAGAGCGAAGGACATGCACTGCTGGACAGTCCTCCCGTCAGCTCGCATCCCCTTCGCCAACGGGCCCCCGCCAGCGGCGAACGTCCACGCCGGCGCGTTGTCAGCCAGCCATTCGGCGTCCATCCTGATCACGGCGTTCACACCGTGCTCGCCCAGCCACTCCAGGATCAGGAGAGTCACGTCCTCGACTCCGCGTTCCTCATCGATCTTCGGCCAACGGCCTCGGTTCCCAGTCATCACCCCGACTCCATCGAGACCCTGAAGGCGATCGAGGGGCCGCAACTGGCAAGTTCAGAGAAGCTTGCGTTCCTTGCTCCATGCTTCGGCCCGACCCGGCGCAACGGCCCCGGCCCGCCGCCCCATCCCGATGTCGACATGGGAATGTTCGCGTCATCGCGGCCTCCACCGCGGCCGAGCGCGCAGCGTACGAGGATCCCGACTTCGAGAACGCCCGCCAGGCCGCCGCTGACGGCTCCGACAAGACCCGCGACCTGATTCTCAACGCTCAGCTCCTCACCTTCGCTGCCGCCCAGATCGTCGCCGTCCTCCACCCCGCCGTCCTCGGCAGCCTGCTCCTGTTCGCTGCGGCACCGCGTGCCTGGGCGCCCTCCGAGCCGCGCGGATCGAGCACGAACCGTTTCCTGCCGTCGCCGGACCCTGAACGGCCCGCCGGGGCACCGTCCGCATCCCGGATGCCGGGTCCGAGGTGATCAGCGTCGACGCAGCCGCCTTCACCTACCCCGGCAGTCCCCGGCCCGCGCTCGATGGCATCAGCCTCGATCTCAAGCGCGGCGAAGTCATCGCCCTCGTCGGCGAGAACGGCTCTGGCAAGACCACCGTGGCCAATCTCCTCACCGGCCTGTACCTGCCCACCACGGAAGCGTCCTCTGGGACGGCATCAACCTCGCCGATGCCGACCACCGTGTACCCACATCGGGCTGGTTCCGCAGGACTACACCCGCTGGCCTCCCGACGCCCGCGCCAACGTCCACCTCGGCCAGCCCCGCCCCGAAGTCGACCCCGCCATCCACGCCGCAGCCGAAGCATCCGGCGCCGACACCGTCATCGCCCAGCTCCCCAACGGCCTCGATACCTCCCTCGCCCGCTCCTGGAGGGGCGGACACGACCTCTCCGGCGGTCAATGGCAGCGCCTTGCCATCGCCCGCGCCTAACCGACGTTTGGTACCGAGTAGGTTTCTGCCGCTGATGTCTGAGTTGCTGGGCTGGCGGTGCACGGGCGAAGCATGCACCGCACCAGACGGGGCGGCGACGTGTCGGATGCGGTCTACGGTCTACTTGGGGCTCTGGGTGGTGCGGCTGTCGCCGGAGCGGTTGCCTACTGGGGACCACTACAACTGCAAAAACGGGCACGCCGAGAAGCGGAGCGGGAGCGCGAGCTGGCCCAGACCGAGGCTGCGGAGACCCAACGACTGGAGCTGCTGCGGGCGCAGGTCGCCCGGGTTGTGCTTGTGCGCAGGTCTGTCGCAGCGTGGGACGACCTCCTGAGGCGAACACTTCGCGCGGTAGGTAGCAGGCGCCAGGCCGACCCAGAGGAGTTCCGCCAGGCCGCAGACCATGCCCGAGCTGAGGCGAGCACGGCCTTGTACGAAGCCCTCAACGACGGCCTCTACATCCCCATAACGAACGGCAGCGTCAATGCGGACGACCCCGAACCGGATGCTGCGGCTCGCGCTCGCGAATCAAGATGGGTCCTCGATGTGTTCGACATCGCAACCGACAGCCTGAGTCGTGTGCTGACTCAGGCTTCAGGGGAAGAGGGAGAATTCCACGAGACGGATTCGACGGTCTACGCCGCTCACAAGTGTCGAATCGAGCTCTCTCAGCGCCTCATGGAGCATGTCGAGCGCATGACTGACATCACGACGATTGAGATCCGAGGAAGCCGGGAAGCAAGATCCGACGAAGTTCCTCAGGAACGCAGTCCGCGTGACGTGTAACACCGCCCTAACGCCTCACGATTTGATGGCGCGCACTCAACCTTGGAGGCACGGACACCCTGATCGTCTGCAGGCGCTTATTGTCAGGCGGCAGAGTATTGAGCACGTGGCCGATTCGAGTCCGGCGGGCGGTTTCGCGTCGGGGTGGTGGGGCGGGTGCGCCAGGGTGTCCTGCCCCGAGGCTACGCTCGAACGCATGAGTGCCTCTACCGAAGGGCTGGCTCTGGGGGCCGTCAGCGCGATCGTCGAGAAGAGGATTCTCACCAGCACCACCAGGATCTACCGGCCTGGCGAGCCGGTGTTCCATCCGGACACGGGGCAGTACGAGCCCGGTCCGCCCGTCAGACGTGGACCGGTTGAGCGCATGACTGACGTCATCGCTGAGCCAAGGCGATGCGTGCGAGGTGATGCGGGGCCTCGCGGTGCCTCGATCGAGAGCCCGGTCGCCCCTGCACCGGGGAGCCACGACGTCCGTCGGAGTTCACCTATGTCCGCGCGCGTTCTCAGCCCGGCTGCCTGATTGCCGGTGACGTCGTGGTCACGTGGACCACGGTTCATCCGGCCGGCTCATGGGAGTGCGGGTCGAACACCTCGTGAACCGACGCGTGGTCCAGCGGGCATGCGATCACTGACCCCGGCTGGCCCGAACCGCGTCGCCGGCCGTGGCAGCGGGCTCCGCGCCTTGCGCGACGAGGTCGTCCGCCTTTCGTTCTCGTCGCTCGGCCGCCACGACCCGGTCCCCGGATGTGCGGTCGACGGGAGCCAGGCCGCGCCGGCGTGGGTATTGTTCGCGCCGTGGCGGCGGGGGCCGCTCGATGACGCGGGGAGCGCACATGGCAGGGCGCAAGGAGCGGGCGCGGATGGTCGCGGCCGGTGAAGAACACCGGGTGACACCCGCGGAGCTCTTCTTCGACCTGGTGTTCGTGTACGCGATCACGCAGGTCACCGCGTTGATGGCGGCCGACCCGACACCGATGCGGGTGGTCGGTGCGATGATCGTGCTGGCGCTGCTGTGGTGGTGCTGGTGCTGCTTCGCATGGCTCGGCAATGTCGTACGGGCCGACTCCGGCGCGCTGTTCGCGGTGCTCGTCACCGTGATGGCGGTCGTCTTCATCGTGTCGCTCGTGGTTCCCGAGGTGTTCGCGGACGCGCCCGGCGGGCTCTCGGCCCCTCTTCTCTTCGTGCTCTGCTACGGGGCCGTGCGCACGCTCCATCTGGTGTCGTACTGGCTCTCCGACCCCGACGACGCCGCCCTGCGGGCCACCCTGCGCCGCACGGCGCTGCTGTCCGTGGCTCCGCCGATGGTGCTTCTGCTCATCGGGTCCGCGTACACCGGAAAGGTCCAACTCCTGCTGTGGCTGGGCGCGGTGGTCATCGACTACGGCGGGATCTACGTCACGGGAGCCTCCGGCTGGCGGGTCAACTCCCCCGGGCACTTCTCCGAGCGGCACGGGCTGATCGTCATCATCGCGCTCGGCGAGTCGATCGTGGCGATGGGCGTGGGGGTGTCCGGCTTCCCGATCACGGTCGCGGTGCTGGGCGCGGCGGCCGCCGGGCTGCTGCTGTCGGCCGCGCTGTGGGCGCTGTACTTCCGGCGGCTCGCGGAGGGGGCGGAGCACCGGCTGGCCGGTCTGGAGGGCGACGAGCGGACCCGGTTCGCCCGGGACGTGTACACCTTCCTGCACCTTCCGCTCGTCGCGGGCGTGGTGCTGTGCGCCCTCGGCATGAAGAAGGTCCTGCAACAGGTCGCCGACACCGGCCACTACGACCTCGCGGAGCCGCTGCACGGGGTCGTGGCCTGGTCGTTGACCGGTGGCGTCGGGGTCTTCCTGCTCGGCGGCGCCGCGATCGTGCTGCGCACCTCGGGCCGCCGGCCGACGGTCCTCGCCGTGGGCGGGGTCTGCGCGTCGGCGTCCGGCGCGCTCGTCGGTCTGGTCCCCGCCCTGGTGTCCCTCGTGGTCCTCGCCGCCGGACTGACGACGCTCGTCGTCCTGCACGGCCGGGGCGCCGCCCGGCTCGGAGGATCGTGACGGTCCTGGCCGCCCGCCCGGGCGGATCCAGCAAGGCCGGTCGTCCCTGGGCACGTACCCGCCGGAGCATCGGCACACTGGCCCCGTGGTTGCCACGGGCCCCACTCTCATAGGCTCCGTCCGCCGCGCCCTCGTCCTCCTCGAGATCGTCGCCGAGTACGGCGAGGTGACCGCCAAGCGGCTTTCGCGCCGAGTGTCCTCAGCCGGTCGGCGGGGCCGGCGGACCGAGCGGGGGCGTTGTGCCGGTCGGTCGAGGTCATCGGGTCGGCCTCGGCCACGGTGCACCGTTCCGCAACTCGGCCCGCCGGCGGCCTCCTAGCGGGCGGGGCGGTCCTCCGGGGCGGGTCCGGGGGCGGGTTCGGGCTCGCGGACCGGTGCGCGTTCCGGCTCGCCGGGCGCGCCGCGTTCGGTGCGGGCCGCTTCGGCGCGCAGCAGGGCGCGGAGGACGGCGAAGGGGTCGACGGGCATGACGAAGCTCCTTGCGGTGGGGGGTGAGTGGCTGCGAGAGGTACGGGCCTCTCAGCAGCGCATCACCACGCACTGCCGGGCGTCGTGGGGCAGGGCCTTCGCGGGGGCGGGGGCGCCGGCGGCGCCGTCGGACGGTTCCGGGCCGCGCCGTCGGCCCGCGCCGCGGCGGGCGGCCCTCCCGTGCGAGCGGCTCCGGGCTGCCGGCGCGGCGGCCTCGGTCTCGCCGCTCTCGTGCGTCTCCCCACCCGGGTCGGCCGCACCGGACGCGGCGGGCCGCGCCTCGCTGCCTCCGGGACCGCCGACGCCGGCGCAGGCGCCGAACACGGCCGCCAGCACCAGCAGCACCGGAACCACGACGCGCCACAGCGCGGACGTCGGGCGACCGCACGGTCCGGCGATGCCTCGGCCGACCGCGAGGACGGGCGTCGCGGGAGCGACGCCCGCTCGGTCCGGGCGCGGACCGCGTGGCACTGCCGACTGCGGTCTCGGCTCCCTTCCCGTGCCGCCATGAACCTCGGCCCGCGCCGGGTCGGGGCAGGCCGCGAGCGACGTCCCGGGCCCGGAGGCGCCCGGCACCACCCCGCCCGCCGGGACGGCGGGTTCGGTGCGGGGCACGGAGGCGGGGCTCATGGAGATGCGTACTGCCCCGGGGCGCGCCCGACGTGCCGGGGTGGGCGGCGGATCCGCCCGGGCGGCCTACGCGGAGGCGCCCGAATTCACACGCTCGGACGCGCCCTCGGTCGCCGGCGGCGGCACCGGCGCGGCGGCCTCGCTCCCCCGCCGTGCCTTGCGCGCGGACATCCACGCGTACACGAGCACGCCCGCGAAGAGGAACAGCACGCCCTGGTACACCGCCGCGTATCCGGAGCCCGCGACGAGCCACATGGAGAAGCCGAAGGCGGCCGCGGCCAGGATTCCGTCGCGGATCAGGCGGGCGCGGTCGACGCGCTCGGACCGGCCGGAGAGCAGGAAGTAGATCTGGGCTGCGGTGGACAGCAGGTACGGGACGGTGGCGGTGAAGGTGGTGACGAGGACGAGGATCTCGAAGACTCCCTCGGTGCCGACCGTGTAGTTGTAGACGGTCAGGAGCGAGGCGAGGACGACGGTCACGAGGACGCCGACGGTCGGGACGCCGCGCCGCTTGTGGGTGAAGACCTTCGGGAAGAGTCCGTCGCGCGCGGCCGCGTAGGGGGTCTGGGCGCTCAGCAGCGTCCAGCCGTTGAGGGCGCCGACCATGGAGACCAGGGCCATGCAGGCGATGGCGGTGCCGCCCCACGAGCCGCCGAACATGGCGTTCACGGCGTCGGAGAACGGCGCGGAGGACTCGACGAGCCGGTCGTGGGCGACCGTGCCGAAGACGGCGAGCGTGCCGAGGAGGTAGATCGCGGCGGCGCCCAGGGTGCCGAGGACGGTGGCCCGGCCGACGTTGCGCCGCGGGTCGCGGACCTCGCCGGCGCTGACGGCCGCCGACTCGACGCCGAGGTAGCTGAAGAGCAGGATCGCGGCGGAGGCGGAGACCGCGCCGAGCGCGCCGTCGTCGCCGGCCTGGAAGGGTCCGAGGTTGGCGCTGTCGAAGAAGAACAGTCCGCCGACGGCGACCAGGAGGAGCGGGACGAACTTGAGGACGGTCGCGACGAGCTGCACGGCCCCCACGTACCGGGTCCCGGCGAGGTTCGCGAGCGCGGGCAGCCACTGGAGCGTGAGCGCGGCGGCGATGGTGGCGGCCTTCGACTCGTGGACGGGGATCAGCACGTCCAGGTAGCCGACGGCGGCGACGGCGAGGGCCGCGTTGGAGACCCAGGCGGTGATCCAGTACGACCAGGCCGCCAGGAATCCGGCGAAGTCGCCGAAGGCCGCGCGGGCGTAGACGTACGGGCCGCCGGTCTGCGGGTGGCGGTGGGCGAGCCGGCCGAAGACGAGGGCGAGGGCGATCGCGCCGAGGGTCAGGACACCGAAGGCGACCAGGCTGATCGTGCCGAAGGGGGCGACGGAGGCGGGCAGCAGGAAGATTCCGCCGCCGATGATGTTGCCCATGACCAGGGCGGTCGCGATCGGGAGTCCGAACCGCCGCGCGTGCTTGGTCTCTTCTGCGGACTGTTCGGGTATGGCCGTGCTCATGAGGGGTGGTGCGCCTTCCGTCGTGCAAACCCGAACATGGTCCGGCAGGCGAGACGCACCGCCAAATCAGCTGTTTTTGTCCGGCACGGCCGGGCCATCAACCGGAAGAAGTGCTTCCGAATCGGCTGTCGACGGCGAAATCTCCAGCGGCACCTGCGGGCCCGCGCACTCCCGCAGCCACCTCCGCAGCACGCGGTGCAGCTGCTCGGCCCCGACCAGATCGGCCGGAGGCGCCGAGAGGTCCACGGGCCACAGCAGGAAGGGCTGTGCCTGCTCGCCGCCCAGTCCGCCGTGCGAACCGATCTGCTCCTCGAAGGCGTGGACGGTGCCCGTCTCCGGGTCGTACATCGAGTTGACCATGATGTCGGCGACGTGCGGGAAGCCGTCCGTGCGCCGCACCGCGTCCGCCGCGCCCCGCCCGAAGACGGCGAGCGGCCCGTCGTCGGCGAGCTCGGCGACCGGTACCTCCGCCCCGTCCGGCCCGAGCACGACCGAGCCGTGCTCGGCGCTCGCGACCAGCAGGAAGCCGATGCCCGGGTGGTTGGCGAGGGTGCGCAGGAGCGCGGGGTGGCGGCGCTCGATCTCCTCGCGGGTCATCCGGTGCGGCACACCGGGGAAGGAGATCAGCCCCAGGTTGCCGGAGGCGAGCACGACCGGCCCGGCCTTGTCGGGCAGCACCGCTCCCCCGTCCTCCTCGTCCACCGGCCGGTGCAGCGCGCTGCGCAGCGCGTCGCGGGCGGCGTCCCGGGCCTCCGATCCGCTGCGGGTACGCCGCACCCGGCGCGGCACGGGCAGCCCGCACCCGGCGCGTACGAGATCGCGCAGGGTGAGCCCGTACGCGCTCTCGAAGGTCTCGCCGGGGCTCTGGCCGTGGTCGGAGAGGACCACGATCCGGTACGGGCGGGGCGCGTGTTCGGCGACCTTCGCGATCAGCGCGAGCGAGCGGTCGAGCCGGGCGAGGACCCGGTCGGTGTCGTGGCCGTGCGGGCCCGAGTGGTGGGCCACCTCGTCGTAGGCGACGAGGTCGGCGTAGACGGCGGTCCGCCCGGCCAGCATGTCCCCGATCACCGCGGCCACGACGACGTCCCGTTCCACGACGGTGGCGAAGGCCCGGATGAAGGGGTAGGTGCCGCCGCGCGAGACCCTCGGAGTCTGCTTGCGCACGCGTGCCCGGGTCGACTGGACCATCTCGCGGGCGGCCTCGGCGACGAACGAGCCCGCCGTACGGACGGCGTTGGCGGGGTCGGAGAAGTACGCGAAGTACCCGGAGCGCGAGCGGTTGCGCCGGCCGCGGCGGGCGGCCATCGACAGGACGAGGGCGAGCTGGTCGGCGCCGCCGCTGAAGAGGTTGCCGCGGGACGCGCCGTCGACGGTCAACAGACCGCCGTCCCCGGTGCGTTCGATGGCGCGTCGCTGGAGCTCGACGGCGCCGGCGGGGCGATTGGAGACCATCAGCCGGCCGGTGTCCTTCTCGTACCAGCGGAAGGCGGGCACGTCCTCGTTGGAACCGTGCAGGATGCCGAGCTGGCTGGCGCCGGTCTGGCTGGACCAGTCGGTGCGCCAGGAGGTGAGCCGGTGGGTGGTGTCGAGCCAGTCGGCGACGGTCGGCATCAGCCCGTCGGCGACGGCGTCGCGGAGCACTTGGTGGCCGACGCCGTCGAGTTGCAGGAAGAGCGTGCCGGGGGCGGACTCGGCGCCTCCCCCTACGCCTGGCGGCGTGGGGGGACCCCCAGTCACCGCCCGGGGGCGTGTGCGGTCGGCGAGCCGGTAGAGGCGGCGGCGGTAGGCGTCGTCGTCGCGTACGGCGAGCGCGGTGGAGGTGGCCGAGGCGACGGCCGACATCACGGCGGCGACCACGACGGCCGTCTCCGGGTCGGCGGCGCCGCGGCCGTCGGGGATGAGCCAGAGCGCGATCAGCAGCAGGGAGCCGTTGAGGAAGAACACCAACAGGCCGAGGACCAGGGCCGGTACGAGGAGCAGCGCACGGACGATCACGGGCCACACCAACGCGCTGAGCAGACCGAACGCGCCGGCGCCCCAGACGGCGGTGAGCGCGGTACGGGTGATGCTGTCGCCGTCGGCGGACTGGAGTTGGAAGTCGGGCAGCAGTCCGGCCAGGGCGAGCATGGTCAAGGTCGACACCGCCCAGACCACGATCACCCGCACCAGGGCGCTCCCCGCGGTCCGCCAGCGGCCGGCGGTACGCCATCGCCCGTCACCCACGCCCGGTTCACCTTTCACCCGTTACCTGCCTCAAGCGTGGCACATCACCCACGTGGCGCAGGGCGGGGCGCCCGCCGGGGGCTCCCGCGGGTTCAGCAGCCGTCGTAGCCGGCGGTGGGCATGGAGAGGCGGCGGTGTACGTCGGCCTTGCCCGCGGCGTCGTAGGCCGGCTCGTCGAGACCGGCGGTCTCCAGCCGTACGCCCCGCCGCTCGCACTCCGCGAAGAACGCGGACGCGTCGGTCAACGCCCGTGCGAGCACACGCTCGTTGGGGGCGACGAAGAGGTCGACGTGCCCGGCGTCCACGTCGGACCAGAGCGCGTCGTGGTCGGGCCGGATCCCGTAGCAGAGCAGCTGCCTCGTCACGACATAGCCCTTGTCGAGGGCCCAGCGGGCGCACATCTCGTGCTGGCTGCGCGTGTCGACCAGGAAGGGGTCGCTGTCGAGTTCCTCGAGCGGGGTGAGGCTGGCGATCGCCGCCACCCGAACGTCGTCCATGGACCGACCCTACTCCGAACCGAAGTCCGCGAGGAGGGCGCATCCGGGGCTCGCACGGCCCGCACGGGCTTGGCTCGCGCGGGGCTCACGGGCCGGGCCCGCGCGGGGCTCACGGACGGGGCTCGCGCGGGCCTCACGGCGGCGAGGAGTAGCCGCAGGTGTGGCAGATCCTCCAGCCGTCCTGGGTGACGGTCAGCACGCCCCCGCAGCGCGGACACTGCGCCGAATGGCAGGTCGTCCCCATCGTGCTCACCACGGCTCCCATCACCTTGCTCCACGATGGCTACCCCCGTGGCCCGCCCCGGACGCCCCGCGCCGCCCGCTTCGGACATCTACCCTCGTTACCAGCGCATCGACTCGGGCGGAAGGGCGGCGTACCGGTGGAGGTCACCTGGTGGGGTCATGCCACCTGCACGGTCGAGGACTCGGGGGTCCGGTTCCTCACCGATCCGCTCTTCGCGCGCCGGCTGGCACATCTGCGGCGGCGGCGCGGCGCGCTTCCGCCGCCCGAGGCCGCGGTCGCCGAGGTGGTGCTCGTCTCCCATCTGCACGCCGACCATCTGCATCTGCCGTCGCTGGCCCGGCTCGCCCCCGGGACGCGGCTGATCGTGCCGCGCGGCGCGCCGGCGGCCGTGGCGGGGCTGCGGAGACTCGACGGCCGGGGGCTGCGACTGACGGAGCTCGGGCCGGGCGACGCGGTGACGGTGGAGGGCGTGACCGTACGGGCCGTGCCGGCGCTGCACGACGGGCGGCGCCTCCCGGTGGGGCCGCACCGCTCCCCCGCGCTCGGGTACGTCGTCGACGGCGAGGCGCGGACGTACTTCGCGGGCGACACCGGTCTCTTCGACGGGATGGCCGAGGCCGTCGGCCCGGTGGACGTCGCGCTGCTGCCGGTGGGCGGCTGGGGGCCATATCTGGGACACGGGCATCTGGACGCGGGGCGGGCGGCGCAGGCGCTCGCGGCGCTCTCCCCCGCGGCGGCGGTGCCGGTGCACTACGGCACGTACTGGCCGATCGGGATGGACGCGATCCGGCCCCACGAGTTCCACGCGCCGGGCGACGAGTTCGTCCGGCACGCGGCGCGGCTCGCGCCGAAGGTGGCGGTGCATCTGCTGGGCCACGGCGAGCGGGTGCGGCCCGAGGTCGCCCGGTGATCGACGGTCTCTTCGGGGCGGTGCGGGAGCTGCCGCCCGAGTCGACGCAGCAGGCCGTCGGCTATCCCTCGCTGTTCCTGCTGGTGGCGCTGGGCGCGCTGGTGCCGGTGGTGCCGACGGGGGCGATCGTCAGTTCGGCGGCGGTGGTCGCCTTCCACCAGTCCTCTCCCCTGGCGCTGCTCTTCGTGTTCCTGGTGGCGGCCTCCGCCGCGCTCCTGGGGGACGTGGCGCTGTACTGGCTGGGGCAGCGCGGGGTGCGGTCGCGGAACGGCTCGCGGTGGCTGGCGGTGCTGCGCGGCCGGGCCGCCCCCGACCGGCTCGCGCAGGCGCAGGCGAAGCTGGAGACGCACCAGGTGTCGGTGCTCGTGCTGTCGCGGCTGGTGCCGGCGGGGCGGATTCCGGTGATGCTGGCGTGTCTGCTGGCGGAGGTGCCGCTGCGCCGGTTCGTCCGCGGGGACCTGCCGGCCTGTCTGGCGTGGGCGGCGACGTACCAGCTGATCGGGATTCTGGGCGGCTCGCTCTTCCCCGAGCCCTGGCAGGGCGTGGTGGCGGCGGTGGCGCTGACGGTGCTGATCAGCGCAGCTCCGGCGCTGTGGCGGCGGGTACGGGGCGCCAAGCGCGGCAGCAGGTCAGGGAGCGAGCACGCGTGAGGCCCCGACGGGGAGGTCCCAGAGGTCCTGGCGGCGCAGTCCGGCCCGCTCCCAGGCGGCCCTGACCCGGGTGAGGGGTTCGAGGACCGGTTCGGAGGAGAGCACGAAGGTCGCCCAGTGCATCGGCGCCATGCGCAGCGCACCGAGGTCCTGGAAGGCGCGGACGGCCTCCTCGGGGTCGGTGTGGACGTCGCTGAGCCACCAGCGCGGGTCGTAGGCGCCGATCGGGAGCAGGGCGAGGTCGATGCCGGGGTGGCGGCGCCCGATCTCGGCGAACCAGTGGCCGTAGCCCGTGTCGCCGGCGAAGTAGACCCGTCGGTCGAAGGGGTCGGTGATCACCCAGCCGCCCCACAGCGAGCGGCAGGTGTCGAGCAGGGTGCGCTTGGACCAGTGGTGGGAGGGGACGAACTCGAAGCGCACGCCGTCGAGTTCTGCCGCCTCCCACCAGTCGAGTTCGGTGACGCGGTGGAACCTGCGGCGGGTGAACCAGCGGCCGAGGCCGGCGGGGACGAAGACGGGGGTGTCCCGGGGCAGCCGCTTGAGGGTGGGGGCGTCGAGGTGGTCGAAGTGGTTGTGGCTGATGACGACCGCGTCCACCGGCGGCAGGTCCTCCCAGCGCACCCCGACGGGCGTGATCCGGGCCGGGGTACCGAGGATCCGGCGGGACCACACGGGGTCGGTGAGGACGGTCAGACCGCCGGCGTGGACGATCCAGCTGGCGTGGCCGGCCCAGGTGACGGCGAGCGTGTCGGGCCCCGCGGCGGGCAGCGGGCCGGGCGCGAACGGCAGCAGCGGGATGTCGCGCAGGCCGTCGGAGCCGGGGCGCACGGCGCCCTCGCGGGCGAGTCGGGCCATGGCGCGGACGCCGGGGAGCGGCGCGGTGAGACGGTCGGCGAAGGAGCGCGGCCAGTCGTCCCGGATCCGGCCGAGGGGTTGGAGGGCGGGTGCGGGGGCGGTCCGGCCGTCGGGTGCGCTCTGCGGGGCCTGCGTCGGCCGTGCCGTCTGTTCCGTCATCTGCGTGCTCCGTTCTGCGCAGTCCGTCGGGGACGTCTTACAGGCGTGCGTACGGGCGCCCGGGAGTCCGAAGTACCGGCAAGGTCATCGGAGTTCCTCAAGAGCGGCTCCGAAGGCACTCAACGCACGGGCCACGTGCGGCAATTCCACCGGGTCCGCCGAAGTGAGGGCTTCCATCCGCTCCTCCTCGGTCGCTCCCAGGAACGCGCCGGTGTCGAACCGCACGCGCAGGGCGCCGAGTTCGTCGCCGAAGCGGTGCCCGCCGGGGACCGGGGTGCCCAGCCGCTCGCTGAGGTGGTTCTCCAGCTCCATGGAGTCGGTGACGCCCCGCGCGGAGAGCCCGGCCCGGAGCGGACCGAGGTCGGCGTAGAGGTGGCGGCCGGCCTGCGGGGGCCGGGCGAGGGCGCCGGCGGTGAGGACGGCCCGGTGCGCGGCGGCGGCCACGCGCGCGTGGAGGGCGGCGGAGAGGGCGGCGCGTACGGTGACGTCCTCCGGTTCGTCGAGGGCGTGTGCGGCGGCGGGGGCGACCGGTCCCGCGACGAAGCCGCCGAGCGCGGTGAGGATGTCCAGGGTGCGGGCCCGGGGGTCGGTGTAGCGGTCCGCGCGCGAGGGGTCGGTGGGCGGGAAGCGGGCCACGGCGCAGGGCCAGGCGGCCGGGGCGAGGGCGCCGGCCAGGTCGCAGAGGACGGTGACGTCGTCGGGGCACATCTCGGCGGGGCTGAGGAGCACGGTGTCGTGGCGTCGGTGCAGGGTGTCGCGCCAGGTCTCGTCGCTGATGATGTGCAGCCCCTCGGCGACGGCGGCCTCGCACGCCTCGCGGACCAGTTCGGGCGGGGCGACGGTGGCGGTGGGGTCGTCGGCGACGGAGAGCAGCAGCAGGCGGGGGTGGCCGCCCTCGGCCCGGACCCGCCGGACGGTTTCGAGCAGGGCGTACGGGTCGGGGACGCCGCCGCACTCGGCGGGGGTGGGCACGTGGTAGGCGGGGCGGCCGAGGAGGCGGGCCTGCGGGGTCCACCAGGCGGGGCAGGGCCGGGGCATCAGGACGTCGCCGCCGTGGGCGGCGATCAGGGCGAGCAGCAGGGGCCGGGCGCCCGGGGCCGCGACGACGTCCTCGGCGTGGGTGCGCAGGCCGCGCCGCCACCAGTAGCCCGCGGCGGCCTCACGGAGCACGGGCCCGCCGCCGGGCGACTCGACGGCGGTACGGTCCGCGGCGGCGGTGAGGAGCGCGGCCAGTCCGGGCAGCACGGGCATGCCGGGTTCCGGGGCCGGAGGTCCGTAACGCACCGGCCCGCGGCCTTCCGGAGCCGTCTGCCGCATCTCCCGCACCTCCTGAGCACCGGGTGGCGCCCCGCACGACGCCCATAGTGCCCTTTATACGAAGGTTCGGGGTGGTTCGCTGCTTCGGGGACGGCCGGGACGGGGCCGGTGAGGCGGGTGGGCAGCGAGGGGCCCATGCGGTGCCGGGCCGGCTCGACCAGGGCCGTCCGGGTGACGGAGGGGACGCCCGGCCCGCCGAGCGCCCGCGCCGGTCGTGTCCGCGTCGGTTGTGTCCGCGCCGGTCGTGCCCGCGGCGATCGTGCCCGCGTCGGTTGTGTCCGCGTCGGTCGTGTCCGGTTCAGCGGACCAGGACGCGTTCCAGCATCAGCTCGACCGCCGAGACGATCGCATCCGCGTCGATGCCCGCCTCGTGGAGCTGTTCCTCCGGGGTCGCGGAGAGGGGCATCGAGCGTACGGCGAGTCGTGCGAGGCGGGGCATCCCGCCGTGTCCGTTGGCGTAGGCCTCGGCGACGGCGTCGCCGAGCCCGCCCTCGGGGTGATGGTCCTCCACGGTCAGGACGCAGCCGGTCGTCCCGGCCGCCTGGTCGAGCGTCTCGGTGTCCACGGGCTTGACCGAGTAGAGGTCGATCACCCGGACCGGCATGCCCTCCTCGGCGAGCCGGTCGGCGGCCTTCAGGGCCTCGTGCACGGTCACCCCGGCGGCGACGACGGTCGCCCGGTCGTCCTCCCCGTGGCTGCGGAGCACCTTGCTCCCCCCGACCGGGAAGTCCTCCTCGGGTCCGTACACGACGGGGGTGGCGCCGCGCGTGGTGCGCAGATAGCGGACGCCTTCGAGGTCGGCCATGGTCGCCACGAGCTTCGCCGTCTGGTTGGCGTCGCAGGGATAGAGGACGGTGCTGCCGTGCACCGCCCGCAGCATCGCCAGATCCTCCAGGCCCATCTGGCTCGGCCCGTCCTGGCCGATGGAGACCCCGGCGTGCGATCCGACGAGGTTGATGCCGGCCCGGCTGACGGCCGCCATCCGGACGAAGTCGTAGGCGCGGGTGAGGAACGCGGCGAAGGTCGAGGCGTACGGGACGTAGCCGCGCGCCTGGAGCCCGACGGCGGCCCCCACCAGCTGCTGCTCGGCGATCCAGCACTCGAAGTAGCGCTCGGGGTGGGCCTTCGCGAAGAACTCGGTACGGGTCGAGTCGCCGACCTCGCCGTCCAGCGCGACGACGTCGCCGCGCACGTCTCCGAGTGCGGCGAGGGCGTGTCCGTAGGCGTCCCGGGTGGCGACCTTCTCGCCCTTGCCGTACTTCGGGAGCCGTGGCGTGCCGTCGCCGGCGAGCCGCGGCACCAGCGCTGCGGGCGGATCGGTGACCTGGACCCGCAGGTCGCTCCTGCCGCCCAGCTCGGCGATGGCGGCCTCGGCGTCCTTGAGCGGTTTGCCGTGCATCCCCTCGCGGTTCTCGACGGCGGCCACACCCCGGCCCTTGCGGGTGGCGGCGAGGACGGCGGTGGGCCGGCGGACGGTCGCGCGGGCCTCGCGCAGCGCCGCGTCGACGGCCTGGACGTCATGGCCGTCGATCCGTACGGTGTGCCAGCCGAAGGCCTCCAGGCGGGCGGCGTAGGCGCCCAGGTCGTGCTGGTGGCGGGTGGGGCCGCGCTGGCCGAGGCGGTTGACGTCGACGATCAGGGTGAGGTTGTCCAGTCGGCAGTACGCGGCGTGCTCGACGGCCTCCCAGACGGACCCCTCGGCCATCTCGCTGTCCCCGCTGACCACCCACACCTGGTACGGGACCCGGTCGAGGAACTTGCCTGCCAGCGCCATGCCGACCCCGATGGGCAGGCCCTGCCCCAGGGAGCCGGTGGCGACGTCCACCCAGGGCAGCCGGGGTGTGGGGTGGCCTTCGAGGAGGCTCCCCTTGCCGCGGAAGGTGAGCAGCTCGCTCTCGCCGACGACGCCCGCCGCCCGGTACATGGCGTAGAGCAGGGGCGAGGCGTGCCCCTTGGAGAGGACGAGCCGGTCGTTGCCCGGATGGTCGGGGCGGTCGAAGTCGTAACGCAGGTGCCGGGCGAGCAGCACGGCGCCGATCTCGGCGGCCGACATCGAGGAGGTCGGATGGCCGGAGCCGGCCGCGTCGGCGGCGCGTACGGCATCGACGCGGAGCTGCCGGGCGAGCGAGGTCATCGTTTCGTTCCGCATCGAGAGCCTTCCTCCACGTGCCTGCGGCGCCGTCGGGAGCTGCGGGATCCACACCGCCCGGGTACCCAGGCCGCTCGCCCGTATGCCCGCCAATGTCCCGCCGGTGCCGCCCGTCCCGCCCGTATGCCCGCCGGTATCCGGGCCGTGTGCCCGCCCGTACCACCTGCGTGCCCGCCGATGCCCTGGCCGTACTTCGGCCGATATCCGCTCGCCCCTGGTGCGGGGAACCCCCGAGAATGCGGCGCATGCCGATCCGTGGAGCACGCCCCCAGGACGCGGCGGCGATCGCCGCCGTCCATGTCCGGTCCTGGCAGGCCGCCTATCGCGACCTGCTCCCCCGCCCGTACCTCGACGGCCTGGACGTCGAGGAGCGCACGGCCGTCTGGGCGGTGCGGCTGGGCGCGCCGGAGCCGCCCACCGTGCTCGTCGCGACGGAGGCCGACGGGCGGGTGGTGGGGTTCTGCTGTGTCCGGGCCTGGCCGGAGGACGATCTGGATCCCGGCACGACCGGGGAGGTCGCCGCGCTCTACGCACTGCCCGAGGTGTGGGGCACGGGGGTGGGCCGGGGGCTGCTCGCCGCGTCCGAGGAGGCGCTGGTGGCGGGCGGGTTCCGCGAGGCGGCGCTGTGGGTGCTTGCGGACAACGCCCGTGGGCGGCGCTTCTACGAGGCGGCCGACTGGCGGCATGACGGCACGGTCGTCCAGGACGTGACGGCGGGCCGGACGCTCGACGAACTCCGGTACCGGCGGCGCCTGTTCCACTGACCGACACCTACCAGGTGTGTCCATATCGCGAGATCGAGGTCTCACTATACGGCCGGTGCGCGTACCGTGGTCGTACCCACCCACACGAGGGAGTCCGGTCATGACCCATGCCTCCGAGCAGTCCAGGCCGCAGGAGACCGCCGTCTACACCCACGGCCACCACGAGTCGGTACTGCGCTCGCACAGTTGGCGCACCGCCGCGAACTCCGCGGCGTATCTGGTCCCCGAGCTGCGGCCCGGCCTGGACGTCCTGGACGTGGGCTGCGGCCCCGGCACCATCACCGCCGATCTGGCCGCGCTGGTCACGCCCGGCCGGGTGACCGCGGTCGACGCCGCCGAGGACGTCCTGGCCAAGGCGCGGGCCGTGGTCGCCGAACGGGGCCTGGAGAACGTGGAGTTCGCGGTCGCGGACGTCCACGCCCTGGACTTCCCGGACGACTCCTTCGACGTCGTCCACGCCCACCAGGTGCTGCAGCACGTGGGCGATCCGGTGCAGGCGCTGCGCGAGATGCGGCGGGTCTGCCGACCGGGCGGCGTGGTCGCCGCCCGGGACAGCGACTACGGAGCCTTCGCCTGGTACCCGGAGCCGCCCGCCCTGGCGGCGTGGCAGGAGCTGTACGCCCGGGTCGCCCGGGCCAACGGCGGCGAACCGGACGCCGGGCGGCGGCTGTTCGCCTGGGCGCGACGGGCGGGGTTCACGGACGTCACGGCGACGGCCGGCACCTGGTGCTTCGCGACACCGGAGGAGCGGGCGTGGTGGAGCGGGCTGTGGGCGGACCGGACGACGGAGTCCGTGTACGCGAAGCTGGCCGTGGACGGCGGCCACACGACGCCCGACACGCTGACCGCGATCGCCGAGGCGTGGCGGGAGTGGGGCCGGCAGGAGGACGCCTGGTTCATGGTCCCGCACGGCGAGATCCTGTGCCGCGTCTCCTGACCCTCAACTAGGCTCGTCCCCATGGAGATTCTGGGGACCACGTTACGTGTCTGCGTCGACGACCTCGATTCGGCAGTGGACTTCTACGAGCGGCTCACCGGCGCTTCCGCCCTGCGCTTCGAGCGGGGCGGGGTCTCGGTCGCGGCCATCGGCTGCTTCCTGCTGATGAGCGGGCCCGAGTCGGAGCTGGAGGTCCTGCGCAAGGTCGCCGCGACCATCTCCGTCGAGGATGTGGACGCGGCGTTCACCCGGCTGACGGAGGCGGGCGCCAAGATCGTTGCCGGCCCGGTCCCGACCCCGGTGGGCCGCAATCTGATCGCGGTCCACCCGGACGGCTCGGTCTTCGAGTACGTCGACCGCCGCGCGGCCTGAGCCGTCGGCGGCCCCGCCCGCTGGGCCCTGTCCGACCATGATCCGCCGGACAGGCCCTAGGGGCGCATCCGGAACTCGTAGAAGTCCGGGAGCGGTTCGTCGGTCAGGGCCGACCACACCTCGCCCAGGACCTCGGCGCCCTCCCGCAGGTCCGCCACCTCGAAGCCCGCGTCGAAGACGGCGCGGGCCTCGCTCTTCCGCGCCTCGGCGAGGAGAAGGCGGGCCTCGAGGAACCGGAATGCCCCGCGGCCGCGGACCGGCCCGGGCAGTCGCTCCCACAGGGCGCGGGCCCGCGCCACGCGGCCGGCGGCCAGGAGCGCGGTGACGGCCTCATGGCCCAGGGCGGCGGTCACCACGGCGTCGCCGTCCGCGGGCAGCGCGTCGAAGGCCTCCGCGAACCGCTCGGCCGCCCGCTCCGGGTGGCCGCCCTCCTCGTCGGCGACGGCCAGGCAGTACAGCAACGGCCAGCGCACACGGGCCTGTCGGAGTCCGCGCTCCCAGCTCCGTACCGCCTGCGCCAGATCACCCGCGTGCCACTGCGCGATTCCGAGGTGGTACTCGGTGAACGGCTCCGCGGGCGCGGTCTCCAGCATGTCGCGCCAGTGGTCCGCGACCAGCGCCGGCCCCGGTGCGGCACCCTCGTGCGGCTGCGGCAGCACGCCGGTGCGGAGCAGCTCCAGCCACGGCTTCTGTTCCTCCCCCAGGGTCGACAAGGGGAACGGAGTCCCGGGCAACTCGTGGCCCCCGGCCAGGACTTCCAGCGCGCCCCAGCCCGATCCCGTGGCGAGGAAGGTCAGTGGTGCGGCGTCGGCCGGGCCGACGCGCCACGCCTCGTACGCGGCCTCGACGGCGGCGCGCGGCAAAGCCTCCTCCAGGACCCCTTCCACGTCCGCGCGGGCCGCCGCCCAGTCCGCTCCGTGCACCGCCGTCGGCTCGGCGGTCAGCGGTCCGTACACCTCCAGCCAGCTGAACTCCGCGCCGCCCTCCAGCGTCAGGTGCTCCAGCTGGGTACGGGCGAGTCCGGCCTGGATCTCGGCGTAGCCGGGGGCGCCGGGTTCGGTGAGCCACTCCTGCCAGCGCCGGCCGCCCCGGGCCGAGCCCCAGAGGAAGAGCTTGCGCCCCCGCAGCAGGTCCGTGGACGTCTGGACGAGGCCCGCGCCGGTCGTGTCGAGGGCGGCGATCCAGCGCCGCCGCGCCTCGGGGACCTCGTAGAAGTAGTCGGCGGGAAGGGTGCTGCGCAGCGGGTACGTGCGGTCCTCTGCCGTGCCGGTGCCGTCCTCCGCGACCGGGACGGGGACGCGGCGCAGGCCGCGCTCGTAGCCGTGGTACCAGGCCTCGTCGGCGGGGGCGAGGACCCGACGGTCCTCGGGGACGGCGGTGTTGGACCACCAGTAGACGGGGACGGCCCGCTCGTGCGGGTTGCGGATCCGTATGCCCACGTGGAGGAAGTCAGAGTCCTCGGGCAGCCACAGGTCGACCTGGAAGGGCAGGTCGCGCAGGCGCTCCCACTCCCACAGGCGGAGCATCTCCCCGCCGCCGGGGGCCGGGACGATGGCGGCGTGGAGCGGGGAGCAGGAGAGCGTGGTGTGGCCGGTGGCGCCGATGTTCCATTCGATGCCCCCGGCGAACCAGGCGCCGTTGAGGGCGAAGGCGGCGGGCTGGAACACCGGGTTGCGGTGGAGCAGTTCGCGTCCGGTGGGCTTGTGGTGCAGGGAGTGGACCCGGCCGCCGAGTCCGGGCAGCACGGTCGCCCGCACCCGGTCGTTCTCGAGGACGATCGCGTCGAGGGCGGTGGGCGTGCGCTCACGTCCGTAGCCGTCACGGACCGGGACCGGGAGGAGGGAGCGCAGCGGGGCGTGGCCGAGCTGCCGCGCCATGTCGCGCGGCATGTCCTCCTTGGCCGGTTCGTCGACCGCGTGCGCCGCGTCGAGCTTCCGCAGCGCGGGCAGCGGGTTGTCCGGGCCCAACGGGGCCGCGGGCAGGGTCAGTACGGCACGTCGTACGGTCGTCATGTCGACCATGGAACACGGCGGGCCCGCTCCTGACCAGGGGCTCTCCACGTCAGGCTTCGGTAAAGGCTGCCACGACGAGGGCCGTGGGGTCCCGCTGGCCGCGGCCGGTGGCGAGGGCCGGCTCCTCGCCGCCCGCGGCGCCGATATTCCGCATGCGCCGCGTCCTCGCCGCCGTAGTCTGGATCTTCGACGCCCGAGGTGAACGACGTGAGGACCAGGGGAATGAGCACCGAGCACACCTACCGAGTGATCGTGCGCGGCACGTTCGACGGCCTGTCGGAGGAGAGCCGGGCCCGGCTGCTCGCCGAGGTCGACGCGCACGGGATGACGGCGATGCGGTTCACCCCCGAGGGCTCGCTCGCGTACGACAGGACGCTGAAGCACTTCTCGTACCGGCTGGTCGTGGTCTCGGACGCGGCGGACGGCGAGGAGCTGGCGGCGGCGATCGCCGAGGACCGGGTGGAGACGGCGCTCAAGGAGCTCGGGCACGGCTTCGGCGAACTCAGGTCGTCCGTCACGGACATGGACACCATGAAGATCAACTACAAGCGGTGATCGCCCATCGCTCGTGATCGCGCCAGGCACCGTCGATGAAGAGCATGGCGGGCGAGAACCCTTCCAGCCGGAATCCGGCCCGGCGGACGAGTGCCCGGGAAGCGGCGTTGCCCGGCTGGATGTTGGCTTCGAGGCGGTGCAGGCCGAGCGGGCCGAAGGCGTAGGGGAGCAGGAGGCCCAGCGCCTCGGTGAGCATCCCGCGCCCGGCCGCGTGCGCGAAGGCCCCGTAACCCAGGGCGCCGCTGAGGAAGGCCCCGCGGACGATGTTGTTGATATTGACGAACCCCGCGATCCGCCCGTGCTCCGCGCGCTCGCAGACCAGGAACCCGGCCTTGGCGGGGTCCTCGATCAGCGTGCGGGCATAGGTGGCGTACGCCTCGGGGCGGTCGGGCGGGAAGAGCCAGGGCCGGTGCAGCTCCCGGCTCTCGCGCGCCCGGGCGGTGAACTCCTCCGCGTCGTCGAAGGAGTAGGGCCGCAGGCCGACGCGGGGCCCGGCGGTGAGGTACTGACCAAGATCGTCGGACATGGCCCCAGGCTAACCGTGGGCGGCCCCGCCCCTTCGGCGAGCGACCGGCCTCCGGCAGGTGAGCGGCGGGCACCGGCGGGTGAGCGAACGGGTCAGCGGCGGGTCAGCGGCGGGCCGAGCGGACCTTCCGCGGGCAGGTCTCGCCCTTCTTCACCACACCGATCACGACGGTCGTGCGGCCGTCGAGCGCCACGCCCTCGTCCGGGTGCTGGGTGCACACCGTCCAGTTCGGCGGCCACAGCACCAGACGGTCGCGCCCGCCGACGTCATGGACGTCGACGCGGGTGCGGTGGTCGAGTGTCGTGAAGACCCGCCAGAGTCCCTTGCCGAGGAACCCGGGCATCGGCGGGGCGTCCTCCGCGGCCACCGCCTCCTCCCCCGCGGTGACGGCCACCGCCGCGAGCGCGAGGACGGCACCCGTGCCCAGGACCGCCGCTCGCCTCATCCCCGCCTCCGAGCCGCCGCGGTGAGGCTCGCGACGGCCGCGATGGCGATCCGGCCGGGCGTGAAAGGTCCGGTGGGCGGGGGCCCGCCCGTGCTCGATGTCTCCTTGGGACTCATGCCCGGACCTCTCCTCCTCGTACGCGGCCGCCCCCGTGGGACCAGGATGGAGGGATCCGGTCCGCACGGGGGCGGTGGGAGGGGCCGTACGGGTGAGGGTGCGGCCTCGCCCGGCGGGCCCGGTCAGTGGTGGGCGAGGACCAGCTGAGGCTCGTCGGCCGGCGCCTCGGCCGGGTCCGGGCGCTGGATGAGCAGAGCGGTCACGACGCCGATACCGAGCAGCGCGAGCGCGGTGTACATGGCGTGCTGGTAGCCCGCCTCGGTGGGGCCGCCCGCGTCGCTGCCCGCCGTGATCATCGCGGAGGCCAGGGCGATGCCGAGCGAGGCCCCGATGCCGAAGCAGGCGCCGTTGAGGCCGGAGAGCGAGCCGGGCTTGTCCTTCGGGGCGGTGGTGACGGCGAGCCCGTTGAGGCCGGTCAGCATGAATCCGCCGTACGTGACGCCGAGCGCCGCGAGCGAGGCGACCAGGATCCACTCGTTGTGCAGGAAGAAGGTGGCGAAGAGGAAGATCGCGAAGTTGGCGACCGCGCCGGTGACGACGATCGTGCGCCAGCCGATCTTCGGGCCGAGGCGCCCGGTCAGCGGGGCGGAGATCACGCCGATGAGCTGGATCGGGGTGAGGAAGAGGACGGCGGCGGTGACGGCGGAGAGGCCGAGGCCGACCCGGGCGTCCTGCGAGAAGAGCGGGATCGTGAGCGCGATGGCGCCGAAGGCACCGCCCAGAGTGCAGATCGTGGTGAGCAGCAGCGGCCAGGCGCGGCGCGAGGCGAGCACCTCGATGTCGATGACCGGGTTGGCCGCGCTCTTCTGCGAGACGACGAAGAAGACGAGCGAAGCGGCACCGCCGAGCAGGAAGCCGAGGGTGAGGACGGAGGTCCAGCCCCAGGCGGCGCCCTGGGCGAGGCCGACGAGGATGCCGGTGAGGCCGAGCGCGAGGGCCGCGATGCCGCGGGAGTCGAAGCGGCCGTCGGTCGCGGTGGCCGGGACGTCGGGGACGTACTTCCGCACGCCGATCAGGCCCGCGACGGCGATCAGGGTGGAGCAGACGAAGATGCCGCGGAAGCCGATGGTGTCGGCGATCTGGCCGCCGGCGATGGCGTCGACACCGGCGAGGCCGCCGTTCACGGCGGTGATGATGCCCGCGGCCTTGCCGAAGCCGGCCGGCGTCAGCAGCTGGTTGAGGGTGAGGAAGGCGAGGGTGAACATCGCGGCCGAGATGCCCTGGAGGATGCGGCCGGCGATGAAGATCTCGATGTTCGGCGCGAAGACGCAGAGCAGGTTGCCGGCGATCAACACGAAGGCGCAGACGATCATCATCGGCTTGCGGCCGCGCTGGTCGCTGAGGCGGGCGAGGGTGACCTGGCCGATGGCCGCCATCAGGAAGAAGAGGGTCTGCGAGAGGCCGGCGGCGGCCGTGGTGGTGCCGAGGCGCTCGATGACATCCGGCAGCGCGGGGCTGAGCATCGTGGCGTTGATCTGGTATCCGAGGACGGCGAGCACCATCGCCAGCAGCATGGGCCCACGGCCCTTGAGGTCGGATGTGGCTGACATGTGGGGCCCCTTTGCCGTGGATGTCATAACGATGAACAGAGCTTGTCTGACAAGCAGCGCCCAGACAGAGTGAGTTCTACGCGCGTCACACGTCAAGACCCTTTGACCTGTGATTCCGAATACCGTTCACTTGCCGACAAGTGAGCCGAGGAGGGGTAGTGGCAGTCAGCGGACAGCAGCGGAGACCGGTCGTGGTGCTCTACGAGCGGATCGCGGACGCCATCCACGACGGCACCTATCCCCCCGGCTCGACCCTCCCCTCCGAGCCGAAGCTCGCCGGCGAGCTGGGCGTGAGCCGCCCCGCCCTGCGCGAGGCGCTGCTGCTCCTCCAGGAGGACGGTCTGCTGTCCGTACGGCGCGGGGTCGGCCGGACCGTCAACGACCACCCGCCCCGCCGCGGCTTCGAGCACATCCAGCCCTTGGAGGAGCTGATCGGCGCGGGCGCGCCGCTGCGCGTCCGGGCGCTGCTGCGGGCGGTCGAGGAACCCACCGACTTCACCACCCAGCACCTGCTCGCGCCGGCCCGGGCGGAGCTGCGGTTCTGGGAGTCACTGCTGGTCGGCGAGGGTGCGGCGGCGGCGCTCAGCCAGGAGTGGGCGGCGGCCGACGACGTACTGGAGCGGGCGCACCCGGCCTTCGCCGAGGCGCTGCGCACGGAGCCCGCGCCCGAGCGGACCTCGATGCTGGCGGTGCTCGCCGGGGCCTCGCGCGGAGTGCCGCTGGGGGCCCACAGCAGTGTGACCGCGACGCTGCTCGGCCAGCGCCGCGGCGATCAGCTCGGCCGCCCGGCCGACACCCCGGCGGTGCTGGTCACCCAGGTCGTACGGGTCGAGGACACTCCGGTCCTCGCGGCGAAGCACATGCTGCCGACAGGGGCCCCGGCACTCCCGGTCCTCCAGTTGAACTGAGCGGGCGGCCCCGGCGCAGCCGGTCGCGCGGCCGGCGTCACAGCGTCGGACCGCCGTCGTGGCGTACACTTCCGCGCCATGCACTTGTCTGACAACCCTGCCGCCCCGCTCAGCGCCCCGGTCTCCATACCCGTCGCCGAGTGGATCCGCCGCGCGCCCAAGGCCGTCCTCCACGACCACCTGGACGGCGGCCTGCGCCCCGCCACCATCGTCGAACTGGCCCGGGAGTGCGGCTACACCGCGCTGCCGACCGAGGACCCGGCCGCGCTCGCGGTCTGGTTCCGGGACGCCGCCGACTCCGGTTCGCTGGAGCGGTACCTGGAGACCTTCGCCCACACCTGCGCGGTGATGCAGACCCGCGAGGCGCTGCACCGCATCGCGGCCGAGTGCGCCGAGGACCTGGCCGCGGACGGGGTCGTCTACGCCGAGATCCGCTACGCCCCCGAGCAGCACCTGGAGGCCGGGCTGAGCCTCGACGAGGTCGTCGAGGCCGTGAACGACGGCTTCCGCGAGGGCGAGCGCCGCACCGGCGGCCGGATCACGGTCCGCGCCCTCCTCACCGGGATGCGCCACACCGACCGTTCCCTGGAGATCGCGCAGCTCACGGTCGCCCACCGCGAGCAGGGCGTGGCCGGCTTCGACATCGCCGGCGGCGAGATCGGCAACCCGCCGGCCCGCCACCTGCCCGCCTTCCAGCACCTCAAGCGGCACAACTGCCACTTCACGATCCACGCCGGCGAGGCCGTCGGCGCGGAGTCGATCCACGAGGCGGTCCAGGTCTGCGGCGCCGAGCGGATCGGCCACGGCGTGCGGATCACGGACGACATCGCCGAGGACGGCACGCTCGGCCACCTCGCCGCGTACGTCCGCGACAACCGGATCGCCCTGGAGGTCTGCCCGACCTCGAACCTCCAGACGGGCGCGGCGAAGGACTACGCCTCGCACCCGATCGACGAGCTGCGCCGCCTCGGCTTCCGCATCACGCTCAACACGGACAACCGGCTGGTCTCCGGCACCACCATGAGCGAGGAGTTCCAGCACATGGTCGATGCGTTCGGCTACGGCCCGGAGGTCTTCGAGGAGTTCACGGTCGCCGCGCTCGACGCCGCGTTCCTGCCGCTCCCGGACCGGCAGCGGCTGATCGACGAGGTCGTGCGCCCGGGGTACGCGGCGCTCGCGGCCCGCTAGTCGCACGGCGAAGAGCCCCCGCCCGGGCGGGGGCTCTTCGCTATGCCGCGGGTGGCGCTACGCCGGTACGAGCGGGCCGCGCGGCGCCGTCGCGTCGAGCCGGGGCGCCGCATCGAGCCCGGGCGCCCCGTCGAACCGAGCCGCGCGCAGCCGGGCCGCCGCGTCGAGCCTGGCCTCGATGACGGCCCGCACGGCCGGCCACTCCTCGTCGAGGATCGAGTAGAAAGCGGTGCTGCGCACGGCTCCGTCGAGCCCTCGCGAATGCGCCCGCCGGACGCCCTCGCAGGTCGCGCCGAGGCGTTCGATGGCGGCCCGGGAACGCACGTTCCGGGCGTCGGCCCGCATCGAGATGCGCCGCACCCCCCACACCTCGAAGGCGTACCGGAGCATCAGCAGCTTGGCCTCGGTGTTGATCCCGGTGCCCTGGGCCCGGGGCGAGAGCCAGGTATTGCCGATCTCCGCGGCGTCCGGCACCGCGGTGACCGGGTCGCCGTAGGGCATCCCTGGCACCGCGGGCCAGACCAGTGGCCCCTGCCAGTAGTCGAGCTCCAGAAACCTCGTCGAGCCCACCACCTGCCCGTCGACGGTACTGACGACGGCGAAGGGAAGCGCTCGGCCCGCGGCCTGTTCGGCCAGGGCACGTTCGATGTAGATCTCTGCCGCGTCCAGGCTGTGGGGGACGGGCGTGAACGCGTACGTCGTACGGTCCTCGGTGCCGGCCGCGGCGATCGCGGCGGCGTGCTGTGGTGCGAGGGGTTCCAGCCGTACGGTGCGGCCGGACAGCACAACGGGAAGTGGCACGGGGCCTTCGGTCCTTCTGCGAGTGGGAGCTGCCACTGCCCCGCGCCGACGTCACGGCGCAAGGGCGGTGGCACAGTCTCCGTCCCGCTGCCCACGGAGTGGGAAAAGAACAGGTAAAGAACGACCGAAGGTCGCGTGAATCCACCCTTCTGGCTGCTACCCCACCTGGCCCTTGACAACGGGCAGCTCCAGGGTTCCGGTGTCCTCGGGCGCGGCCGTGATCGTCACCGGCTTGATCCCCCGGTTCCCGGAGTACGCGTCGTCACTGGCGGCGATCACGAACTCCAGTCGGTGACCCGTCTCGTAGCGGTGCACGATGCCCGGCAGCTCCACCGTGAACGACCGGGTCGCGTCCGGTACCCGCACCGGCGCCACGAGCCGGTTGACCAGGGTCTTCTTGCCGTCCGGAGCGATGTCGTAGACCTTGGCGAAGAGCACGAGCTTGTCGGCGGCGTCGCCGGAGTCCTGGACGCGCTCGGTCTTCGGGGAGACGACCCGGAGCGTGGCCTTCGGGGCGCCGACGACGTCGACGGGGGCGGTGAGCGGGGCGCTGGCCCAGCCGAGGTAGGTGCCCTTGATGTCGTACGGCTGGGGATCGGGCAGACCGATCATGCCGGCGAGCGAGGACTCCGAGTGGCTCGTGGGGACCAGCCAGTTGCTGTACTCCCGCGAGCCCCGGGCGACCTCGGCGCGGTTGTCGACGAGCTTGCCGTCCCCGGAGAGGTAGAGCTTCCGGCTGAGGCCGGGGACGGTGGCAGCCGTGCCGTAACCGCTCTGCCAGGAGCGGTAGTAGGCGAACTCCGCCCCCGTGTCGGCGCTCCGGTCGCGCCGCAGGTACCGGTCGAACCAGGCGAGGACGCGCTGACCGACGTAACTGGTCTCCAGATTGCCCTGCCCGAGGTCGAGTTCACCGGGCGCCTGTCCCCCGCTGTGCCCCCAGGACTGCCAGATCATCTTGGTCTCGACGCCGCGCGCCTGGAGTCGCTCGTAGGTGTCCTGGGCCTCGTTGAGGTTGAAGAGGCTGTCGGACTGGCCCTGGACGATCAGCGTCGGGGCCTTGACCTTGTCGAGGTACGAGACCGGGGAGACGCTCCGGGCGAAGTCGAGCATCTTCTTGGTGTCGGCCTCGAGGTAGCGGCCGGAGTTGAGCAGCCGGACGGTGCCGCAGGCGTCGGTGACGACGTGCAGACAGCGGAGGCTGTTGATACGGGAGGGGTCGAGCGAGGGGACGAGGAGCGGCTGCCCCTCCCCCATCAGGTAGAAGCCGTTGGCCCACTGCCATTTGAAGACACCGGGGGTGGCGCGGTCGGCGCCGTTGGGGGCGAGGGAGTACGCGAGGTCGTTCCAGGTGATGAGCGGGACGAGCGCGTCGAGCCGGGGGTCGACGGAGGCGGTGGCGAGCTGGATCGCGCCACCGTAGGAGCCGCCGATCATGCCGACGCGTGGGTCGCCCGCGCCGTCCTTGGTGACGAAGTCGGCGCGGGTGCCGTCGTCGGCGGCGCGGCTGCCGCCGAGGAAGTCGAGGAGCCGGGTGGCGGCCTGCCCGTCGATGCGGGGGTCGTCGAGGGATATCAGGCAGCCGGACTTGCCGAAGCCGAGCCCGGAGTAGACGAGTCCGACGTATCCACGGGCGGCGAAGGCCTTTCCGATGGCGTCGATGGACCCGTCCGCCTTGCTCCCGCCGAAGCCGTTGGTGGCGACCACGGCGGGCGCCGGATGCGCCGCGTCCACCCCGGCCGGCCGATAGAGATCGGCGTCGATCGCGCAGGTACGCCCGCCCGCCTCGACGGTGAAGGTCAGCGGGGTGACGGTGTACGAACCGGTCTCGGCACCACTCGCGGGTCCGGCGAACGCGAGGGGCGCCGCCAGCGCCGTACTCGCGGCCAGGGCAAGGAGCTTGCGGGACAGCGGTAGCGCACGGGACACGGACACGGGGACCTCCACGCTGAGGATTACCGACTGGTAAGTACCGAGCCGGGCCCATGGTGTGACACGTGTCAGAGGCGCGTCAACGCGCGCGACAGAGGTTGTTGACGAAGATTCAGTGAAGGTGCGGCACGGCGGAGATGCTCCGCCTCAGACCAGCGCGGGCGCGTCCAGTGTCAGCGTCCCCGACTCCGCGTCCAGGACTCCCGGCACTCCCAGGGGGAAGGTCAGCGCCGTCTCGCTGTGGCCGAAGCCCAACTCCTCGACGACCGGGACGCCGAGGCCGCCCAGGCGGTCGGCGAGGACGGCCCGGACGTCCTCGTAGGGGCCGCACTCGGCCCATGAGCCGAGGCCGATGCCCGCGACGCCGTCGAGCCAGCCGGAGCGGAGCAGTTGGGTGAGGATCCGGTCCAGGCGGTACGGCTCCTCCCCCACGTCCTCCAGGAGCAGCAGGCCGCCGCGGGCGGAGGGGCGGGCGTGCGGGGTGGCGAGGTCGGCGGCGAGGAGGCTCACGCAGCCGCCGAGGGTGACGCCGTGGGCGCGGCCGGGGACCAGGGGGCGGGCGGTGTCCAGGCCGAGGGTCCGCACGGACTCGGGTTCCAAGAGGGTGGCCCGCAGGGACTCCTGGGTGCGGGGGTCCTTGAGGAACGTGGCCGCCGCGACCATCGGTCCGTGGAGCGTGGCGAGGCCCGCGCGGACGGCGAACGCCTCGTGCAGGGCGGTGACATCGCTGTAGCCGACGAAGACCTTGGGCCCTGCGGCCCGCATCGCCGACCAGTCGAGCAGATCCACCATCCGCTGGACGCCGTAGCCGCCCCGGGCGCAGATCACCGCGGAGACCCCGGGGTCGCACCAGGCCTCCTGAAGGTCCCGAGCCCGGTCCTCGTCCGCACCGGCGAGATACGCCAACTTCCCGTGCACGTCCAGGACATGGGGCGCAACCACCGGTTCGAGCTCCCAGCCGCGCAGGAGGTCGAGCCCGGCCGCGAGCCGCTCCTCCGGGATCGGTCCGCTGGGCGCGACGACGGCGACCCGGGAGCCGGGGCGCAGTCGCGGAGGGCGGGTGAGGGGAGTCACGGTCGCCGCTTCGGCTCCGGTCACTTCTTCAGCTCCAGAAGGGGGACGTCGGACCGGGCGATGCCGAAGGTCTGTGCGTACAGGGAGAGTTCGGACTCCAGGGCGCGGATCATCGTCTCGGCACGCCGGAAGCCGTGGCTCTCGCCCTCGAAGGCGATGTACGCGTGCGGGATCCCCCGTCCCGCCATGCGCCCCAGGAACCGCTCGGCCTGCGCGGGCGGGCAGATCACGTCGTCGAGCCCTTGGAGCAGGAGGAAGGGCGCGGAGATCCGCTCGACGTGATCGAGCGGCGAGCGTTCCCGGTAGCGGGCCGGCACGTCGGCGAGCGGGCCGATGAGCGACTCCAGGTACCGGGATTCAAAGTCGTGGGTCTCGTCGGTGGCCCAGCCCAGCAGGTCGAGGATGGGGTAGATGATGGTGCCGCAGGCGTAGACCTCGGAGGTGACGAGGGAGGCGGCGGTGGTCCAGCCGCCCGCGCTGCCGCCCCGGATCGCGAGCCGCGCCGGGTCGGCGGTGCCCTCGGCGGCGAGGGCCTCGGCGACGGCCGCGCAGTCCTCCACGTCGACCACGCCCCACTGCTCGCGCAGCCGCTCGCGGTACGCACGGCCGTAGCCGGTGGACCCGCCGTAGTTGACCTCGGCGACGCCGATGCCCCGGGAGGTGAAGTAGGCGATCTCCAGGTCCAGGACGAGCGGGGCGTGCCCGGTCGGCCCGCCGTGCGCCCACACCACGTAGGGCGGCAGCTCTTCGCCGGGGGCGATCCGGTCGGGGTTGTGCGGCGGGTAGACGTGGGCGTGGATCTCGCGGTCGTCGGGTCCGGTGAAGGTACGGATCTGGGGCTCGGGGTAGTACGCGGGGTCGACCGGGTCGTCGTGGGCAGAGCCGATGACCCGGACCCGGCCGGTACGGGTGTCCAGCTCCACGACCTCGTAGGCGCTGCGCGGGCTGGCGGCCACGCCGACGACCCGGGTGCCGTGCACGGCGAGGGTGGCGGCCCACTCGGTCCAGGGTCCTGCCGCGTCGACGAGTTCGCCGCTCTCGGGGTCGAGTATGCCGAGCGTGGTGGCGCCCTTGCCGTGGATGACGGCGACGAGTCCGTTCTCCAGGGGCTGGAACCAGCCGAGGCCGATCTTCCAGAGCGGTCCGCCGAACTCCTCGGGGCGGGGGCACAGGGCGACCGGCTCACCGCCGCCGCTCTCACCACCGTCTCCGTCGCCCGCCCGGTAGAGGTTCCACCAGCCGGTGCGGTCGCTCACGTACAGCAGCCGGCCGTCCGCGGTCCAGCCGACCTGCGCCACCGACTCCTCCGGCCCGCCGGCGACGGGCCGCGCGCCCCGGAACGTGCCCTCGGCCGTGACGTCGGCGAGAAGGACCTCCGTGCCGTCCCAGGGCATCCGGGGATGGTCCCAGCCGATCCAGGCCGCCTGCCGTCCGTCGGGGGAGAGCCGGGGGCCGGTGACGAACCGGTGGCGTCCGTCGGAGAGTTCGCGTACGGCGGCCCGGTCCTCGGCGGCCGATCCGTCGAGGGGTACGGCGGCGAGGACGCGGCGTACGTCGGTGGGCGCGGGGCCGGTGAACTCCTCCAGGACGCACCAGACTTCGCCGCGCTCGGGGTGGATCACGGGGTCGGCCCAGCGCAGTCCGCCGCCGACGGTGGAGACGGGGGTGAGCGGTCGGGGTTCTGCTCCGGAGCCGGCGGTGTCCGTGTCGGGTTCGTACGCGTACAGCCGCTGGTCGGGGAAGTGGCTGAACACCACGAGCGGCCCGTCGTCCGCGCGCGCCTGGCCGGCCCAGGGCTGTCCCCCGTACTCGACGACCCTGCTGCGGACGTTCCACGGGGCGGGGAGCACCGACTCCTCGGTGCCGTCGGCTCGTCGGCGGACGAGCGCCCGCCGGCCGCCCTCGGTGGGCCGCGGCGCGGTCCACCACACCTCGTCGCCGACGACGCCGACGTACTCGGGGCGGCCGTCGTGGCGGGCGGCGAGCGCGGCGTCGATGGGTGAAGGCCAGGTGCCGTAGGCGCCCGTGGGTACCATCTCGTCTTCCTTTACACGGACTTACGCGGACTTACGCGGACTTCAGGTAATGGTCGAGGACGCGGACGCCGAAGTGCAGGGCGTCGACGGGGACGCGCTCGTCGACGCCGTGGAACAGCGCTCCGTAGTCCAGGTCCGGGGGCAGCTTCAGCGGGGAGAAGCCGTACCCGGTGATGCCGAGCCGGGAGAACTGCTTGGCGTCGGTGCCGCCGGACATGGAGAACGGGACGACATGGCCGTCCGGGGCGAAGTGCTCGACGGCGGCGCGCAGTCGGGCGAAGGTGGGCGAGTCGACGGGGGCCTCCAGCGGGACCTCGCGGTGGTGGAACTCCCAGTCCACGTCCGGCCCGGTGAGCCGGTCCATCGTCTCGGTGAACTCCTCCTCGCCGCCCGGCAGCATCCGGCCGTCGACGTAGGCGACGGCGTGCCCGGGGATGACGTTGACCTTGTAACCGGCGTCCAGCATCGTCGGGTTGGCGCTGTTGCGCACGGTCGGCTCGACCAGCGCGGCGGCGGGTCCGAGCTTCTCCAGGAGCAGGTCGACGTCCAAGTCGTCGGCGTTGACGTCGATCTCGATGCCGTAGAGGGCGGCGAGTTCGGTGAGCGCGGCCCGTACGGTCGGGGCGAGGCGGACGGGCCAGGGGTGGGCGCCGATGCGGGCGACGGCCTCGGCGAGGCGGGTCACGGCGTTGGCGGTGTTGACCTTGGAGCCGTGCCCGGCCTTCCCGTGGGCGGTGAGCTTGACCCAGGCGGTGCCGCGCTCGCCGGCGGCGATCGGGTAGAGCGTCATGCCGGGGGTCGGGTGGAAGCTGAACGCCCCGGATTCGCTGATGCCTTCGGTGCAGCCCTCGAAGAGTCCGGGGTGCTGGTCGGCGAGGAAGCCGGAACCGTCCTCGGCGCTGGCCTCCTCGTCGGCGGTGTAGGCGAGGACGATGTCGCGGCGCGGCCGGATGCCCTGGCGGGCCCAGGAGCGGACGACGGCGAGGACCATCGCGTCCATGTTCTTCATGTCGACGGCGCCGCGTCCCCAGACGACCCCGTCGCGGACCTCGCCGGAGAAGGGGTGGACGGCCCAGTCGGCGGGCTCGGCGGGGACGACGTCGAGGTGGCCGTGGACGAGCAGGGCGTCGGCGGAGGGGTCGGTGCCCTGGATGCGCGCCACCACGTTGGTGCGGCCGGCGGTCCGCTCCAGCAGGGTGGGTTCGAGTCCGGCGGCGGCGAGGCGTTCGGCGACGTACTCGGCGGCGGGTCGCTCGCGGCAGTCCCCGCCGCCCCTGTTCGTGGTGTCGATGCGGATGAGCTCGGAGGTGAAGGTCACCACCTCGTCGAGCGCCGTCTCGTCGAGCGCCGTGGCGTCTGGTCCTTGGCCCGGCTCAGCCATACTGCTCCTCCACCGCTGCGGAGACGATCGTGGTGACCGCCTTGAACGTGCGAATGCCCTCGTACATCGTCCCGCTGGTGTACGCGACCCGGCGCTCGCCACTCCGCGCCACGCCGGGTGCCACCGTGGCGGCGGCCGCCAGATGCTCGGCGTCGAACTCCAGCTCCACCGTGAACGGTCCGCCCCGCACCGGCTCGTGCCGGACGGCGAGGGCGGCCGCGGCCTTCGCCGCGGCCCGGATCTCGCTCGACGTACGCTTCGGGGTCCGGCACACCGCCGCGTACCGGGAGACGTGGTCCTTGACGGCGACCTTGAGCGCCTCGGGTGCGTATCCGAGGGCGTCCTCGCAGGTCAGGTCGTCGCCGGTGACGAGGACGACGGGAACTCCGTACTCCGCCACGACATGGGCGTTGAGCAGCCCCTCGCTCGCCCGCTCGCCGTTCAGCCACACACCGGTGATGGAGTTGGCGAGGTAGGTGTGCGCGAGGACGCCTTCGGCGCCCGCGCCGGTGTGGTAGCCGACGAAGGCGATGCCGTCGACGTCTCCGTGCTGCACCCCCTCCACCATGGAGAGCGACTTGTGGCGCCCGGTGAGCATCTCGGCGCGCTCGTCGAGCTGTTCGAGGAGCAGGTTCCGCATGGTCCAGTGCGCTTCGTTGATCAGCACCTCGTCGGCGCCGCCGTCGAAGAATCCGAGGACCGCCGCGTTGACGTCCGAGGTGAACATCGACCGGCACCGTTCCCACTGGGGCGTCCCGGGCAGCACGTCGGCGGGCCACGTGACGCCGGTGGCGCCTTCCATGTCGGCGCTGATCAGGATCTTCACGAAACCCCTGTCCCCTCACGTGCGGTGACGACCATGCTCCTGCGGCGTCACGTTACGCCCCACCGAACGGCCAGGCCAGAACCCTGGGGAGGTTTAGTGGTCTAGACCTCTGCGAGGGTCCCCCGCGGACTCACGCGAAGCAGGTGGTGGACCGATCGATCCAATATCGAATTCGGGCGATATGCCTTCAACAGGTGCGTATAGGCTGGCCGGTGCAGATTCTCGCCCCCTACCGTCAGGAGACCTCTCGGTGACCACCGCGTTCGCCCCGTCCGAAACCGCCGCCGTCCCCGCCGCGCCGGCCGCCCCCGAAGCCGAGGCGACGGATTTCGTCGTCCAGGACGTGCCGGACGCGATCGTCCGGGACGCCCGGGAATTCGGGGTCTACGCACGCACCGGCGGGTGGGCGTTCGCGCTGAAGGTGGCGCGGAGCGTGCGGCCGGGCGGGCAGGCGGCGGAGGGCTCGGACAAGGTCTCGGCGAAGGCGTTCGCCGAGCTGGCCGAGTGCTCCCCCGAGCGCGTCATGCGGTACTACAAGGCATGGGACATGGCCGCGGACGACGGGCTGGTCCCTCAGTTCGAGGCACTGGTGCCCGGTGCGGACATCGAGCTGCCGGAGGCCGACGTCTGGCTGTCGTACTACTCCTCCCGCTCCAGCGCCTCGTCGGTGCGCGGCCACGCGATCACCGCGGCGGCGGAGGCCGAGGGCATCCGGCCGACGAAGGCGCTGGAGGTCGCGGAGAACCCCACCGCCCTGCGCGCCGCGATCCTCGCCGACCCGGGCACGGCCGAGGCGGCCCGCGGCGCGCTGCTCGACCGGATGAAGGAGGACCCGGCGCTGCAGACCGGGATGGCGCGGGCCATCGCCCGCACCGACGAGCTGAAGAAGGCCGTGGCGGGCGAGGCCAAGGCGGCCGACCGGATCGGCTACGTCCGGCAGATCGTCGAGAAGGGCCAGATCCGCACGCCGGCCGGGCAGACCGTGGAGGCGCCCGCCGCGCTGCGCGCCGAGGCGGAGCGGCACCTCTCCCTCATCGACGAGCTCGACGACTCCGAAGAGGCGGGCGAGTGGGCCGGCGAGGCCTACGACACGGTCAAGGGGCTCGTGGCCCAGGCCGTCGAGGCGGACCCGGCGCTGCGCGTCCAGGAGCGCCGTACGAAGTTCTACAACAGCCTGCAGAAGGCCACGAAGGTCTTCGAGGAGCTGACCCTCGACGAGGTCCTGGAGGAGGACGTCCTCGAGGACGACATGCTCACGCGCCTCGAAGCCCTTCAGGAGGCGATCGGCACCTGCATCAGCGCGCTGCGCAAGGCGACCGCCTCCTCCTGAGCCCACGGACGGCCGGGGGTCAGTCCTCGTGGCCGAGCTGGAGGTCGCGTTCGGTGCGTCCGCCGCCCGCGACCTGGAGGACGGTGGCGACCGGCGGATAGCCCGCCGCGATCACCGTGTACTCCCCCGAGGACAGGTCCACGAAGCGGAACGTGCCGTCGGGTCCCGTCGTCAGGGTGTCGACCACGTTGCCGGCCGCGTCGAGGAGCGTCACGCGCGCGTCCTCGACCGGCTGTCCGCCGCCCGCGCGCACCGTCCCGCGCAGCAGCGCGCCGCCCGCCAGCTCGATGTCCTGGCGCGTCTCGCGGGAGGCCTGCACGCTCACCGGCAGGGCGGCGGGCCGGAAGGCGGGGGCGCTGGCGGCCAGCGTGTACTCGCCCGCCACCAGCTCCGTGATGACGTAGCCGCCCTCGCGCCCGCTGCGGGTCGAGGCGACGACCTCGCCGCGTACGTCGGTGAGGGTGACCGCCGCGTCCCTTACGGGCGTTCCGTCGGCGGTCACGACCGTGCCGGCGAGGCGGCCCGCGCCGCCGAGGACCACGTCGAGCTCGACGGGCCGTTCGCCGACGGTGACGGAGACGGCCTGCGGCTGGTGGCCGCCGGCCGCGGCGATCAGGACGTACGAGCCGGGGCCCGGGACGCTGAGCGCGTACCGCCCGTCCTCGCCGCTGCCGCCGCGGCCGATCTGCTGTCCCTGGACGTCGATGAGGGTGAGAGCGGCGCGCGGGACGCGGCTGCCGTCGTGGTGCTGGACGGTTCCGCAGACCGGGAGCCCGGCGCTGTACGCGGCGGGGGTGGGGGCGGCCGACGCGCGGGCCCGGGGGACGGCGGTGGGGGCCTCGGTGGTGGGGGTGTGGTGGGACACCAGCGGTTTCTCCTTGAGGAAGAAGGCGAGGACGAGGCCGAGCACGAGGACCGGCACCAGGTAGAGGAAGATCCGCGGCATCGCGTCCGCGTAGGCCTGGATGTAGGCGTCCCGCAGGGCGGGCGGCAGGGCGTGCACCGTCTGCGGGGTGATCGATTCGGCAGCGGGCAGCGCGGAGCCCGCCGTACGGGGCAGGGAGTCGGCGAGGGCGTCGTCGAGCCGGGCGGCGAAGAGCGTGCCGAAGACGGCGGCGCCGACGCTGCCGCCGATCTGGCGGAAGTAGTTGTGGGCGCTGGTGGCGGTGCCGAGGTCGGTGGGGCGTACGGAGTTCTGCACGGCGAGGATGAGCACCGGCATGACCAGTCCGATGCCGATGCCGAGCACGGCCTGCCAGACGCTGTGGTGCAGCCGCGGGGTGTCCGTCTCCATCCGGGAGAGCAGCCACATGCCGACGACGGAGACGGCGCCGCCGAGGACCGGGTAGATCTTGTAGTGGCCGGTGCGGGTGATGAGCTGCCCCGAGACGATCGAGGCGAGGACGATCCCGCCCATCAGCGGCAGCATGAGGAGGCCGGATTCGGTGGCGGTGGCGCCCTCGACCATCTGCAGGAAGGTCGGCAGATAGCTGGCGGCGCCGAAGAGCGCGATGCCGACCACCGCGCCGACGAGGCTGGTGACCGTGAACACCGAGTCCCTGAACAGCCGCAGCGGGATGAGCGGTTCGGGCGCGACGTGCTCGACGGCGAGAAAGAGCAGGGTCGTTCCGGCGGCTCCGCAGGCCAGGCCGATGATGACCTCGGAGTCCCAGTCGTACTCGGTTCCGCCCCAACTGGTCAGCAGGACCAGGCAGGTGGAGGCGGCGGCGAGCAGGATCGAGCCGAGGACGTCGAGCCGGGCCCGGGTCCGCGGCTTGGGGAGCTTGAGCACCACGGCGACGACGGCCAGGGTGACGAGCCCGAAGGGGACGTTGAAGTAGAAGCACCAGCGCCAGGAGACGTGGTCGGTGAAGAAGCCGCCGAGCAGCGGGCCCGCGACGGAGGCGAGGCCGAAGGCGGCGCCGATCAGGCCCATGTAGCGGCCGCGTTCCCTGGCCGGGACGATGTCCGCGATGATCGCCTGGACGCCGATCATCAGGCCGCCCGCGCCGACGCCCTGGACGGCCCGGAAGGCGATGAGCTCGTCCATGGACCGTGACCAGCCGGCCAGCGCCGAGCCGATGACGAAGACCACGATGGCGAAGAGGAAGACGCCCTTGCGGCCGAAGAGGTCGCCGAGTTTGCCGTAGATCGGCAGACCGATGGTGGCGGTGAGGAGATAGGCGGTGATCGCCCAGGACATCCGGTCCAGGCCCTGGAGTTCGCCGACGATCTTCGGCAGGGCGGTGGCGACGATCATCTGCTCCAGCGCGGCGAGCAGCAGCGCGAGCATGAGGCCGAAGAAGACGAGGCGGACGCGGCGGGGGTCGAGGGCCGGTTCCGGTTCGGGCGGCGGTTCGTGCCCCGAGGGAGGGTCGCCCGCGGCGAGCGGCAGGTCGTCCTTCACCAGCGTGATCGCACCCACGTGCTGCTCCCCTCGTCACGACGTCAGCGCCGCGTCATTCTTCGCATTGGGCGCGAAGCGGGAGCAAGTCGGGCGGTACGGGAGGTCGGGCGCGTCCCGGGTGGTGAACGGCCCCGTACGGCAGCGCACTTGGGGCGCCCATCAGCGCGTTTACGGGAGGGGTCGCGACCCCCGGGCGCGCGGGGCGCTCTTGCGGGGGTCGCGGGAAAACCACTCGAACCGGTGAGCGCGTGGGCGTTACTTCTCCACCTCGGCGGCCAGGTTGGCCAGGAGGGCGTCGTAGATGCGGCCGAGACCCTTGGGCGCGAAGGTCTTCTCGAAGAAGCCGCCGATGCCTCCGGCGCCGTTCCAGACGGTGGAGACGACGGCCTTGGACTTCCCCTCGCCGGCGGGGGTGACGGTCCAGGTGGTGACCATGGAGGAGTTGCGGTCCTTCTCGACGAGCTGCCCGTCGGTGGGCTCGGTGACCTCCAGGAGGCAGTCGCGGATGCGCTTGCTGGTGGCCTGGAGCTTCCAGTGGACGAGGGTCCCCTCGCCGTCGCCGCCCTCGCGCACCTCGTACTCGCTGTAGTGCTCCGGCAGCAGCTTCGCGCGCGTGCCGCTGTAGTCGGCCAGAGCGTCGAACACCGCCTCCGCGTCCGCCGCGATGATCCGCTCCGTCGTGGCCTCGACCTGCGCCATTGCACTTCCTCCAACACGTGGTTCTTCAGGGGTGTGGGACCAGCCAACCACCTGGGCACGGGCCTCCCAAATCCGGGTTGCAACGATCAAGGGAACATGTGTTCTATTCTCTGCGTACGGCAGAGCCCCCGACAGGGCACCGCGACCGAGGAGGCGTCCATGCGCTGGGACAATCTGGGCGAGAACCCCGCCATCGCCACGGAGACCGCCCTGTTCGGTACGGACGCGGTCACCACCCGCACGTTCGACACGCCCGAGTTCCGCGGGATCACCTTCCACGAGGTGCGGGCCCGCTCGATCGTGAACCGGGTGCCGGGCGCCTCACGGATGCCGTTCGAATGGACGGTCAACCCGTACCGCGGCTGCACGCACGCGTGCGTCTACTGCTTCGCCCGCAAGACCCACAGCTATCTGGACCTGGACACCGGCCTCGGCTTCGACTCCCAGATCGTGGTGAAGATCAACGCACCGGAGCTGCTGCGCCGCCAGCTCGCCTCCCGCCGTTGGCTGGGCGCGCACATCGCGATGGGCACCAATGTCGACTGCTACCAGCGGGCCGAAGGGCGTTACCGCCTGATGCCGGGGATCATCGAGGCCCTGCGCGACCACGCCAACCCCTTCTCCATCCTGACCAAGGGCACGCTGATCCTGCGCGACCTCGACCTGCTGGTCCAGGCGGCGGAGGTGACCGAGGTCGGCATCTCCGTCTCCGTCGGCTTCACCGACCAGGAGCTCTGGCGCACGGTCGAGCCCGGCACGCCCTCCCCACAACGGCGCCTGGACGTCGTACGGACGCTCGGCGAGCACGGCATCGGCTGCGGGGTGCTGATGGCCCCGGTCATCCCCTTCCTCGGCGACCGGCCCGAGCAGCTGCGCGACACGGTGCGCGCCATCGCCGAGGCCGGCGCCACCTCGGTGACCCCGCTCGTCCTGCATCTGCGGCCAGGCGCCCGCGAGTGGTTCTTCACCTGGCTGCGACAGCACCACCCGCAGCTGGTCGGGCGGTACGAGCGGATGTACGCGGACGGCGCCTACGCACCGACCTGGTACCAGCGCCGGATCACCCGTCAGGTGCACGAACTGGCCGCCGAGTTCGGGATCGGACCGGCCCACCGGGGAGCGCCGCGTCGGATACCCGTACCGGAGGAGCCGGCGCTCGTGGGGGCTCCCGAGCAGCTCACCCTCCTCTGACTGATCCACCGACTGATCCCCTGATCGGGTCAACTCTGGGCGGAACAGGTCCTTCCGCATACCGATCGGGGCACGGACGCCGTATGACCACACGCGCAGGAATGCTGATCGCCACTGGGGCACTGGTCGCAGGGACGGTCACCGCCCTGCCCGCGTCCGCGACGCCCCGGCCCGAGCCGACCCCCCGCCCCATCGCGCCGCTCATCTGGAACGACTGTGCCACCAAGGCGTATCCGAAGCTCCAGTGCGCCACGCTCGAGGTGCCGCTGAACCACGACGATCCGGTCGGCCGGTCGATCACACTGGCGCTGACCCGGGTCGCGCACACCGCGAAGGAGTACCAGGGTCCGCTGCTCGTCAACCCGGGCGGGCCGGGCGGCAGCGGACGGACCATGGCCGGGTTCGTGGCCGCCTCCCTGCCCGCGAAGGTGGCGGCGCAGTACGACGTCATCGGCTTCGACCCGCGCGGTGTCGGCAGCAGCGAACCCGCGCTCGACTGCAAGCCGGGCCACTTCGACCCGGTGCGACCGGACTCCGTGCCGCTCGGCGCCGACACCGAGCAGGCGGGCGTCGAGCGGGCCCGGGCCTTCGCGGAGGCCTGCGGGAAGAAGCACGGCGACGTCCTGCCGTACATCGACACCGTGAGCACGGCCCGGGACCTGGACGCGATCCGCGCGGCGCTCGGCGCGCCGCAGCTCAACTACCTGGGGTACTCGTACGGCACCTACCTCGGCGCCGTCTACGCGCGGCTGTACCCGGAGCGGGTGCGCCGGCTCGCCCTGGACTCCGTCGTCAATCCCCAGGGCGTCTGGTACGAGGACAACATCGCTCAGGACTACGCCTTCGACACCCGCCACAAGGACTTCATGGCCTGGGTGGCCCGCCAGAACGCCACGTACAAGCTGGGCACGGACCCGGCGGCGGTCGAGACGGCCTGGTACGGGATGCGGGACGCGCTCGCCAAGACCCCGGCCGGCGGCAAGGTCGGCCCGGGCGAGCTGGAGGACACCTTCCTGCCGGGCGGGTACTACAACGGCTACTGGCCGAGGCTGGCCGAGGCGTTCTCGTCGTACGTCAACAAGAAGGACGCGACCCCGCTGACCCGGGCGTACGAGACATACGGGGCGGCGGACACGGCGGCCGACAACGGCTACTCGGTCTACACGAGCGTGCAGTGCCGGGACGCCAAGTGGCCGCGCGACTGGAACACCTGGCGCACGGACAACTGGAACGTGCACGCCAAGGCGCCCTTCTCCACCTGGAACAACGCCTGGTACAACGCCCCGTGCGCGTTCTGGCCGGTGGACTCGCTCACTCCGCCCGACGTCTCCAACGACGAGCTGCCGCCGGTGCTGATCCTCCAGGCGACGGACGACGCGGCCACGCCGTACGAAGGCGGTGTGGCGCTGCACCGGATGGTGCGCGGCTCCAGCCTGGTGGTCGAGGAGGGCGGCGGGAACCACGGGGTGACGCTGGCGGGCAACGACTGCATGGACGAGCACCTGGCGAGCTACCTCGCCACGGGCACCGTGCCGCGCGGGGACGGGCAGTCGGAGGCGGACGCGGTGTGCGACACGCTCCCGGAGCCGAAGCCGCTGAAGCCCGCCGCGTCCCGCAGCGGAGCCGCACCGGCCGGCACGACCGGAGGCACGACCGGCGGCGCGGTCCTGCACGGCCTCCTCGGCCACGTGCGCTGAGGGACCGCCGCGCGGGACTGTCAGTGGCGTGGGCGAGGATGTCGGGCATGACGACGCACCTCACCCACGTCCCGGCGCCCGACGGGGTCGCCCCCAGCCCCCAGTACAGCCATGTCGTGTGGGGCACCGGCCGGTTCGTCGCGATATCCGGCCAGTGCTCCCTCGACGCCTCGGGGGCGGTGGTCGGGACGGGCGACCCGGGGGCGCAGGCCCGTCAGGTCTTCGCCAATCTGCGCCACTGCCTGGCGGCGGCGGGCGCGGGCTTCGACGACGTGGTGAAGCTGACGTACTTCGTGACCGACGTCGCCCATCTGCCGGCGGTCCGGGCCGCGCGGGACGAGGCGTTCGGCACGGCCCCGCTGCCGGCCAGCTCGGCGGTCCAGGTCGCCGCGCTGGTCCACCCCGAGCTGCTGATCGAGATCGAGGCCTTCGCGCTCGTTGCGGAGGACGCCTCCTGGACGGACCGGTCGGCCGGACCGCCGGTGCTCAATAAGTGACCTTGACGCCGCGGACCGTGTGGTTGTCCGTCCTGGCTCCGGTTGCGCCGCTGAATCCGACAAGCACGTTCTTGGGCAGAGTGACCGCGATGTCGATGACCTGCTTGCCGTCGATGGCGACCAGCAGGTGCCCGGCAGCCGTCACGCTCACGTCGACGACATGCGTTCCGGTGCGCAGGGCCGGGACGGCGGTGGACGTGGCGGCGTACCGAAGCCGGTCGGCTGTACCCCCGGTGGCCACGCCGATGAAGTTGGCCGAGGGATCCGGCACGTTGCGGGAGGTGTCCAGGGTGACGGCAATGCCCGGCAGGCCCGAGTAGCCGAGGCCCCCGCCGCCCGCGCCGAGTGACGTGGGGGTCGCCTTCGTCGCGTCGAGCAGGAGGAAGGCCAACCCGTCGGCGCCCGTGCCGCCGCCGATCGCGGTGGTGAACCTTGCCTTCAGGCGAGCCGACGGTACGGCGGTCGACTGGACCGCGGCCCCCTTGATGTACGTGCGGGGCGTCGTGAGCACCAAGCCGGTGCCGGACATCGCAGCCGAGCCGTTGTAGGTCCAGCCGTTGGGGCCCGGCGGCGGTACCGCGTACGTGGCCGCGCTGATCACCGAGTCCCGGACCGTGTGGATGTCGGTCTTCGCGCCGTTGGCGCCGGTGAAGGCGAGCAGGGCCGTCGGGCGCAGCGAGGGCACCGAGGTGCTGAGCAGCCGGATGCCGTCCATGGACACCGTGATCGTCTGCCCGGTGATGGAGACGGAGACGGAGTGCGGGCCCGAGCGCAGGCTGGGCACGGCGGTGGTGGATGCCGCGTAGGTGAAGGCCGAGCCGCTGGTCACGGTGGCGATGCCGACGAAATTGGAGGACGGATCGCCGACGTTGCGGTACGTGTCGAAGGTGATCGCCACGCCCGACCGGCCCGACCAGCCGAGGCCTCCCCCGGTTCCACCGAGCGCGCTCGGGGTGGTCCGGGCCGGGTCGAGCAGGCTGAAGGTGAGGCCGTCGGCACCGGTGCCGCCGCCGATGACGGTGGTGAACGCCGCCCTCAGGCCGTCGGTGACCACCGGCACGGGAAAGACCGCCGAGCCCGCCGTGCTCCTGGCCGTCTGGGTGAGCTGGAGGTCGTTGCCGGAAAGCCGCGCCGCTCCGTTGAGTTCCCAGCCGCCCGCTCCCGGCTGCGGCACGGTGACTCTGCCGGGCGCGGTCCCGGTGCCGGTGAGCGTCTCGTTCTGCGGTCCTCGGCCGTCGTCGGAGGTGAACTGGTAGGTGCCGGTGACGGTACCGAGGGCGGTCGGGGAGAAGGTGACGGACTGGTACAGCACGTCCTCCGGGCCGATGACCTGACCCTCACTCAACGGACTGGTCACATGGAATGGTGCCGCGGGCGCTTTCGCCTTGGTGATGGTGAGCGGGATGTTACCCGTGTTGCTGATGGCGAAGGTCTTGGTGACCGACTTACCGACCGCGACGTTGCCGAAGTCGGTGGTGGTCGGGGTGATCGTCAGCCGCCCCGTGCCGGTCACCGCCGTCCCCGTGATGTTCACGGTCGCCGTGCCATGCTGCCCGGTCAGCGACAGGGTCCCGGTGTGGTCGCCCGTGGCCGTCGGCGTGTACGTCACCGGGACGGTGACCGATTGCTGGGGTTCGACGACGGTGCCGTCGGCGGGCAGGCCGACGGCGCCGAAGGGGGCGCCCGGGGGACTGCCGGCCGAGATCGTCTCGGGCTCGGTCCCGGTGTTGGTGAAGCTCACGCCCAGGGTCTTGGACGTGCCCGTCGCCACGGTGCCGAAGTCGAGCGCGGACGGGGAGGGCGTGAGCCCGGGTCGGATGCCGTAGCCGCTCAGGCCGAAGCCGAGCGTGCCGGCGTCGGTGGTGAAGGTCAGTACCGAACTGTCCGCCGCGGGCGTGGTCGGCGAGAACGACACCGGCACCGAGTAGCTGTCCCCGGGGTGCAGGGTCACCGGAAGTCCGGTGGGCGCGGCGGAGAACGCGCCGCCCGATGGCGTACTCACCGCCGAGATCGTCACGTCCTGGGTGGCCGTAACCTTCGCAGTGGCCTGGCCGGTGCTGCCCACGGGCACCTCGCCGAAGTCCACCGCGCTGCCGGTCAGCGCGGTGGTGGAGGGACGTCCGAAGGCGAGGACGTGACCGTCCCGGGTGCCGACGTAGACGCGTCCGCCGTCGGTGGCGGGCACGGCGAACTTGGACGCGATGCCGATCGGTGCGGAGAAACGCAGATTCAGGGTGCCCTTGACCGGTACCGCGTCGTACGCCCGGAGCTGACCGTTCGCGCCGTTGGCGCCGTCCGCGTAGATCGCCCAGACGAGGGCGGAGCCCGGCGTGGTGCCGGTGGAGGTCACCACGGGCGAGCCGGAGGTGTAGCCGAAGGTCCCGGTGCTGGTGCCGGTGTTGATCAGGGACGGCTTGCCCGTGCCGGTGACGCCGTACGCGAAGGCCCGCAGCGGACCCCGGCTGCCGATCGTGTACACATAGCCGCCTTCCGCGCCGTAGGCGGCCGGGTGCCCCCAGACGCCCTCGTACGGTCCGAAGGTGCCGAGCACCGCGTCCGTACCCCCGGGGCCCTGGCTGCGGCCGCCGAGGTTGTCCCGGTCGAGGAGGAAGAGACGGCCGTCCTTGCCGATCTGGACCATCAGGTGGGGGTTCTGGGGCGTGCCGAAGACCGGACCGGGCAGGGCCACGGGTCCACCCGAGCCGAGGTCGGTGTCGTGCGTGTCGAGGGTCGGGGCGTTGCTCGGGGCGAAGAAATCCTGGGCGGACATCGTGCCGTCGCTGTTGACGCCGAGCCGGACCACCGACTGGGCCAGCTGGCCCGGCGGCTTCGAACCGGGGCCGGGCGCCGGAGAGATGCCGTTGCCCGTGGTGACGAAGATCCGGCCGGGTCCGTCGGAGACCGGGGCGCCGCCGCTCATCCAGATTCCCGCCATGCCGTTGGCGGAGGAGTCCTCGGAGGCCCAGAGGGTGGTCTTGCGGGTCGTGGTGTCGACTCCGAGGACGTAACCGACGTACGGGCCGACGTCGCAGTGCGAGGCGAAGGTCGCGTAGACCGATCCGCCCATGAGGAGGAGGCCGGGTCGCTGGCCGGCGGTGAAGGCGTTGAACGAGCGGCCCGGATCGTTGACCGGAGAGCCCTGCACCTTCACGGGCCAGCCGGCGCGCTCGACACCCGTGGCCGCGTCCAGGGCGTGGATGTACCAGTTGGGGTGCTTGCTGTCGACACCGTCGTCGATCTTGGAGGTGAGGTAGACGGTCTTGGTGGCCGGGTCGTACACCGGGGTGGCCGTCACCCCGATGTTGGGCACCAGGTCACCGCACCCGATCGCCGAGGCCGGCCAGGGCGCACCCAGATTCTTCGTCCAGTTGATCTTCCCGGTGGCGGAGTCGAGGCCGTACACCTTGGCGTTCTCGGTGGCCGCGATGACCGTGTCACCGACGACCAGCGGCTGCGCGTAGACCTGACCGTCCACGGCGGTGGAGAACTGGAGGCCGAAGTCGGCGCTGGAGACGTCGGCAGGCGCGAGCTTCGGCTCGTTCGGGTCCCAGCCGGTCCGGAGCGTGTCCTCCGAGATCGTCGTGACGTCGGTACGGGCGGCGGGCGCGGCGGCCGCCACGGGCGCGGGCAACGCGCCTCCCGCCCCGAGCAACAGAGAGCCCGTCAGCAGAGCGGCCAGCCGGATGCGTCCTCGTCGACGGTGCGTGCTGGGCATCTCACCCCTCGGTGCGTGCGCGAGGGCGGAGACCGGCTGGTACCGCCGGCGCTCATCCTTGGCGGGGGACGCTCGTTATCAGACGATCTCTGTCAGTATGCCCGGCGTTGTTCACCCCGACAGGCGATCCTTCGGAGCCTCGGGGCAGGGGCTCCGGGGCGCGAGGCGGGCCAGCGCCTCGGCCGCCGCCCGGCCGAGGCGCGGGTGGGGAAGGGCGACTTCGAGGGCGGGCCGGGCGCGGGTGTCGCCGAGTGTGCCGAGCCCTTCGACGCAGGCGAGCCCGACCCGCCAGTGCGGATCGTCGGCCGCCAGGCGCCGTTCGAGGACGGTGACCAGGGCCGGGACGGACTCGGGTGCGCGCAGGTCGGCGAGCAGACGGACCGGCAGCAGGGCGTAGGCGACGCGGAGTTCGTTGGTGGCGAGGGCGGCGGCGGCCCGCGCGGTGCGCGGGTCGCCGAGCCGCATCAGCGCGTAGGCGGCGGAGACGCAGCGTTCCGGGTCGCGGTGGTTGAGGAGGAGGACCAGGGCCTCGAAGGCGCGCGGGTCGCCGGCGAGGCCGAGCCGGAAGGACGCGATCTCGCGGGCCCAGAGCGGACGTTGCGGTTGGGTGAGCACGGTCGCCAGCGATTCCGTGTCGTCGGTGGCGATCAGTCTGTGAAACTCGGCAGTGCCTTCTTCTTCCACGATCTCCACGCCCAAACGATCGATCATCGAGCGGAATTCCGCGTCGTCCGTGGCGATATCCATGACCGTCAGCGTATCCGCGATCCAGATCACAATTTCCGGAGTTCCGAGGACTGGCGCGCTCGTTACTCGCCGGTTAATCTCAGGTGAGCGGGTCACCCCCCGCACCCTCACAACGGCCTGGTGACGCAGCCGTTATGAGTTCGAGTTTGTCGGTTCGGCAGTTTCGACGTGGCTCCGGGACAGAGTCCGTCGCTTTTTCCGCACGATCTCTTCGTGCACGCGATCTCTTCGTGCACGCGATCCCTCCGTGCTCTCGTCGCGAACTCCTCGCGTTTTCCGCTCGCGATCCGTCCGCGCCCCCATTGCCGCCTTCAGTCGTCACTCTTCCCTCCCTGGAGTCCCCTGATGGACACCCCTCTCTCCACCATCGCCGTCATCGGTCTCGGCACCATGGGCACGGGCATCGCCGATGTCCTCGCCCGGGCCGGCCGTGAGGTCATCGGCGTCGACATCAGCGAAGCCGCCGCCACCCAGGCCGTCGCCGCCCTCGAGGCCTCCACCGCACGTGCCGTGGCCCGTGAGCGGATCACGGAGGAGGAGCGGCAGGACGTTCTCGCCCGCTTCCGCACCTTCTCCGACCTCCAGGCGGCGGCGGACGCCGACCTCGTGATCGAGGTCGTCCCCGAGTCGTACGAGGCCAAGCAGGAGGTCTTCCGGGCCCTGGACGCCATCGTCCGGCCCGACGCCATCATCGCCACCGGCACCAACGCGCTCTCCGTGACCCGGCTGGCCGCCGACTCGGCGCACCCCGAGCGCGTGCTCGGCCTGCACTTCTTCACCCCGGTCCAGGCGATGAAGCTGGTGGAGATCGTCTCCTCCGTCCTCACCGCCCCGCAGGCCGTCGAGGCCGTCACCGCCCTCGCCCACGACCTCGGCAAGGAGCCGGTCGCGGTCGGCGACCGTCCCGGCTTCGTCGCGGACGGGCTGCTCTTCGGCTACCTCAACCAGGCCGCCGCGATGTACGAGGCCAAGTACGCCTCCCGCGAGGACATCGACGCCGCGATGCGGCTCGGCTGCGGTCTGCCGATGGGCCCGCTGGCGCTGCTCGACCTGATCGGCGTCGACACCGCCCGTACCGTCCTGGAGGCGATGTACAGCGAGTCGAGGGACCGGCTGCACGCCCCCGCCCCGATCCTCAAGCAGCTCAGCGAGGCCGGTCTGACCGGCCGCAAGTCGGGCCGCGGTTTCTACACCTACGACGCCCCGGGCTCGGCCACCGTGGTCCGTGACGCGCTCACCCCGCTCGAGAGCGCCGCCACCGGCGAGGGCCGCGAGGTCCGCTCGGTCGGCGTCGCCGGCTCCGGCACGATGGCCTCCGGCATCGCCGAGGTCTTCGCCAAGGCCGGATACGAGGTCGTCCTCTCCGCGCGCTCCCAGGAGAAGGCCGACACCGCCAAGGCCCGGATCGCGAAGTCCCTCGCCCGTTCGGTCGACAAGGGCCGGATGACCGGCGAGGCCCGGGACGAGACGCTGGCCCGGATCACCCCGGCCGGCTCGCTCGACGCCTTCGCCGAGGTCGACCTGGCCGTCGAGGCGGTCGCCGAGGATCTGGCGATCAAGCAGGAGCTGTTCGCGCGGCTCGACAAGATCTGCAAGCCGGGCGCGGTGCTCGCCACCACGACCTCCTCGCTGCCGGTCGTCGCCTGCGCCCGCGCCACCTCGCGCCCGCAGGACGTCATCGGGATGCACTTCTTCAACCCGGCGCCCGCGATGAAGCTGGTGGAGATCGTCCGTACGGTCCTGACCGCCGACGACGTCCACGCCACGGTCCGCGAGGTCACCGCGAAGATCCGGAAGCACCCGGTGGACTGCGGCGACCGGGCCGGCTTCATCGTGAACGCGCTGCTCTTCCCGTACCTGAACAACGCGATCAAGATGGTCCAGGAGCACTACGCGACCCTGGACGACATCGACGCTGCCATGAAGCTGGGCGGCGGCTACCCGATGGGTCCGTTCGAGCTGCTCGACGTCGTCGGCCTCGACGTCTCCCTCGCCATCGAGCAGGTGCTGCACCGCGAGTTCCGCGACCCGGGTCTGGCCCCTGCGCCGCTTCTGGAGCACCTGGTGGCCGCCGGCTGCCTGGGCCGCAAGACGGGGCGCGGCTTCCGCGAATATGCCCGACGCTGAGCCCTACGCGGGCTGGGGAGGGTTGCTGAGTCCCGGGGGCGCCTCGGGCACCCCGGGTCCGGCCCCGGGCGACCCTCCCCCACCTGGGCACACTCCCGCGCTGATGCAGTACGTTCAGGACATGTCCAAGGCCGCGAAGTCACCCCGTGCCACGTCCACGTCCGCGCACTCCTCCACCTCCGACAGCACGGAGAGCGCGGCGGGCACCCGCGCGGCCGCGCAGCGGCTGAAGATGCGCCGCGAGCTGGCGGCGGCGGCCATGGAGCTCTTCGCGACCAAGGGGTACGAGGCCACGACGGTCGACGAGATCGCCGCCCAGGCCGGGGTCGCCCGGCGGACCTTCTTCCGCCATTTCCGCTCCAAGGAAGAGGCGATCTTCCCCGACCACGACGACACCCTGGTGCGGGCGGAGGCGGTGCTGAACGCCGCCCCGCCGCACGAGCACCCGCTGGACACGGTCTGCCGGGGCATCAAGGAAGTCATGAAGATGTACGCGGGGTCCCCGGCGGTCTCCGTGGAGCGCTACCGGCTCACCCGTGAGGTACCGACCCTGCGGGAGCGCGAGATCGCCTCGGTGGCCCGCTACGAGCGGCTGTTCACCCGCTATCTGCTGGGCCATTTCGATGAGCGCGACCACCACGACGGCAACGACGACCCGCTGCTGGCCGAGGTTGCCGCGTCGGCGGTCGTCACCGCCCACAACCATGTGCTGCGCCGCTGGCTCCGCGCGGGGGGCCAGGGGGACGTGGAGGCGCAGCTGGACCACGCCTTCGCGATCGTGCGGGAGACCTTCGGTACGGGGATAGGCGCGGGCCGCCCGGGCCCGTCCGCCCCGTCCGTCCAGTCGGCCCCCACCGCTCCGCCCGCCGCGGCCGTCTCGGCCGAGGGCGATGTGGTGATCGCCGTGGCCCGCACGGACGCTCCCCTGGACGAGGTCATGCGGACGATCCAGCAGGCGCTGAAGAAGCACTGACGCGCGTCTCCCACGGCGAAGGCCGCCCCCGCTTCGGGGGCGGCCTTCGCCCCTTTTGTGGGCCTTGTCGATCGATCATCGCTCACATGTGACCGGCAGATTGCATATGAGTGAAATTGTTGGCACGCAGTGCCTTGTCAGGTGACACGCGGTGCCATACGTTGATGTTGTCCGGGCGGCCGGCGCGCAGAGGTCTCCTCGTGCGCCGGCTGTCCCCACAAGCGATCGTGATTGTGCGCCCGGACGCCTGCGTCACAGGCAACTTCAGCGCTCACCAAGCGCGGCCACCGCACCACCCGCCGAACCGACGGCACACCTCCACAGCAGCACTCCAAGACGTAACCCCTCAGTGCGTCCCCCTCAGACGCCGCACCGCCGGAGGCACCCCGTGAAGGACATCCTGGACGCGATCCAGTCCCCGGACTCCACGTCCTCGGACTTCGCCAACATCAAGCTCCCCGAGTCGTACCGCGCCGTGACCGTCCACAAGGACGAGACCGAGATGTTCGCCGGCCTCGAGAGCCGCGACAAGGACCCGCGCAAGTCGCTCCACCTCGACGACGTGCCGCTCCCCGAGCTCGGCCCGGGCGAGGCGCTGGTCGCGGTCATGGCCAGCTCCGTGAACTACAACTCGGTCTGGACCTCGATCTTCGAGCCGCTGTCGACCTTCGGCTTCCTGGAGCGGTACGGCAAGCTCTCCGAGCTCACCAAGCGCCACGACCTGCCGTACCACATCATCGGCTCCGACCTCGCGGGCGTCGTGCTGCGCACCGGCCCGGGCGTCAACGCCTGGAAGCCCGGTGACGAGGTCGTCGCGCACTGCCTCTCGGTCGAGCTGGAGTCCTCGGACGGCCACAACGACACGATGCTCGACCCCGAGCAGCGCATCTGGGGCTTCGAGACCAACTTCGGCGGCCTGGCGGAGATCGCGCTCGTCAAGTCCAACCAGCTGATGCCGAAGCCCGACCACCTGAGCTGGGAGGAGGCGGCGGCTCCGGGCCTGGTCAACTCCACCGCGTACCGCCAGCTGGTCTCCCGCAACGGCGCCGGCATGAAGCAGGGCGACAACGTCCTGATCTGGGGCGCCAGCGGTGGACTCGGCTCGTACGCCACCCAGTTCGCGCTGGCCGGCGGCGCCAACCCGATCTGTGTCGTCTCCAGCGACCAGAAGGCGGACATCTGCCGCGCGATGGGCGCCGAGGCGATCATCGACCGCAACGCCGAGGGCTACAAGTTCTGGAAGGACGAGCACACCCAGGACCCGAAGGAGTGGAAGCGCTTCGGCAAGCGCATCCGCGAGCTCACCGGCGGCGAGGACGTGGACATCGTCTTCGAGCACCCGGGCCGCGAGACCTTCGGCGCCTCCGTGTACGTCACCCGCAAGGGCGGCACCATCGTCACCTGCGCCTCGACCTCGGGCTACAACCACGAGTACGACAACCGCTACCTGTGGATGTCGCTGAAGCGCATCATCGGCTCGCACTTCGCCAACTACCGCGAGGCGTGGGAGGCCAACCGCCTGGTCGCCAAGGGCAAGATCCACCCGACGCTCTCCAAGGTCTACTCACTGGAGGACACCGGGCAGGCCGCCTACGACGTCCACCGCAACCTGCACCAGGGCAAGGTCGGCGTGCTCGCGCTCGCCCCCGAGGAGGGCCTGGGCGTCCGCGACCCGGAGATGCGCGCGAAGCACATCGACGCCATCAACCGCTTCCGTAACATCTGAGACCGGGACCGTACATGACAGAGCGTCAGAAGGACCGGCCGTGGCTCATGCGGACCTACGCCGGTCACTCGACCGCCGAGGCGTCCAACGAGCTGTACCGGCGCAACCTCGCCAAGGGTCAGACCGGCCTCTCGGTCGCGTTCGACCTGCCGACGCAGACCGGCTACGACCCCGACCACATCCTCGCCCGCGGCGAGGTCGGCCGGGTCGGGGTCCCGGTCTCGCACCTCGGTGACATGCGCCGGCTGTTCCAGGACATCCCCCTGGAGCAGATGAACACCTCGATGACCATCAACGCCACGGCGATGTGGCTCCTGGCGCTCTACCAGGTGGTCGCGGAGGAGCAGGGCGCGGACGTCACCAGGCTCCAGGGCACCACCCAGAACGACATCGTGAAGGAGTACCTGTCGCGCGGGACGCACGTCTTCCCGCCCGGCCCCTCGCTCCGCCTCACGACGGACATGATCACCTACACGGTGAACAACATCCCGAAGTGGAACCCGATCAACATCTGCAGCTACCACCTGCAGGAGGCGGGGGCCACTCCGGTCCAGGAGATCTCGTACGCGATGTCCACCGCGATCGCGGTGCTCGACGCGGTCCGGGACTCCGGCCAGGTCCCGGCGGACCGCTTCGGCGAGGTCGTCGCCCGTATCTCCTTCTTCGTGAACGCGGGCGTCCGCTTCATCGAGGAGATGTGCAAGATGCGCGCCTTCGGCCGCATCTGGGACAAGGTCACCCGCGAGCGGTACGGCATCGAGAACGAGAAGCAGCGCCGGTTCCGTTACGGCGTCCAGGTCAACTCGCTCGGTCTGACCGAGGCCCAGCCGGAGAACAACGTCCAGCGGATCGTGCTCGAGATGCTGGCCGTGACGCTCTCCAAGGACGCACGCGCGCGTGCCGTCCAGCTCCCCGCCTGGAACGAGGCGCTGGGGCTGCCCCGCCCCTGGGACCAGCAGTGGTCGCTCCGTATCCAGCAGGTGCTCGCCCACGAGTCCGACCTGCTGGAGTACGAGGACATCTTCGCCGGCTCGCACGTCATCGAGGCCAAGGTCGACTCGCTCGTCGAGGAGTGCCTGGCCGAGATCGACCGGATCCAGGAGATGGGCGGCGCGATGGCCGCCGTCGAGTCCGGCTACCTGAAGTCGCAGCTGGTCTCCTCGCACGCCGAGCGGCGCGCCCGGATCGAGGCAGGCGACGAGAAGATCATCGGCGTCAACATCTTCCAGTCGACCGAGGAGAACCCGCTCACCGCGGACCTCGACACGGCCATCATGACCGTCGACCCGGCCAACGAGGCCAAGGTCGTCGCCAAGCTCCACGAGTGGCGCGACAACCGCGACGAGAACCGGGCCCAGGAGTCGCTGGCCGCCCTCAAGGCCATCGCCGCCGGGGAGGGCAACCTGTTCGCCGCCACCCTGGAGTGCGCGCGGGCCGGCGTCACCACCGGCGAGTGGTCCTGGGCGCTGCGGGACGTCTTCGGCGAGTTCCGCGCCCCCACGGGCGTCTCCTCCGCGCCTGTCGCGGTGACGGCCGAGGCGGGCACCCCGCTGGCTCTCGTACGGGAGAAGGTGGCGCGGACGGCCTCGGAGCTGGGCTCCGGGCGGCTGCGGCTCCTGGTCGGCAAGCCGGGCCTGGACGGGCACTCCAACGGGGCCGAGCAGATCGCCGTACGCGCGCGTGACGCCGGTTTCGAGGTGGTCTACCAGGGGATCCGGCTGACGCCCGAACAGATCGTCAACGCGGCCCTCGCGGAGGACGTGCACTGCGTCGGTCTGTCGATCCTCTCCGGCTCGCACGCCGAACTGGTGCCGGACGTGCTCGACCGTCTCCGGGAGGCGGGTGCTGTCGACATCCCGGTCATCGTCGGCGGGATCATCCCGAACGCCGACGCCGCAGAACTGAAGCGCGCGGGTGTGGCCGCCGTCTTCACACCGAAGGACTTCGGTATCACCGAGATCATCGGCCGTATCGTCGACGAGATCCGGAAAGCGAACAAGCTCGACCCTCTGGAGGTCCCCGCATGACCACCCCCGTGAACCGTCTGCGTCCGCGCCGCTCCTGCCTCGCGGTCCCCGGCTCGAACCCGCGCTTCCTGGAGAAGGCCCAGGGGCTCGCCGCCGACCAGGTCTTCCTGGACCTGGAGGACGCCTGCGCGCCGCTCGCCAAGCCCGAGGCCCGTCACACCATCGTCAAGTTCCTGAACGAGGGTGACTGGACCGGCAAGACGCGGGTCGTGCGGGTCAACGACTGGACGACCCACTGGACGTACCGCGACGTCGTCACCGTCGTTGAGGGCGCCGGCCAGAACCTCGACTGCATCATGCTGCCGAAGGTCCAGGACGCCCAGCAGATCGTCGCGCTCGACCTCCTGCTGACCCAGATCGAGAAGACGATGGGCTTCGAGGTCGGCAAGATCGGCATCGAGGCGCAGATCGAGAACGCGCAGGGTCTCAACAACGTCAACGCGATCGCGACGGCCTCGCAGCGCGTCGAGACGATCATCTTCGGCCCGGCCGACTTCATGGCCTCCATCAACATGAAGTCCCTGGTCGTCGGCGAGCAGCCGCCCGGCTACGGCGCCGACGCCTACCACTACATCCTGATGGCCATCCTGATGGCCGCCCGCGCCAACAACCTCCAGGCGATCGACGGCCCCTACCTGCAGATCCGCAACCAGGAGGGCTACCGCGAGGTGGCCGGCCGCGCCGCCGCCCTCGGCTTCGACGGCAAGTGGGTGCTGCACCCGGATCAGGTCGCCGCGGCGAACGAGATCTTCTCCCCCTCGCAGGAGGACTTCGACCACGCCGAGCTGATCCTGGACGCGTACGACTACTACACCTCCGAGGCTGGCGGCAAGAAGGGCTCGGCCATGCTCGGCGACGAGATGATCGACGAGGCGAGCCGCAAGATGGCCCTGGTCATCTCCGGCAAGGGCCGCGCCGCCGGCATGCAGCGCACCAGCAAGTTCGAGATCCCGGAGGCCTGAGTCCCATGCAGTTCGGCCGCACCTACGAAGAGTTCGAAGTCGGCGCCGTCTACAAGCACTGGCCCGGAAAGACGGTCACCGAGTACGACGACCACCTCTTCTGTCTGCTGACGATGAACCACCACCCGCTTCACATGGATGTGAACTACGCGGAGAACACGACGGACTTCGGCAAGAACGTCGTCGTCGGCAATTACATCTACTCGCTGCTGCTCGGCATGTCCGTCCCGGACGTCTCGGGCAAGGCGATCGCCAACCTGGAGATCGAGTCGCTGCGCCACGTCGCGCCGACCTTCCACGGCGACACCATCTACGGCGAGACCACGGTCCTCGACAAGACCCCGTCGAAGTCGAAGAACGACCGCGGCATCGTCTACGTCGAGACCAAGGGCTACAAGCAGGACGGCACCCTCGTGTGCGTCTTCCGCCGCAAGGTCATGGTCCCCACCGAGACGTACATCAAGGAGCGCGGCGGCGAGCAGCCCGGCCGCCCCGAGCTGATCGAGCCCGCGAAGAAGACGGAGAAGTAGCCATGGCCCGACTCGCCCAGACCGCCGGGCTCACGGACGTCCAGCAGGAGATCCTCAAGACCGTCCGGGAGTTCGTCGACAAGGAGATCATCCCGGTCGCGACCGAGCTGGAGCACCGCGACGAGTACCCGCAGCAGATCGTCGACGGGCTGAAGGAGCTCGGCCTCTTCGGTCTGATGATCCCCGAGGAGTACGGCGGCCTGGGTGAGTCGCTGCTCACCTACGCGCTGTGCGTGGAGGAGATCGCCCGCGGCTGGATGTCGGTCTCCGGCATCATCAACACGCACTTCATCGTGGCGTACATGCTGAAGCAGCACGGCACCCAGGAGCAGAAGGACTACTTCCTTCCGCGGATGGCGGCCGGCGAGACGCGCGGCGCCTTCTCGATGTCGGAGCCGGGCCTCGGCTCGGATGTGTCGGCCATCACGTCCAAGGCTGTCAAGGACGGCGACGAGTACGTCCTCAACGGCCAGAAGATGTGGCTGACGAACGGCGGAACGTCAACGCTCGTGGCCGTTCTCGTCCGAAGTGACGAAGGACACCCCGAGGGCACGGCGCCCCACAAGTCGATGACGACCTTCCTCGTCGAGAAGGAGCCCGGCTTCGGAGAGGTCCGCCCCGGCCTCACCATCCCCGGGAAGATCGACAAGATGGGTTACAAGGGCGTCGACACGACCGAACTCATCATGGACGGACTGCGCATTCCGGCCAATCGGGTACTCGGCGGCACCACCGGCCGAGGGTTTTACCAAATGATGGACGGCGTGGAAGTCGGCCGCGTGAACGTCGCGGCCCGTGGCTGCGGTGTCGCTCAGCGTGCCTTCGAACTGGGTGTCTCGTATGCCCAGCAACGTCACACTTTCGGCAAGCCGATCGCTCAGCACCAGGCGATTCAGTTCAAGCTCGCCGAGATGGCTACCAAGGTCGAGGCCGCTCATGCGATGATGGTGAACGCAGCACGCAAAAAGGACTCCGGGGAACGAAACGACCTCGAAGCGGGGATGGCGAAGTACCTCGCCTCCGAATACTGCAAGGAAGTCGTCGAGGACGCCTTCCGTATCCATGGCGGATACGGGTTCTCGAAGGAGTACGAGATCGAGCGCCTCTACCGTGAGGCCCCGATGCTGCTCATCGGTGAAGGTACCGCCGAGATCCAGAAAATGATCATTGGTCGTCGGCTGCTCGAGGAGTACCGATTCCAGGGTTGATTGTCGCTTTTGAGTCGGTTCGGCCGCGAAGAAGATCACACCCTGTGTTCGTCTTCCGGCCGTCGACTCGGCTTCTGGCTTACCCAGTTGCGGCCCGCAACCGATAGCATCGCCAGAAAGCCGCCGTCCCCCGTTGCCAGTGCGGCATCATCCGCTACGAAGGTCATCCATGCCCCACAGCCAAACCTCTGCACCTCGCGACAGCCTTGCCGGCGTACGCATCGCACGCGGAGCATCGCCGTGGCTTCTGCCGACCGTCGCCACCGCGGCGCTGAGCCTGGTGCGTGCGCGCCGGTCGAGGCGTGCCGCCGCCATCGCCGTGCCCACCACCGCCCTGGCGGCGGGCATGCTGTGGTTCTTCCGCGACCCCGAGCGCGAGATCGCTCAGGGCCGGGTCATCTCGCCCGCCGACGGTGTGGTGCAGAGCATCATGCCGTGGAAGGACGGACGCACCCGGGTCGCCATCTTCATGAGCCCGCTGAACGTCCACGTCAACCGCGCGCCGCTGGCCGGCACGGTGACGTCCGTGGAGCACATCCCCGGCGGGTTCGTCCCGGCGTTCAACAAGGAGAGCGAGAACAACGAGCGCGTTGTCTGGCACTTCGACACCGAGCTCGGTGACATCGAGATGGTGCAGATCGCGGGGGCCGTGGCCCGCCGCATCGTGCCGTACATCCCGCAGGGGACGAAGGTCGAGCAGGGCGAGCGCATCGGTCTGATCCGTTTCGGGTCGCGCGTTGACATCTACCTTCCGGAAGGTGTCGACGTCGCCGTCGAGGTCGGTCAGACCACGACCGCGGGGGTGACTCGCATTGACCGTGATTGATCCTGACACTCGGGCCGGCGACTGGGTCGCCGACGCGGAGGACGGTGCCGACGAGTCCGAGGAGATGCCGCTGTCGCTGAGGCTGTCCATAGCGGACGCCCTCACGCTCGGTAACGCGACGTGTGGATTCATGGCGGTGTACTTCACCACCACCGGCATCCTCATCCCGCACCTCACGGGCAGCGCCGAGACCGGCATGGCACGCAACAGCGCCGCCACCGCCGTGATCCTCATGCTGTGCGCGGCGATCTTCGATCTCTTCGACGGCATCGTGGCGCGCAAGCTGCGCTCCTCCCCCATGGGCGCCGAGCTCGACAACCTGTCGGACCTGATCAGCTTCGGTCTGGCCCCGGCCTACTTCGTGCTCGTGTACGGGATGGTCGCGGTCCCGGACGGCGCGCAGCAGAAGGTCTCGGCGGTGGCCGCGGTCGCAGTGCTCCTCGCGGTCGTGCTGCGGCTGGCGAGATTCTCGTGCGTGACCATGAAGGACGGCATGTTCCAGGGCATGCCGAGCCCCTTCGGCGCGCTGACGGTCGTCTCGATCGTGCTGCTCGAGCTGCCGTTCGTCCCGACGCTGCTCGCGATCATCGGGGTCGCCTGGCTGATGGTGAGCCGGGTCGAGTACCCGAAGCCGCGGGGCATCCTCGCGGTGGCGATGCTCAGCTGGATCGTGGGCGCGATGGGCATGCTGGCGGCCTGGGCGTTCGACGCGCCGGGCGGGCAGCTGCTGCTCCAGACCGGCTGCGCTCTGCAGGTGGTGATGGGCGCCGTGATCCCCCTCTTCGCGACGGCCCGTCGGGTGAACACCTTCCGCGGCAACCGCCGCGAGAGCCGCGAGGCGCGTCAGGCGGAGGCGGCACAGCTTCCGTAGGCGGCCGGCGAGGTACGTGTACGAGGAAGGGCCCGGAGACATGGTCTCCGGGCCCTTCCTCGTACCCTCGGCCGGACGGTCAGCCGCCCAGGGGCTTCTCCAGGCACAGCAGGCCCGGGCGATCGTCCCAGGGGGCGACGGTGTCGAAGCCGAGCTTGCGGTTGAGGGCGAGGGCGTGCTCGCGCCAGAGCCGGACCGAGAGGCGTACGGTGTGCGCTCCGGCGCTCGTCGCGTGGCGCAGGGCCCCGTGAATCAGGGCCACCGCCGCGCCCCGGCCACGGGACCCGGGATCCGGGTGCGTGCCGCGGGCGCCATGGGCGCGAGCAGTAGGCGTGCCGAGCACCCGGCCGACCCCGCCGCGCAGGGCGCGCGGCGGGGTCGGCCGGGTGGGGGCACGGGGTCTCAGCCCGCCTTCGGGGTGAAGGCCTTCGCCGGGTCGGAGACGAAGGGTTCGCGGACCGTGCGCATGCCGCCGGGGACCGTCTTGTCCGGCTGGAGGATGACCGACTCGCGGGACGACGGGGCCGCCGGGTCGCTGAGGTCGTGCGTCATGCCGAAGCCCGCGTCGTAGGCGTTGAGCGTCAGCAGCGCCTTGCCGATGCCCTCGCGGGTGAGGTCCTTGGAGGCACAGGCCTTCTTCAGGGCCTCGCCGAAGACGCTCGCCGCCGTCCAGCCGGCCACGATGCCGTTGTCGAGGCTGTCGCTCGGGTAGGCGGCCTTGTAGTCGGCGACCAGCTTCTTCGCGGCCGGGGTGTCCGCGCCGATGGGCAGGCTCGGGGAGGCGAACCAGTACATCTTCTCCAGCGCCGGGCCCGCCTGGGTGCCGAGCAGCTGCGGCGCGAACGCCGAGTTGTTGCCGATGATCGGCACCAGGAGCTTGGTCGCCGCGGCGACCCCGACCAGCGAGGCGGCCTGCCGCGGGCCCGCGCTGATGACGATGCCCTTGACCCCGGCCTGCTTGAGCGCCGCGACCTGCGCCGACATGTCGTTGTCGGTGGGCTTGATCTTCTGCTCGACGACCGTCAGCCCCGCCTTCTCGGCCGCGTACTTCGAGCCGGTGAGCGCGTTCTCGCCGTAGTCGCCCTCGAAGTAGACGTGGCCGAGCTTGTCGCCCGCCTTCAGGCCCTTCTCCTTGACCAGGAAGTCGACGGCGTTGATCGTCTCGACGTCGTACGTGGAGCCCAGGACGCGGATGTACGGGGAGCCGAGCAGCGAGGCCGACCAGGCCTGCGGCAGCACGAGCCCCTTGTCCTGGCCGTCGACGCGCTGCTTGACGGCGGCGACGAACGGGGAGCCGATGAACTGGGTGTAGCCGACCACCTTCGGCTCCAGCTCGGTGTACGCGGACAGCGCCTTCTGCGGGTCGTACCCGTGGTCGCGGACCGTCAGCTCCAGCTGCCGGCCGCAGATCCCGCCGGCCGCGTTGACCTGCTTCACGTACAGCTGCTGGGCCTGCGTGACGCTCTTGCCGAGCGTGGCGTACACCCCGGTCATGTCCGTGAGCGCGCCGAGCGCGATGGTCTTGTCGGTGACGCCCTTGCCGGCCTTCACCCCGCCCGCGCCGGTGCCGTTGTCGTCGCCGCTCTTGGCCTTGGAGCTGCAGCCGGCGGCGGTCAGGGCGACGAGGGTGGCGAGCGCGACGGCCATGGTTCTGGACGTCTGTCGTCGGTGGATCATCGTTCCTCCCCAGAGGAGTGCGAGGGTCGGTCGGTTCGCTTGGGTTTCCGGGCGGCCAGCCGGACCAGGCCTCCGGGCAGGAAGAGCACCACCGCGACGACGGCGGCGCCGTAGAGATAGCGCGCGGCCTCCCCCGGTGCGATCCCGCCCGTCCCGGGGGCGGAGACCAGGGGAAGCGCGTCGCTGTACCGGTTGAGGAGCTGCGGGAGGAGGGAGACGAAGACGCCTCCGATCACCGCACCGGCGACCGAGCCGAGACCGCCGATGACGATCATGGCCAGGTACTCGAGGGAGAGCATCATGCCGAAGTACTCCGGCACGGTCCGCTGGAAGACCAGCGCGAGCAGGACGCCGGCGAGGCCCGCGTACATGGACGACAGGACGAAGACGGCGGCGCGGTAGCGGGCCACGGGGATGCCCATGACGCCCGCGGCGATCCGGTGGTCCCGGATGGCGTTCATGGCGCGACCGGGGCGGCCGCGGAGCACTCCGCGGGCGAAGAGCGCGCCCGCGAGGAGGAGGACGAGCCCGAGGTACCAGAGCTTCTCGGCGGAGCCGAACGGCACCTGGGCGACGAGGAGTTCGCTGTCGTCGAAGGTGAGGCCGAAGAAGGAGAGCGGGGGCACCGCGCGGCCGTTGAAGCCGCCGGTGAGGTCGTGGGCGTTGAAGAGGACGTGCTGGCCGATGAAGATCAGCGCGAGGGTGGCGATTCCGAGGTACGCGCCCCTCAGCCGGCCCGCGATGGGGCTGAACACCCCGCCCGCCAGGCCCGCCAGCGCCACGGCGAGGACGCCGGCGAGCCAGCCCGGCAGACCGAACCCCGTGAGCCCGTCCTGCCCGTCGCCGGCGAAGGCGCAGTAGCCGTAGGCGCCGACGGCGAGGAAGAAGGCGTGGCCCATGGAGAGCTGGCCGGTGGCGCCGGTCAGCAGGTTGATGCCGATGGCGCCGATCGCGGCGGCCATGGCGAAGAGCCCGGCCTGGAGCCAGAAGCGGTCCAGGTAGAAGGGGAAGGCGGCGAGGACGAGACCGGCGACGGCCCATCCGTAGACGCGGGGTCGGGCGAGCGTGGCGACGCCACGGCGGGGAAGCGCGTCAGACACGGGCCAGCTCCTTCGTACCGAAGAGTCCGGCCGGACGGATCAGGAGTACTGCGACCATCACGAGGTACGGGGCGAGGTCGCCGATGCCCCGGCCGAGGAAGGTCAGATCGCCCTGGTAGCCGGTGGCGAGGGACTCGGTGACGCCGACCAGGAGTCCGCCGACGAGGGCGCCGGTGGTGGAGTCCAGGCCGCCGAGGATGGCGGCCGGGAAGGCCTTCATCGCGGCGAACGAGGTGGTGCGCTCCAGGCCTGGGGTGGGGAAGACGGTGAGGAAGAGGGCGGCGACGGCGGCGAGTCCGCCGGCCACCGCCCAGGCACCGAGCGAGACCCGACCGAGACGGATGCCCATGAGGGCCGCGGTCTCCTGGTTCTCGGCGGCGGCGCGCATGGCGACGCCCCAGGAGGTGTACCGGAAGGCCAGCAGGAACGCGGTGATGAGGAGGGCGGCGGCGAGGAAGGCCGCGATCCGGGTCTGCGCGATCGTGACCGGGCCGAAGGTGACGACGGCGTCGCCCCAGGGGTCGCCGAGCGAGAGGATGTCCGTACCGATGCGGCGGGTCAGTTCGGTGGCGAGCAGGATGTCGACGCCGATGGTGACGATGGCGAGGACGCTGTGGTCGGAGCCGCGGTAGCGGCGCATGACGAGGAACTCGACGGCCGCGCCGACCAGGGCCGCGCCGCCGATGCCCACGAGCAGCGCCGGCCAGAAGCCGATGTCGTCATGGAGCACGGCGGTGAAGTACCCGCCGGCCAGCAGGAGCGAGGCGTGGGCGAAGTTGACGACCTCCGTGGCGCGGAAGATCACCACGAAGCCGAGGGCTATGAGGGCGTAGATCGAGCCCAACGAGACTCCGTTGAGCAGGAGTTCGGCGAAGGTGGTCACTCGGCGGTCTCCTCTCCGAGGTAGGCGCGGACGACCGCCGGGTCGTTCTGTACGTCGCCGGGGGCGCCGTCGGCGATGCGACGGCCGAAGTCGAGGACGGTGACGGCGTCGGCGAGCCGCATCACCACTCCCATGTCGTGCTCGACGAGGACGATGGAGATCCCGAGGCTGTCGCGGACGCCTGCGATCACGGCGGCGGTACGGCGGCGCTCGTCGGCGGTCATGCCGGCGACGGGCTCGTCGAGGAGGAGCAGTTTGGGCTCCATGCAGAGCGCGCGGGCCAGTTCGGCGAGCTTCTGCTGTCCGTAAGGGAGCGATCCCGCGGGCTGTCGGAGCTGCTTCTCCAGGCCGACGAAGGCGGCGATCTCCCGGACCCGGGCCCGATGGCGGGCGTCCTCGCGGGCGGCCGAGGGCAGCCGGAGCCCGGCGGCGAGGAAACCGGTCCGGGTGAGCCGGTGGCGCCCGAGCAGCAGGCTGTCCTCGACGGTGGCGCGGGGCGGCAACGCGAGGTTCTGGAAGATGCGGGCGACTCCGAGGTCGGCGATCTTGTGCGGGGGCAGGGCGGTGAGGTCGTGCTCGCCGAAGCGGACGCTGCCGGAGGTGGCCCGGTAGACGCCGGAGAGGACGTTGAAGCAGGTGGACTTGCCGGCGCCGTTGGGGCCGATGACGGCGTGGACGGTGCCGGGGCGGACGGTGAAGGAGACGGCGTCGAGGGCGGTGAGCCCGGCGAAGCGGACGGTGACGTCCCGGACTTCGAGGGCGGGTACGGACGCGGCGGGGGCGGCTGCCTCGCCGGGAGGCGGGGGCTGGCTCATCGGTTCTCCCCACGGGACTGCGGCGCGGTCGTCGTCATCGGACGCCCTCCCAGCGGGACAGGACCGGGTGCGTGGTCGCGGCGGTGGCCCCGTCGGCGGCGGCGTCCTCGTCCACGACGCCCAGATAGCGGCGGCGTACCTCGTCGGAGGCGGCGAGTTCCGCGGCCGGCCCGGAGAGGGTGACCTCGCCGACCTCCAGCACGTACGCCCGGGAGGCGAGCCGCAGCGCGAGCGCCGCGTTCTGCTCGACGAGCAGCACGGCCGTTCCCTGGGCGTTGATCTCGCGGATCGTGTCGGCGATCCGGGCGGCCATCAGCGGCGCGAGGCCGAGCGAGGGCTCGTCCAGGAGCAGCAGTTTCGGCGAGGCCATGAGCGCGCGGCCGACGGCGAGCATCTGCTGTTCGCCGCCGGAGAGCAGCCCGGCGCGCTGGTGGGCGCGGTCGGCGAGGACGGGAAAGAGTTCGTGGACCCGGGCGAGCGCCGCGGCCTTGGCGGCGCGGTCGCCGCTCGCGCCGAGCGCCCCGGCGCGGAGGTTGTCCTCGACGGTCATCCGGGCGAAGACCTGGCGGCCTTCGGGCACTTGGGAGACCCCGGCGGCCACGATCCGGTCGGGTGGGAGCCCGCCGATCTCCCGGCCGCCGAGGCTGACGGTGCCGGAGGTGACGGCTCCGCCGTGGAACGGCAGTGTGCGTGAGATGGCCCGCAGCAGCGTGGACTTGCCCGCGCCGTTGCCACCGAGGACGGTGACGACGCTGCCCTCCGGCACGGCGAGCGACACCTGCCGCAGGGCGCGTACCGGTCCGTATCCCGCCGACAGGTCCGCCACCTCGAGGGCGAGTGCGGTACCTCCCATGGTTCCCCTTCCGTGGGCCCGTTCAGTGGCGCTCACCCCAACACCGCGTGGGGCCGCGCGTCCACGTGCGGCGGCCGAAACGCTGCCGGTGACCAGCGGGCGCGGCGATGGGTTGTGCACGCGCACAACACCGCGTGTCAGGGGCCTGTGGGGATCGGCTCCGGGATGGCATCCTCCGGGCATGGGACGGCGCAGATCGCGGACCGGCGATGACTGGAAGCTGCTGGCGGAGGCGTGTACGGCGCTTCTGGAGCGGCTGCCGGAGCTGGTGGACGAGCATCTGAGGGAGCTGCACGAGTACGAGCCGGCGTACGGCCGGATCGTGCCGTACGACCAGCACTGGCAGGAGGCCCATGAGGCGATGCGGATCGGGATCGAGATGATTTCGGCGCCCCGGGACTCGCCGCGGCGGGACCTGGAGCACGCGGACGAGATGGGGCGGCGGCGGGCCGAGCAGGGGATGCCCCTGGAGCTGGTGGTGCACGCGTACCGTCACGCCGGGCATCTGGTGTGGGACGCGCTGATCGAGGACGCGTCGGCGTTCCCGCCGAGGCTGGCGGCGCTGACGTTGTCGGCGACGATCGTGTGGTCGGCGGTGGACGCGCAGGCCGACACAGCGTCGGAGGCGTACCGGGCGACGGAGCTGGAGCTGCGGCGCCGCACGGACGAGCAGCTCCAGGCGCTCCTCGACGCCCTGTTGCAGGGACAGCGCTCGCCGGAGGTGACGTCACGGGCGGCGGCGGGCCTGGACCTGCCGGAGCACGGGCGGTACGCGGTGGTGGTGCTGCGGCACGACCGGCGGGAGGTGCCGCAGCCGTTCCACCGGCGGGTGCAGGGGGCAGGGGTGCGGTTCCTGTGGCGGATGGGGGCGGACTGCGAGTTCGGCGTGGTGTCGCTGGCGGAGGGCACGGGCCTCGACGCGCTGTCGGAGCTGCTTGAGGGGCGTTGTCCGGGCCCCGGCGGAATCAGCCCGGTGGTCACCGGGCTGTCGGAGCTGGGCCGGGCGCGGCGTCTCGCGGAACTGGCGCTGCGCACGTGCGCGCCCGACTCGCACCAGATCGTCCGCCTGGACCGCCGGATGGGCGGCGCGCTGGTGGTCGGCCAGCCGGAGCTGGCCGGCCTGCTGATCACGGACGTCCTGGGCGGCCTCCTGGAGCTGGACCCGGCGGACCGGGCGATCCTCTTGGAGACGCTGGACGTCTGGCTCGACTGCGAGGGCTCGGCGGGGCGGGCGGCGGGGCGCCTCTACTGCCACCGCAACACGGTCTTCAACCGCCTGCGACGCCTGGAACAGCTGACGTCGAGGTCCTTGTCCCGGCCGCGGGACCTGACGGAGATGACGCTGGCGCTGGACGCGTTCCGCTTGACGTCGACGGGGTGAGGGACCGGGGGTTCCTCCCCCACCCCACCCCTTCCCGAAACCCTGCCGGGGGCGGGTGGGGGGCGGATGCGGGGGCTCCGCCCCCACCCGCCGGGCGTGGGCGCGCCGGGGCATGTCCCCCCCGTTGTGGGCAATCGTTCCGCAGGGCGGAACGGGTGGGCACAACGGACGGCGCCCTTGCGGGCGCCTCCGTTCCATGGGCCCGGCGCCCCCGGGAGCGGCAGCTTTGCGCCGCGCCGCCCGCCCCGTGGGCCTTCTCCGGGGGCAGCTTCGCGCCCCGCCCGTGCGCCCCTGGGGCTTCCCGGGGCCTCCCGGAAGCCCGCGCGGACCCCGGCCCCGGACCTTCGCGCCCGCAGGGCGCTACGCCAGGAAGTCCCTGGCGATGTTCGCCGCCACCTGTTCGAGCAGCGGGCCCGCGTTGGCGATGCACTTTGCGGTGTCCGGCTCGAGGTCCGTCAGGGGGTAGGCGCGGCGGATGCCGGCCTTGCCGAGGGCTTCGGGGGCGAGGGCCAGGCGGCCGCAGACTGCGACGACCTCCTTGCCGGCCGCTCGGGCCGCCGCGGCGACGCCCGCCGGGGCCTTGCCGTGCAGGGTCTGCTCGTCCAGGGAGCCCTCGCCGGTGATGACCAGCGTGGCCCGCTCCAGGGCCGGAGCGAAGCCCAGGACGTCGAGCATCAGCTCGATGCCGGGGCGGAAGCTCGCGTCCAGGCCGACGAGCGCCCCGTACCCGATGCCACCCGCACCACCCGCACCCGGCGCCACCGCGCACTCCGCCGCCTTGGGGCCGATGGCCTTCTCCAGGACGGTCACGAAGTGCGAGAGCGCCGCGTCCAGCGTCTCGACGTCCTCCTGCGTGGCCCCCTTCTGCGGGCCGTACACGGCCGGGGCGCCCTTCGGACCGGTCAGCGGGTTGTCGACGTCGCTCGCCAGGATCAGGTCCACCGCGGCGAAGCGCGGGTCCAGGCCGGACAGGTCGGCGGTGACCAGCGAGGCAAGCGCCGCGCCACCCGGGCCCACCGGCTCGCCCGCCGCGTCGAGGAAGGCCGCGCCCAGCGCGGCCAGCATGCCCGCTCCGCCGTCCGTCGTCGCGCTGCCGCCGACGCCGAAGACGATCGTCGTCGCACCCGCGTCCAGCGCGGCCCGCAGCAGCTCGCCCGAGCCGTACGTCGTCGACGTGAGCGGTGCGAAGACGCCCGCCGGGAGCAGCTGGAGGCCGGACGCCTCCGCCATCTCCACCACGGCCGTCGTGCCGCGCAGCGCGAACGCCGCCGTCACGGGGTCGCCGACCGGCCCGGTGACCCGTACCTCACGGCGTTCGAAACCGGCCGCCACCGCGGCCGCGACCGTACCGTCGCCGCCGTCCGCCACCGGCAGGGTCTCCACTTCCAGCTCCGGGACGACCCGTCGCAGACCTGCTGTGACCCGCTCCGCGACCTGTACGGCCGTGAGCGAGCCCTTGAACTTGTCGGCCGCGACGAGCACGCGTGCGACCTCAGTTACTGCTCCGTCCGTCACCTTGCATCCCTTGCTTTCGAACAGGCAGTCGCGCCGAGCCGACCCTATCCGCACCCCCAGACGGCGTGCCACCCCCTGATAAGGCGATATTCCGCACCATACTGGGGCCATACGAGCAGGGAATCGATCGATCAAAAGGGCTCCCGACCTGGTGGTGGTGGGTATCGGGGTCGCTGCCGTGGTCGCGGTCCGATGTTCTACGGGGTCGCGGAACTGGTACGGGCCATGGTCGGCGAGGCGATGACCGAACAAGGCGGTGAAGTCCCGCAGCGAGACGGACGAGCACACGCCGTGAGGCCGGCCCCGCCGGAGGCCGGACGTGTCGGCGCGCGCCGGTCCGGGGGATTCGGTACACCGGACGTATGGCGCTCAAGCACGGCGAACTCGCCGACCGCATTCTCGGCGGCTGGACGGGCCGGATCGCCGGGAACATGCTCGGCAAGCCCGTCGAGCGCGGCGACCACTGGACGCCCGAGCACATCGACCGGTACCTGCGGCTGACGGACGCGCTCCCGCTCACCGACTACCTGCCGCCGCCGCCCGCCGGCGCCCTTGCCGAGGGGTTCGAGCTGCGGCCCGAGTGGCCGCAGTGCGTACGCGGGCGCATCCACGGGAGCTGCCGGGACGACGACATCGACTACTCGATCCTCGGTCTGCACCTCCTGGAGACCCGCGGCTTCGACTTCACCACGGAGCAGGTCGGCGAGCTTTGGCTGCTGCGCCTGCCCTACCTGCAGACGTTCACCGCCGAGCGGACGGCCTACCGCAATCTCGCCAACGGCCTCAAGCCTCCGCTGACCGCGACGTACGACAACCCCCACCAGGAGTGGATCGGCGCGCTGATCCGCGCGGACGTCTACGGCTGGACATGCCCGGGCGAACCGCGCCGGGCCGCCTCGCTGGCCCGGCGCGACGCCGTGCTGTCCCACACGGGCAACGGGGTGTACGGCGCGATGTGGGCGGCCGCCCTGATCGCCGCCGCCTTCACGGCGCCGGACGTGCGCTCGGCCCTGGAGACGGCGCTGGAGCGGATCCCGGCGAGCAGCCGCCTCGCGCGGACGGTGCGGCACACGATCGCCCTGTACGAGTCGGGGGTGGAGTGGTCCGACACCCTCGCCGAGCTGGCGGAGCGGACGGACGGCCTCGGCTGGATCCACACCGTCCCCAACGCGGCCGTGCTGACGGCCGGACTGCTGTACGGCGGGGGTGACTTCACCGCCACGATCGCCCTGACGGTCCGCGGCGGCCTGGACACGGACTCCAACGGGGCGACGGCGGGCTCGGTGGCCGGGGTGCTGTGCGGGGCGGCGGCGATTCCGCCGCAGTGGTCGGAGCCGTTGCGGGACCGGGTGCGCAGCGCCGTGTTCGGCTTCGACGGGGTACGGATCAGCGAGCTGTCCGAGCGGACGCTGCGGCTGGCTACGCTGACGGGATGACGACGACCGACTACGCCACGTACATCGCCGGCCTGCCCCGTGTCCTCGCCGGCGCCGCCGCGCTCTTCCGGGACGCGGCGGGCCGCGTCCTGATCGTCGAGCCGAACTACCGCGAGGGCTGGACGCTCCCCGGCGGCACGATCGAGTCCGACACGGGCGAGACGCCCCGCCAGGCGGCGCGGCGCGAGACGGCGGAGGAGATCGGCCTGGACCTGGAGCTGGGGGCGCTGCTCGCGGTCGACTGGTCGCACGGGGCGGGGCGGCCGCCGATCGTGGCGTATGTGTACGACGGCGGGGTGCTGAGCGAGGAGCGGTTCGCCGCGATCCGTCTCCAGGAGGAGGAGCTGCTCTCCTGGAAGCTGATCGATCCCGCCGAGGCGACCGCCCATCTGCCCGGCTCCCTCGGTCTGCGCGTCCTCGCGGCCCTCGACGCCCTCGCGACGGGCCACGGTCCTGCGGAGCTGGAGAACGGCCGTCCGGCCCGCTGACCCCCTCACTCCTCGGGCGGGACGCACAGCACCGGGACGCTCGACAGCTGCAGGAGTTTGTGCGGGGTCGAGCCCAGGAGCGCGCCGCGCATCGGGCTCTCACCCCAGCTGCCGACCACGATGACGCGTGCGGCGTGGCGGTTCGCCGCATCGATCAGGGCCTGGGCCGGCTTGTCGTCGATCACCTCGACCACAGTCGGCACGCCCACCCGGTCGGCCTCCGTGACCGCGTGCTCCAGACCGGTACGGCCGGCCTGCCGGATGGCCTCGTGGTGGGACGCGTACTCCTCGCCGGTCGGGCCGGGGGCCGCGGCCCCGTAGACCAGGACGAGCGTCTCGTCGAACGCGGCGGCCACTTCGACCGCGATGCGCAACGCACGGGCGGCGCCGGGGGATTCGTCGTAGCCCAGGACGATCGACATCTCAGAACTCCTTGCCGGAGCCGGAGCCGGGGCCGGAGCCGGAGCCGTGACCGTGGACCAGGTCGGGGTCGGCGACACTCGGGCGCTCCTGCCAGAACGCGGGTGCCCGCAGCCGCCATACGAGCATGATGACCACGCCGGTGAGGGCGATGCCGATGCCGATGACGAGCGGGGGGCCGAGACCGAACCACGAGGTGCCGCTGTAGGAGTTCTCCGGATCGGACATGTCGGAGACCGACCTGACCAGGAGCCATGTCAGCAGTCCGGCACCGACCAGGGGCCCGAGGCCGATGAACAGGAAGTTGTGGACGCTCTCGAAGAGATGGCGGCGGTAGTAGACGGCGCAGGCGATTCCCGTGAGGGCGTAGTAGAAGGCGATGAGCAGCGACAGCGCGGTGAGCGAGTCGAAGAGGGCGTTCTCGCTGATCCGGTTGACCACGAGGTACCAGCCGATGGCGATGCCGGCGACCCACCACGTACTCACGTCGGGGGTACGGAACCGCGGGCTGATGTGTCCGTAGTGCGCGGGCAGCGCCCGGCGGCGAGCCATGGACAGCGCGGTGCGCGAGGCCGGGATGATGGTGGTCTGGGTCGAGGCGATCGCGGAGGTGGAGACGGCGAGCAGCAGGATCCAGTCCCAACCGCCCAGGACGTCGCCGGCGAGCTGGGCGAAGATGAACTCCTCTTCCCCGGCGTTCTCGGCCAGGAACAACGGACCGGCGTACGCCACGACCGCGAACCCGACGGACACGTAGGTCACCAGCAGGATGACGGTCGACCAGAGCCCCGCCTTGCCCGGGGCGGTCGCGGAGTCCTCGACCTCTTCGGTGAGGTTGACCGCCGATTCCCAGCCCCAGTAGATGAAGACACCCAGGAGCAGCGCGCCGGTCAGCGCCGCGCCACCGGCACCGAACGGGTTCAGCCAGCTGAGTTCGGGGTCGACCGACGGATACTTGCTCGTGCCCGCGTAGACGCTGTAGAGCGCCACGACCACGAAGATCAGCAGGCAGGCGACCTGCGCCAGGATGAGGACGTTCTGCACCTTGGCCGACAGCTCGGTGCCGATGACGCACAAGGCCGTCATCACGAGGATGAGCAGCACGGTGAGCAGTTGGCGTACGAAGGTGTTGTCCACCCAGCTGTCGAGGCCGAAGGCGAGCAGGGCGAAGGTCACGGCCACGTCGGCGAGCGAGCCGACGACCAGGACGCCGGTCATCGCGATGGCCCAGCCGCCGAGCCAACCGGCCCAGGGGCCCATGGCGCGCGTGACCCAGGAGAAGGTCGTTCCGCAGTCCTGGTCGACCTTGTTCAGGTAGTAGAACGCCGACGCGATCAGCAGCATCGGTACGAAGGACGCGAACATCACGCCGGGCGCGTAGATCCCGACCAGTGCGACGACGGGGCCGATGACGGCCGCGAGGGAGTACGCGGGAGAGGTGGAGTTGAGCCCGATGACGAGGGCGTCGACGAAGCCGATCGCATTGGCCTTCAGGCCTGCGGTTCGCCCGGCGGGCGCGGCATCCTCGGCGGCCATGTTCCCTCGCTCCGGTAGTGCCGGGACACCACCGCTCCGGTGTCGCCCGGACAGAACAGAGACCGGACAGGACAGAGAGACGTACGCCTTCATCGTAGGGAGGCCCGGCGCCCCGTGCATGCGCAGGAGACCGACGGCGCATGCGCAGGAGACCGACGGCGGCGACGGGCGGCGCGGCGGACGGCGGCGACGGGCCGAAAATTCTCGGAAGATCCGCCGTGCAGAACCTAGGCTCGCCGTATGACTCTCGTGGCGATTCTCAGCGGGGCCGGTGTCTCCACCGACTCCGGGATTCCGGACTACCGCGGCCCCAACGGGGTGTGGACGCGTGATCCCGAGGCCGAGAAGCTCGCCACGTACGAGCACTACATGGCCGACGCCGACATCCGGCGCCGCGCGTGGCGGATGCGGCTCGACGGCCCGGTGCTGCGGGCCGAGCCGAACGCGGCGCACCGGGCCATCGCCGCGTTCGAGCGGGCCGGGAAGCCGGTGCGGGTGATCACCCAGAACGTCGACGGGCTGCATCAGCTCGCCGGGGTGTCGGATCGCAAGGTCATCGAACTCCACGGCTCCGCGCGGGCAGTCGTGTGCACGGCCTGTCATGCCCGCTCCTCGATGGAGGCGGCGCTCGACCGGGTGCGGGCCGGCGAGGAGGATCCGAAGTGCCGGGTGTGCGGCGGGATCCTGAAGTCGGCGACCGTGATGTTCGGGCAGCGGCTCGATCCGGTGGTCCTCGGCGAGGCGATGGGGATCGCCAAGGCCGCCGAGGTGTTCATCGCGGTCGGTACGAGCCTCCAGGTGCAGCCCGCCGCCTCGCTCGCGGGGATCGCCGCCGAGAACGGCGCTCGGCTCGTCATCGTGAACGCCGAGCCCACCCCGTACGACGAACTCGCCGACGAGATCGTGCGCGAGCCGATCGGCACCTCGCTGCCGGCGCTCCTCGAGCGTCTCGGCTAGGAGCTGTCCGGGCGATCACGACGGACTCGACATGTGCTCGGTTTCCTGCTCGTCAGAGCGCTGTGCCCTGATTACGCGGATATCCTATGAAGTGTGATCGAGTCTGGACGGCCGCGGCTCCCTCGGCGCTACGGCCGGGGGAGGTTTGTGCGGCTGTCGCCGGTCATTCTGACCGTCGTGATCGCCAGCCTGGCCTACGCCACTCCGCCGGAAATGGCCTTCAGCCGCCTCCTGCCCGCGGCGCCGGCGCTGGCGGCCGCCATGTGGCCGGTCCTCCCCACCGTCCTGCTCGGGACGGTCTGCCTCTTTCTGATGATCGGCCTCAGCCTCGTCTTCCCCGATCTGGGCACGTGGTGGACGGCCGCGGGGATCATCGCGGTCACCGTGGCCGCCGCGTACGGAAGCCACGTCCGGCTCCAGCGGGAGCGCACCCTCTTCCAGGTACGGCTCGTGGCCGACGCGGCGCAACAGGTGGTGCTGAGCCCTATGCCACGCCGCTTCGGGAACGTCGAGATCGAGTCGCTGTATCTCGCGGCCGCGGCGGAGGCCCGCATCGGCGGCGACTTCTACGAGGTGGTCGACACGCCATTCGGGGTCAGGCTGCTCATCGGTGACGTGCGGGGCAAGGGCCTGCCGGCGGTGGGGGCGGCCGCGGCGATCGTCAACGCCTTCCGGGAGGCGGCCTACGGCGAGACAGACATGGTCGACGTCGCACGCAGGCTGGACGCCAGCAGCACCCGTTACAACGCCGCCTTTCCCCCCGACGGGCCGATGGAGCGTTTCGCCACCGCCCTTCTCGTCGAGATCCCGCACGAGGGGAGACGTATCGACATCCTCAACTGCGGACACCCCCCGCCGCTGCTCCTGAACCGCAGGAAACTCCGTGTCCTCGAGTCCGCCACTCCCTCGCCACTGCTGAGCCTCGCCGAGCTGATCGGCGATCACTACAACGTCGACACCTTCGACTTCGCCCCCGGCGACCTGCTGCTCCTCTACACCGACGGGATCGCCGAGGCCCGCGCCCACGACGGCGAGTTCTTCCCGCTGGCGGCTTGGATGCGTCGACAACCCCCGACACCGCCCCGCGAACTGCTCACGGCTCTTCACCGCGACCTCCTCCGCTACAGCAGAGGACGCCTTGACGACGACATCGCCGCCCTCGCCGTACGCCTGACCGAGCCGTGAAGCACGGAGCCCCTCACACGGATTCGTCTGGCACCTACAACCTTCTGCGGGGGTGATGAGTCTTTGCGGCGCAAAGACCATTCCCGCAGGGGGTATTTTCTGTGAAGTTGTCCCGGATCGCCGCAGCTGTGACCACGGCTGCTCTGGCTCCGGCCGTCCTCCTCGCGTCGCCGGCGTTCGCCGACGGAAACGAGGCTGCCGCGTCCACCAACCCGCCGGCTCCGACCGCACCCGACCACGAGGCCGCGGACGCGTCCGGCGAGGACCAGGCGGAGCAGGACCGCAAGACCATCCTCGCGATCATCGCCGACCCGATGGCCAGCGAGTACATGAAGGAAGCCGGCCACAAGGCCATCGCCGACGGCCCCGCGGCCATGCGCACGTTCATCGAGACCGACCAGCACCGCATCCGTCTCGACGACTACCGGGTCGCCATCGCGAGGCTCGCGAACCAAGCAGGCCCCGCCCTGGAGGAAGGAATCAAGAACCTCCTCCGGACCGACGAGCTGACCCTGGCAGACCTCCGCCACTTCTACGAGGTCACCCAGCACGAGCTCCGTGACGACGACAACAAGGTCGAGATCGCCCGCCTGACCAACACCGCCGGCCCCGCAGTCAAGGAAGCCGCCAAGAAGGCCCTCCTCGGCACTCCGGCCGACCGCACCGCCTTCCTGGACAAGGGCCGCCACCTCGCACAGGCCTCGGACGACCGGGTCGAGCTCGCCCGCATCGACGAGAGCTGGGACGGCCCCATCCTCAGCGAGGCGATCAGCAAGCTCCTGAACGGCTCCCCCACCCCGGCCGAGCTGCGCCACTTCCTGGAGGTGACGCAGCACGAGCTGCGGGACCAGGACAACCGCGTCGCGATCGCCCAGCTCATCGGCGGGGGCGGCCCCGAGCTGGTCAAGGCCGGCCGCGCCGCTCTGGCGGGCACCCCCGCCGACCGTGCCGCGTTCCTGCTCACCGGTCAGCACGAAGCCCGGGAGAAGGACAAGAAGGCCCAGCAGGAGAACGACACGAACGACAAGAACGACGGCAAGGGCGACGGCCGGCAGGGCCAGGACGGCTCCGGAACCGGCACCGGGAACGACACCGGCACGGGTACCGGCAGCACCCCCAACACCGGCAACACAGCCGTGACCCCGCAGGGCGGCAGCGGCTCTCCGCTGGCCTCCACCGGCGCGGGCGACACGGCCCTCATCACGGGAGGCGCGGGCACCGCGCTCGTCGCCGGCGCGGGCATCCTGCTTGCCGCGCGGATGCGCCGTCAGGGCTCCGGCTTCTGACCGATCCCAAACCCGCCGTACAAGGGGCCGGCCGCGTCACGGACGCGGCCCGCCCCCCAGCACGTACCCCCGGTGGCCGAATATTATACACATAAACGAGGCCACGAGGCTCCGTGGGAACGCGGAATCGGGAATAAGAGTG
>NZ_JBHWJZ010000014.1:0-99070 GCF_042731085.1 Streptomyces sp. NPDC059875
CGCCGACCCGGCCTGACTCGGCCGGGTCGGCGGCTCCCGTGGGCGTGAACGACCGTCGATGGGTCCCAGCGGTCCCCGCCGACCGGCAACGGTTCCGGCCGTAGGTTCGCGGGCCGTGGCGTCCAGGCCCCGGACGCGGCAGCGGCCCCTGGGCGGCGGCGCCATACCGCGCGCGTGCGTGACTGCCCGGCCCCGAAGGCGGCGGGCCCGGCTGCGCTCGTGCGGTCCCCGGCAGGGCCACCTGGTCGGCGGCGCGTTCCGCGCGCGTGCGACCGCTCCGACCTGCGGGTGCGGCGGCCTTGGCCGGCAGTCGGCCGCCGCGTCGCGTCGCGTGAGTGGAGGGAGCGGGCGGGCCCAGGGGCAGACGTGCGGGATCGCGGAGGCGTCAGATGCGGGCGCGCCGACCCCCGGGCCGCCCCGGGGCGGCGCGCGCCGGCGCCGGGCCCGTTCTCGTACCCGGCTGTCTCCGTGCGTGAGACGGACGGAGATCTTCGGGGTCGTACCGGGCGGGTGCGGATCATACTGCTGGGATGACGACCGTGTATGACGCCATCGTCCTCGCCGGGGGTGCCGCGAAGCGGCTCGGCGGGGCGGACAAGCCTGGGGTACGGGTCGGGGGCCGGGCGTTGCTCGACCGGGTTCTGGCCGGGTGCCGGGGCGCCGGGCGCACCGTGGTCGTCGGCGGGCGACGGGCGACCGTACGGCCCGTGGTGTGGGCCAGGGAGGAGCCGCCCGGCGGGGGACCGCTGGCCGCCGTCGACGCCGGGGTGCGCGAGGTGGACGCCGGCACGGTGCTCGTCCTCTCCGCCGACCTGCCGTTCCTCGACGAGCGGACCGGCCGGCAGCTGCTCGACGCCCTGTCCGGGGCGCCCGACGCCGAGGCCGCGCTGCTGGTCGACCCCGGCGGCCGGGACCAGCCGCTCGTCGCCGCCTATCGCACCGAGGCGCTCCGGCGTGAGCTGGCTCTCATCGCCACCGCGCACGGCACCCTCGCCGACCTCCCGCTGCGTCTGCTCACGCGGGAGCTCCGCATCGTCCGGGTCGCCGCGGACCCCCTCGCCTCCTTCGACTGCGACACCTGGGAGGACATCGCCGCGGCCCGGGCCCGTATCAGGGAGCATGGGAACGTGCTGGACGAATGGATCACCGCAGTCAAGGACGAGCTGGGCATCGAGATCGACGTCGACACCGGCGTGCTGCTCGATCTGGCCCGGGACGCCGCCCACGGGGTCGCCCGTCCCGCCGCGCCGCTGACCACGTTCCTGGTCGGGTACGCGGCGGCGCAGGCGGCCGGTGCCGACGGCGGCCCCGAGGCGGTCGCCGAGGCCGCCCGCAAGGCTGCCGCCCTCGCCAACCGCTGGGCCGCCGAAGCGGAGCAGGGCGAAGCCGGATGACCCGGCAGGAGCGCGCGTCCGAGCCGGGGATCGGGCCGGACGCCGAGCCGGAGGCCGCGCCCGCGGTCGAGAGCGACGGTGTGGACGAGGCCCTCGCCCTCGTCGCCCCGCCGCGCGCCGCCGAGCCCCGGCGCGCCGAGCCCCACCGTGCCACCCCCTGGCCCGCCGCCCGGGCGGTCGCCGCCCGGGCCGGGGCCGCGGGCGGCGCCGCGCGCGAGCCCCGCCGTACGCCGCTCGGGCAGGCCCTCGGACAGGTCCTCGTGGAGCCGCTCAGCGCCCTCACCGATCTGCCGTCCTTCGACACCTCGGCCATGGACGGCTGGGCGGTCGCGGGCCCCGGGCCCTGGGAGATCCGTGGCGAGGGCGCGGTGCTCGCCGGCGCCGCCGCCACCACGGCACTGGAGGACGGTACGGCGGTACGGATCGCCACCGGCGCCCGCGTACCCCCCGAGACCACCGCCGTCATCCGCAGCGAGCACTCCCGCACGGACGCCGGCGGCCATCTGCACGCCCGGCGCGAGGTCGTACCCGGCCAGGACATCCGCCCCCGGGGGCAGGAGTGCCGCTCCGGCGACCGGCTGCTGCCCGCCGGGACGGCGGTGACCCCCGCCGTCCTCGGCCTCGCCGCGGCGGCCGGGTACGACGAGCTGGCGACCCTGTCCCGCCCCCGCGTGGAGGTCCTCGTCCTCGGCGACGAACTCCTGACGGCGGGACTCCCCCACGACGGACTGATCCGGGACGCCCTCGGCCCCATGCTCGGCCCCTGGCTGAACGCGCTCGGCGCCGACGTGCTCGCCACGCGACGGATCGGCGACGACGCCGAGGCCCTGCACACCGCCGTCACCGGCTCCGCGGCCGATCTGGTGATCACCACCGGGGGCACGGCCGCCGGGCCCGTCGACCACGTCCACCCCGTCCTCGCCAAGGCCGGAGCCACCCTCCTCGTCGACGGTGTGAAGGTCCGCCCCGGCCATCCCATGCTGCTCGCCCGCCTCGACGGCGGCCGGCACCTGGTCGGCCTGCCCGGCAACCCGCTCGCCGCGGTCTCCGGACTGCTCACCCTGGCCGAGCCCCTGCTCCGTGCCCTGGCGGGCGCCCCGGACTCGTCGCCGTACCACGTGCCCGTACGGGACGAGGTGCACGGCCATCCGCACGACACCCGCCTCGTCCCGGTCGTCCACCGCGGCGATCAGGTCGTCCCCCTGCACTACAACGGCCCGGCGATGCTCCGGGGGATCGCCGCGGCGGACGGGATGGCGGTGGTCCCGCCCGGAGGGGCGCGGCCCGGTGACGCCCTGGAGATCCTCGACCTCCCCTGGCCGGTGTCCCCGGCTCAGGGCGCGTCCCACGGAGCGTGTTTCACGTGAAACTTCCCAGTCGGGACGTCATGGCCCGGCACGCGGACGAGAAGACATCGCCCTCCCGGGTCCGGATGCCCCGGCGGGTCGTCGAGAAGCCCCTGCGGCAGGTGGGCAAACGGCTGTTGATGGCGCTGGGCGTGCTGGCGCTCACGACCCTCATCGTCTACGTGGACCGCGGGGGCTACCACGACAACGCCGACGAGACCCTCGACTTCCTCGACTGCGCCTACTACGCGACCGTCACCCTCTCCACCACGGGGTACGGCGACATCGTCCCGTACAGCGACTCGGCGCGGCTCATCAACATCCTGGTGATCACGCCGCTGCGCGTGCTGTTCCTGATCATCCTGGTCGGCACCACTCTCGAGGTCCTCACCGAAAGGACCCGGGAGGAGTGGCGGCTGAACCGCTGGAGGTCCACCTTGCGTGACCACACCGTCGTCGTCGGCTTCGGCACCAAGGGCCGCTCCGCGATCCAGACGCTCTGCGCGACCGGACTGCGCAAGGACCAGATCGTGATCGTCGATCCCTCCACGAAGGTGATCGAGACGGCGAACGCGGACGGGTTCGTCGGCGTGGTCGGTGATGCGACCCGTAGTGATGTGCTGCTCCGCGCAGAGGTCCAGAAGGCCCGTCAGATCGTGATCGCCACCCAGCGCGACGACACGGCCGTGCTGGTCGCGCTGACCGCCCGGCAGATGAACCGGGGCGCGAAGATCGTTGCCGCCGTGCGCGAGGAGGAGAACGCCCCGCTGCTGCGCCAGTCCGGTGCGGACGCCGTGATCACCAGCGCCAGCGCGGCCGGACGGCTGCTCGGGCTCTCGGTGCTCAGCCCCAGCGCCGGCGCGGTGATGGAGGACCTGATCCAGCAGGGTTCGGGCCTCGACCTGGTGGAGCGGCCGGTCATAAAGGCAGAGGTGGGCAAGAGCGTGCGGGAGACCGAGGACCTGGTGGTCAGCGTGTTGCGCGGGCACCGGCTGCTCGGATACGACGATCCGGCCGCCAGCCCGCTGCAGTTGACGGACCGTGTGATCACGATCGTGCGCGCGGCGCCCGTCACTCCGCTGTCCACGCCGCCCGAGTAGCCTCGCCGCCATGCATGCGATCACGATTCCGGAACCCGGTGGTCCCGAGGCCCTCGTCTGGGCCGAGGTGCCCGATCCCGTGCCCGCCGAGGGCGAGGTCCTCGTCGAGGTGGTGGCGAGCGCCGTCAACCGCGCCGACCTGCTCCAGCGACAGGGCTTCTACGACCCGCCGCCGGGCATGTCCCGGTACCCGGGCCTCGAGTGCTCGGGCCGGATCGCCGCGCTCGGCCCCGGAGTGTCCGGCTGGTCCGTCGGCGACGAGGTGTGCGCGCTGCTGGTGGGCGGTGGTTACGCGGAGAAGGTCGCCGTGCCGGTCGGCCAGCTGCTGCCGGTACCGGACGGCGTGGATCTGGTCACGGCCGCCGCGCTGCCGGAGGTGACGAGCACCGTCTGGTCGAACGTCTTCATGATCGCCCATCTGCGGCCCGGCGAGACGCTGCTGGTGCACGGGGGCGCCAGCGGCATCGGCACGATGGCGATCCAGCTGGCCAAGGCGGTCGGGGCGAGGGTCGCGGTGACCGCCGGCGGCCCCGAGAAGCTGGCGCGCTGCGCCGAGCTCGGCGCGGACATCCTGATCGACTACCACGAGCAGGACTTCGTCGAGGAGCTGCGCAAGGCCACGGACGGGGCCGGTGCCGACGTCATCCTCGACATCGTCGGAGCGAAGTATCTGGAGCGCAACGTGAAGGCCCTCGCGGTCAACGGGCGCCTGGCGATCATCGGCATGCAGGGCGGGGTGAAGGGCGAGTTGAACATCGGCGCCCTGCTCGCCAAGCGCGCCGCGATCACCGCGACGACGCTGCGCGCCCGGCCCCTTCACGAGAAGGCGGCCATCGTCGCCGCGGTGCGCGAGCATGTCTGGCCGCTGATCGGCGCGGGGACGGTACGCCCCGTGGTCGACCGTACGGTGCCGATGCCCGACGCCGCCGAGGCCCACCGGGCGCTGGACTCCGGCAGCCATGTCGGCAAGGTGCTCCTGCTGGCCCCGAAGGCCTGAACAACGGACCTGGCCCGGCGAACGGACCTGGCCCGCCATACGGACCTGGCTCGGCGCACGGAAGACCAGGCGCACGGAAGGCTCGGCACACGCAAGGCTCGGCACACGGGAGACCCGGCATACGGGAGACCCGGCATACGGGAGACCCGGCATACGGAAGGGCCCGGCACACGCTCGTGTGCCGGGCCCTTCCGTACGGAGAGGCGACCTACAGGTACGGCCCCGAGCGGATCGCGTGTCCGTGTCCCTGGTCGTCGTCATCGTCGTGGGGCGCGCCGGGCGGCAGGGCGCGGCGCATCTGCTCCAGCTGGGCGCGGGCCGCCATCTGCTGGGCGAACAGCGCCGTCTGGATGCCGTGGAAGAGGCCCTCGAGCCAGCCCACCAACTGGGCCTGTGCGATGCGCAGTTCCGCCTCGGAGGGGATCGCCTCGTCCGTGAACGGCAGGGAGAGCCGCTCCAGTTCCTCGACGAGTTCGGGCGCGAGCCCGTCCTCGAGCTCCTTCACGGAGCTGGCGTGGATGTCCTTGAGCCTGACCCGGCTGGCCTCGTCGAGAGGTGCCGCGCGTACTTCCTCCAGGAGCTGCTTGATCATGCTGCCGATCCGCATGACCTTCGCAGGCTGCTCGACCATTTCCGTCACCGGGACCTCGCGGGATTCGTCGTCACCCTGAGTGCCGCCGAGTGCCATACCGTCCTGTCCCACGATGAGGACCTGGGGGCTCTCCTGCGACCGTTCATTCCTCGGCATCTCCATGCCGCCATTCTCTCGCACACATGCCTCACCACACGGTGTGCCCCTGTACGAGGGTGATCCACCCTCGTACAGGGGCACAGGAACGCAACGAACCGGTCGGGTCGGGTCAGGTCACGTCGCGGCGCGACGGGCCAGGGCCCCGCGCGAGCGGGTCACCAGGGCGGCCAGGAGCGCGGCACCGATCGGCACGACCACCAGCAGCCCCACCAGCGTCTCCCAGGGGACGACGATCGGCACGTAGGGCGGCGAGGACATGGCGCCCCAGCCCTCGTCCAGGCTCTCCTGGTAGAAGCGCAGGCGTTCGCGCTCCTCGGTGAGCCGCAGGCCCACCGCCGGCAGCACGCCGGCCGCCGATCCCAGGATCACACCCATCGCGGCGACCACCCCGCACTGGAAGCCGCTGAGCGTGCGGCGGACCCGCGGGGGCGCTCCGACGGCGGAGAGCGTCTTGAGGTCGGCCTCGGCGTCGGCCTGGGCCAGGCCGGTCGCGATGCCTGCGGCGCCGATGGTGACCAGACCGGCGAAGACCGCCAGCGAGAGGAGCACGATGCTGCCCTTGCCGACGAAGCCCTCCTCCACGGTCAGCGCGACATCGCTGCCGATCTTGGAGATCTCGCCGTCGAGCTTCTGGCGCTGCTCGGTGGTCGGCATCGTGTCGGTGGAGAAGTACGAGCCCAGCGGCGCCGTGGTGAGGCCTGCGGCCTTGGCGGCCTCGGGGCTGAGGAGCGCCTGGACGCCGTACGACCTCACCTCTTCGGGAGCCAGGTGGGCGGGGAGGGAAACGATCTTGCCCGGTACCGGCTTGCCCTCCTGCTCGGCCTGGTTCGCCTTCGCGGTGTCGGCGATCAGCTTGATGCCGACCTTGCCGTCCTGGCCGACCAGGGCCTTGGAGAAGGAAACGATTTTGCCCTCGGCGAGCGCCTTCTCGGCGCCCGGGTCCTTGATCCCGAGGACCTTGAGGACCTTGGCGTCACCGATCAGCATCCCGCCGTCGACGTACATGCCGCCTTCGTCGTCCTGCTTGCAGCGCCAGTCCTCGGCGAGCTTGCGCCGCTGTTCCTTGGAGAACTTCGCCGCGGGGTCCTCGCCGTTGACGGAGGAGGTCCACAGCGGGCACTCGTTGGCCTTCGGGATGACGACCTCGAACCTGCCGCAGCCCGGGGTCTCCTCGTAGGGCGCGCAGCCGGGTTTTCCGACGCGCACGCGGGCGACATCCGCTCGGGTGTCGATGGGCAGGTGTCGCTGGACGGCCTCACGGACCGCCGGGACGTCCCGGCCGCCCTCCTCCTCGACGAGGGCGGCGACCGCGCCGTGCGGCAGGCTCGCCCGGTACTCGGCCCGCTGCTGCGCTTCGTCGCTCGCCGCGTACGTGGAGACGGCGACGGTACCGGCGACCGCGGCGAGCACGGCGGCCACGGCGGGTGCCGTACGGCCCCGGTTGCGCACGGCGTCCCGCAGGGCGAGGCGCGGCGACAGCGGCAGCCAGCGGCCGGTCCGGCCGAAGAGGCCCACCAGGGCCGGGGTCATGGCGACCACGCCCAGCTCGGCGAGGGCGCTGCCGCCCGCGACGATGACGAACTGGTCGGAGATCACCGATCCGTAGAGCGCGATCGCCGCGCCCAGGAGCAGGGCGGCCAGACCGATCAGCGGCAGCACGCGGCTGCTGCGGCGGACACCGCGACGGCCGGTGAGCGAGGCCAGGACGGTCTGCCGGGACGCGGTGACGGCCGGGACGATCGCGGCCAGCAGGCCGGTCAGCACGGCGAGCAGCGCGATGCCGAGCAGTTCCAGGGGGCGGACGTCGAAGCTGCCGAACCGCTGCCCGAACGCGTCCTCCAGGACCGGCTGGAGCAGGAACGTGAGGATCAGGGCGAGGACCGTGCCGGTGACCGCCGCGGCGACGCCGATGACAAGGCCGCCGCCCAGGACGATGGCCCGGATGTGGCGCCGGTCGCCGCCGTTGGCGCCGACGAGCCCCAGCTGGCGGCGCGAGCGGCGGGCTCCGACGGCGAACGCGGGCCCGGCCAGAAGGCAGATCTCCAGCATCGCGAGGCCGACGACCGTGCCGAGGGCGGCGAGTTCGGCCGCCTGGGCACCCGTGCTGGACTCGTAGTTGCCCCAGCCCTCCTGCTGGTAGAGCGGGACCTCGGAGTCGGCCGGCGGGTTCAGGAGCACCGCACGGGAGGTGACGACCACACCCTTGGTGTTGATCTGCTGCACGGTGTTCCACGTGAAACCACCGGGCGCCTTCACCAGGTGGGCGGTGGAGACTCCGCCCTTGGACATACCGGCCTTCTCGGCCACCTTGGCGTACGGAGCGAGGAACGCGCCGGGCAGGGCGTTGACCTGGTCGGCCTTCAGATCGTTGGGGAGCTCGTACGAGCCGACGATCCGGTAGGTCCGGTCGGAGCCCCGCGGGGAGAGGGTGGAGCCGATCGACAGGCCACTGCTCTCCAGGAAGTGCGTGGTCGCGGCGACCTCGTCCGCCTTCTCCGGGAAGTGTCCCTCCAGGAGGGTCATGATCCCCTTGGCCATCGGGTCGGCGGCCTTGAGTTCGCGGATCTCGGTCTGGAGCAGTCCGTGGACAGTGGTGAGTTTGGCGTTCCCGGAGCTGTCCGTGAGGACGGTGGAACCGGCCGGGAAGGTCTTGGGGACATCGGCGGTACCGCTCGGCCAGGCCTTGTCCCCGTAGTCCTTGGCCGGGTTGTGCATCTCCCCGTCCGGAGACTGGAAGATCGGGTCGCCGCCCACGGCGGCGTCGGTGAACCGGGCGTCGGCGGCGCCCATCATCCGGTCCAGTTGCTCCTCGGTGGAGAGCTCGGAGCTGCGCAGCGTCAGATCGGCGGCGCTGACACCCAGGATGGGCAGGGCGATCATGGCGAGGACCAGGAAGCTGCGGCCCTTGAAGCGCCAGGCGTCACGGCGGGCGATACGGATCGCGGCGCGCCAGGAGTGGAACCAGTTGTTCACCGCTCGGCCGCCTGGCCCGTCAGGAGCGAGTCGGCCTCGCTGCGCACGGTCTGGTCGACGACGGCGCCGTCCCGCAGGAAGACGACGCGGTCGGCCCAGGCGGCGAACCGCGGCTCATGGGTGACGAGGACGCCCGCGGCACCGGCGTCGCAGCGCGAGCGCAGCAGGGCGAGGACGGACTCCCCGGTCTCCGAGTCCAGGGCGCCGGTGGGCTCGTCGGCCAGGACGAGGCGACGGTCGCCGACGAGAGCGCGGGCTATGGCCACCCGCTGCTGCTGGCCGCCGGACATCTCGTCGGGGAAGCGGTCGGCGAGGTGACCCAGCTCCATCTCCTCCAGCGCGGCGAGGGCCTCGCCGCGCGCCTTGCGGGCGGAGGTGCCGTCCAGCTCGCGGGGCAGGGCGACGTTCTCGGCGGCCGTCAGGGCGGGGATCAGGTTGTAGTCCTGGAAGACGTAACCGATGCTGCGGCGGCGCAGGGCCGCGAGGGCCTTGCGGCCGGCGGTGGTGATGTCGGTGTTCTCGACGATCACCCGGCCGGAGGTGGGGGTGTCCAGGCCGCCCGCGATGGTGAGCAGGGTGGACTTGCCGGAGCCGGACGGGCCCATGACGGCGACGAGTTCACCGGGGAAGACGTCGAGGTCGATGCCGCGCAGGGCATGCACCTCGGTCTCGCCGGAGCCGTGGACACGGGTCAGGTTCTGCAGTTGCAGCACGGGCTGCTGTGTGGACATGGAGGGGTCCCCCTTGGACGTACGCCGACGGACGGTCGCGGGACGTGCGGTCACGCGCGGTCTCGTACGGTCACGTGCGGTCTCGTACGGAGCGGTTGAAGAGGTGATGCGGGAAGAGATGGTGAGAGGTCGTGCGGGAACAGGTCGTGCGGAATGTGGGGCCGCGGGTCAGCGCAGCGGTGCCCGGCGGGCGCCCTCGGAGGACGCGCCGGCGGACTCGGGCGACCGCGCGTCACCGGGAGCGGTGGTGGTGGCGGGGCCGGGTGCGGTGGAACCGGGTGGGGTGGCGGAGCCGGCGGTTGCCGTCGAGAGCCGGATCAGCCGGGCCTCGCAGTGGTCCAGCCAGCGGGCCTCGGCCTCGGTCTGGAAGATCAGCTGCTCCAGGACGAGGAGCCAGGCCACGTCGTCGCGTTCCCGGGACTCGCCGCTCTCGAGGGCGGCGAGTGCCTGGGCCTTGAGCCGGGTGTAGTCCTGCATCGCCTTCACGGTGTGGCGGCGCTGCGACTGGATGACGGCGCGGATGTCGACGCCGGGCGCCCCGACGGCCATGGCGAGCTTGATGGCGAGCTCGTCACGGGCCGGGCTGGTGCGGTCCACGGGCTTCTCGAACCAGCTCCTGAGCTCGTCGCGACCGCTGTCGGTGATCGCGTAGAGCGCGTGGCCGGCGTCGTCCTCGCCGCTCTGGGCGACCATGCCGTCCCGTTCGAGACGGTTGAGGGTCGTGTAGACCTGGCCGACGTTCAGGGGCCAGGTGGAGCCCGTGCGGGACTCGAACTCCGTACGGAGCTGCGAGCCGTAGCGAGGCCCGCGTTCGAGGAGGGCGAGGAGCCCGTGGCGGATCGACATACTCAGTATGTATACCGGGTATGCCGCGGCGGACAAGCGACCTGAGACGGAACCTCCGGGTCCGTCTCAAGGGGGACCCGGAGGGGTCCGCGGCAGACGGTCCCCTCAGCGGCGGCGCATCCGGACGCCGAGAAAACCGATGCCGAGCCCCACCATGGCGAGCCCGGCGCCCAGGGTGAGGACGGGAATCTGCCGGTCAGCGGCGGTGGTCGTGGCGCGGGGGCTGAGCCGGGGCGCCGCGGCGGGCGCGGACGCGGGCGGCGGCGTGGTGGCGGTGGGCTCCGTCTCGGGTACCGCTTCGAGCTCCTCCTCCGCCACCTCCTCCTCGACGGGCGGCTCTTCGGCTGTTGCCGTTTTGGTACGCGCGGGGTCCTCCCGCTCGGCGGAGGCGCTCGGTTTCGGCGGTGCGGCAGGCCGACCGGGCCGCTCGCGCCCCGCCCCGGCGGGACGCCCGGCCAGGGAGCCGGACGGGGAGGGCCCGGCGGGCTCGGAGGCAGCGGGCCGACCGGGCCGCCCGGAGGGGGTCGCGGAGGCCGAGCCGGCCGCCGCGGGAGGGCCGGAGGCCCCGGGCGGGCGGGAGGCGCCGCCGCTCGTGACGGAAGGGGCCGGACGAGCGGAAGAGGAGGAAGGGGAGGGGGAGGGCGGTCGGGACGGACGGGATGGGGACGTCGCCGACGAGGCCGGCTTGGAGGGTGCGGCCGTCGTCGACCTCGCCGCCGGCGCCGAGGCCCTGGGGTGGTCCGCCGTCGGCCCTCTCTCGGCCCCGTACGCGACCGGTACGGCACCCACCACCAGCCAGCACGCGACCACCGGGCCGAGGGCCCGCGTCCGCGTTCCGCGGAGTCCTGGAGTCACCGGGTGACCCCCTCCCGTACCGAGCCGCCGACTGTTCAACTCAGCGTCACATGTCGGGACACATCCGGCATCCCGGACAGGAGGAGGGGGTGAGAGAGCGAGCCGGAGCCCCTCGGACGGCCCGCCCGACCGACCCCCCGGACAGCCCGCCCGAACGGCGCGCCCGGGCAGCCACCGAACGGCCCGCCCGGACAGCCACCGGCCAGCCGGGGCCGGGCGCGTGAACGGCGCCCGGCGAGCCGAGCGGCTACTGCGGCGGGTTGCCCGTCGAGATGCTGAGCGTGAAGTCGGCGCCGTCCTTGTCGATGTCCTCACCGACCGGCGGGTACTGCTCGAGGACGGTGCCCTCGCCGTACGTGTTCTCGTCCACCGGCGTCTGCGTCTTGATCTTCCAGCCCGCGGCCTGGATGCACGCCTTCACCGACTGGATGTTCTTGTACGTGAAGTTCGGGACCTCGAACTTCTCCGGGTCGTCGCTCGACTCGGTCGGCTCCGTGCACTTCTTCGTCTCGATGGTCTTGGAGAGGTCCGGACCCTTGTGCCCCGGCGCGGCCGACTGGCTCTGAGTCGGGTCGCCGCCCCCGTTGTCGTTGGGGTCGTCCTTCTTGTTGAGCGAGATCGCGGTGATCACACCGCCGATCACGATCAGGGCCACGACGATCGCGCCGACCATCACCGGCGTGTTCCGCTTCGACGCGCCGGAGCCGCCGCTCGCCTGCACCGACGACTGCTGCGGCGCCATCGTGTACGGCCCGGGAGCGGGCGTCTGGTACGCCGGGACCGGGGCGGGCGTCGGGGCCTGCTGCGGGTAGCCGTAGGAGGGGGCAGGCGTCGGCGGACCGTACGGGCCCGGCTGCGGCGTCGGAGGCTGGTACGGCTGCTGCACGCCGTGCACCGGGGGCGGCGGGGTCTGGCCGACCGGCGGGAAGACCGCCGAGCCCACGCCCGAGCCGCTGCTGACCGGGCCGCCCGCCACGATCACCGGCGCGCCCGTCTGACCCGCCGACAGCACCCGCAGGCACTCGTCCTGCATCGCCGCCGCGCTCGGGAACCGCTCGTTCGGGTTCTTCTTCAGCGCGCGGGCGACGAGCGCGTCCATCGCCGGCGTCACCGAGCGGTTGATGGAGGACGGCGCGACCGGCTCCTCCTGGACGTGCGCGTACGCGATCGCGAGCGGCGAGTCGGCGTCGAACGGCAGACGGCCCGTCAGCAGCTGGAACAGCATGATGCCGACCGAATAAAGATCGGAGCGTGCGTCCACGGCGCGGCCGAGGGCCTGCTCGGGGGAGAGGTACTGCGGCGTGCCGACGACCATGCCGGTCTGCGTCATCGAGGTGACACCGGACTGCATGGCCCGCGCGATGCCGAAGTCCATGACCTTGACGATGCCGCGCTTGGTCATCATCACGTTGCCGGGCTTGATGTCCCGGTGGACCAGGCCCATTTCGTGGCTGGTCTCGAGCGCGGCCAGCACGTCGGCCGTCACCTTGAGCGCCTTGTCGGCCGGCATCGCGCCGAACTGCCGTACGTCGGAGGCCAGGACCGAGCCGAGCGGCTGCCCCTCCACGTACTCCATGACGATGTACGGCATGACGGCGCCGTCGAGGGTGTCCTCGCCGGTGTCGAAGACCGAGACGATGTTGGTGTGCGACAGCTTCGCGACGGCCTGCGCCTCGCGCCGGAACCGCTCGCGGAACGACTGCTCCCGGCCCAGTTCCGAGTGCAGGGTCTTGATGGCGACCTGCCGGTCGAGGGCGCTGTCGTACGCCAGGTAGACGGAGGCCATGCCGCCCTCGCCGAGCAGGTCGCGAAGTTGGTAACGACCGTTCGCGACCGAACCGCCCGCATAGCGGCCCTGTGCGCCGTCCTGGCTCATTCGTGCTCCCCCTACGCGCGCGTGGCGGCGCTGATCCGGAATTTCCTGGCCAAGTCTGCCCCAGGGCAGTGCCACGTCAAGCCAGGTGCCCGTTCCGTGACCCTCCGCGCAAGAAGCGTCTCGCAAGCGTTACAGGAACCGCCTGGAATTTGCACAGGCGTACGCCGTCGGGGTTGGATGGCCGGTCCATCTCGGACTGTGATGTCGGACGAAGCCTGTAGCGTGACGGCGGTACGGCACTGCACGACGGCACTGCACGGTAGACAGACGACGGCGAGGACTGATGGCACCCGAATCCGAAGCAGGCGGCGGCGGCCTGTCGGGCGCCGCCGCGGAGTCCTGGGGCATCGGCGGAGTGGTCGGTGACGGACGGTACCGGCTGACGCACCGTCTCGGGCGAGGCGGCATGGCCGAGGTCTTCGCGGCCGAGGACGTCCGGCTGGGGCGCACGGTGGCCGTGAAGCTGCTCCGCTCCGACCTCGCGGAGGACCCGGTCTCCAAGGCCCGCTTCACGCGCGAGGCGCAGTCGGTCGCGGGACTCAACCACCACGCGATCGTCGCGGTGTACGACTCCGGCGAGGACGTCGTGGGCGGCCACTCCGTGCCGTACATCGTGATGGAGCTGGTCGAGGGCCGCACCATCCGCGACCTGCTGATCAGCGCCGAGGCGCCGGGTCCCGAGCAGGCCCTGATCATCGTCTCCGGCGTGCTCGAGGCGCTCGCGTACTCGCACCAGCACGGCATCGTGCACCGGGACATCAAGCCGGCGAACGTCATCATCACGCACACCGGCGCGGTGAAGGTCATGGACTTCGGCATCGCGCGCGCCCTGCACGGCGCGCAGTCGACGATGACCCAGACCGGCATGGTCATGGGCACGCCGCAGTACCTCTCCCCCGAGCAGGCCCTCGGCAAGGCCGTGGACCACCGGTCCGACCTGTACGCCACCGGCTGTCTGCTCTACGAACTGCTCGCGCTGCGGCCCCCGTTCACCGGTGAGACACCGTTGTCAGTGGTCTACCAGCACGTCCAGGACACGCCGGTCCCGCCGTCCGAGGTCGCCCATGGGGCGCCGCCGGAGCTCGACGGTCTGGTGATGCGTTCGCTCGCGAAGGACCCGGACGACCGCTTCCAGAGCGCCGAGGAGATGCGCGGGCTGATCCAGTACGGCCTGCAGATGCTCCAGCAGGCGGGTGCTCACACCGGCACGTGGAACACCGGCCCGGTGGAGGTGCACGAGGGTGGTCACACGCCGGTCGGCGGCATGGCCGCGACGACGGCGCTGGGGCACCCGATGCACCACGAGACCGCGCAGCGCCCGATCCTGCCGCCGATGAACCCGGACGACGGCGGGGTCGGCGGGTACGACGGCGGTGGCTACGGGCAGGACGGCTACGGCGGGCAGGGCGGCGGCAAGCGCGGTCGCGGCAAGCTGCTGCTGTTCGTGGCGCTCGCGCTGATCGCGATCGTGGCGGGTGTCGTGTACGCGCTGGACAAGGCCGGTGAGAAGGGCGGCACGACGACGGACAAGCCGACGGTCACCAACTCGCCGTCCACCGTCACGGACTCGCCGACGCCGTCCGAGGAGCCGACGCAGGAGACGGAGGAGCCGGACAGCTCCACGGGCGGCGATCAGCACACGTGGGAGCCGTCGTGGACGCCGTCGACGCCGAAGACGACGCCCCCGACCACTCCGCCGACCACTCCGCCGACGGATCCGACGGACGGCGGTACGGACACCGAGGGGACCACGGAGGGCACGACCGAGGGGACCACGGAGGGCACCACCGAGGGGACCACCGAGGGCACCACGGAGGGCAACACCACCACGGGCACCTCGCAGGGCAACACCAACACGGGCACGTCGCAGGGCACGACCGTCGGTACGACGGCGGGCAGCGCCGACGGCGGGACGGGCACCACGCCCTGACCCCTCTCGCGGGGATCACCCCGTGAACGCGTCGCGTACCGCCTCGTATTCGCGCGTCCACCACACCGCCAGGGCCGACGCCGCAGGGAACTGCGGGTCGGCCCTTCGGTCGTCGAGCTGGTAGCGCCAGCGCAGTATCCAGAAGTCGTTGAGCCGCTCCCACCACACGCGGTGCACGGCGGACGCCAGTTCCGCCCCGTCCGCGCCGGCCGCCCGCCGGTAGGCGCGCGCGTACGCCCGTACCTTCTCCAGGGCCAGCTCGCCCGCCGGTCGTACGAAGAAGATGGCGGCCGCCCTGACCGCCTCCTCCGCCCGCGGCTGGACGCCCAGGCGGTCCCAGTCGACGATCGCGGCCGGCTCGGCGCCCCGGTAGAGCAGGTTCAGCGGGTGGAAGTCGCCGTGCACCCAGCCGGCCGCCGCGGCGGCCGGGGGGCGGCGGTGGGCGTGCTCGGCGAGGAGCAACCGGCGTTCGAGCAGCCGGTGTTCGGCGAGCGCGTCGAAGCCCGTGCGGGGGCGTCCCGCGCGGGCGAGGCGGAGCAGCTCGTCGATGAGCCGGAAGGTGTCCTCGGGGCGGGCGCTCTCGTGCTCCGCACCGGGCGGCGGGGATTCCATGACCTGCTCCAGGCAGGTGTGGACGTGCCCGAGGAGCGCGCCCAGGCGCCTCGATCCGCCGGCGGAGAGCTGGGCGCCGTCGCGGTGGCGGCCGTCGACCCAGGGGTGCAGGGCGTAGCAGCGGCCGCCGATGACGGCGACCGTGCGGCCGGCGGCGTCGGCGAGCGGCGGGGCGACGGGCAGGCCGAGGGCGTGCAGGCGCTGGGTGGCGCGGTGCTGGCGGCTGATGGTGTCCCGGTCGGCGGTCGGGGCGTCGAGGTGCTGCTTGAGGAAGTAGGCGCCGCGGGTGGTGGCGAGGCGGTAGCCGCGGTTGAGGAGGCCCTGGGTGACGGGTTCGCAGGAGAGCGGCTCACCGGCCTCCCGGTAGCGGCGCAGCAGGGCGCCGACGGGCGGAGCGAGCGTTTCAGATGAGCGCGGCACTCCCCAGATGTTAGATCACGCTACGTGGTGGAGATGTCGCTCCGTGGTGTAGTCCAACTGGTGCACGGTCACGAACTGGGGCTCGATGCGCATGTAGATCGGCTCGAAGGGCTCGCCGTCCACGACCTGGGGGCTGGGGCCGAAGGCCGCCAGCTGCTCCTCGGTCGGCTCGACGACCTCCGCCGTGCCGGTGAACTGCACGGACCAGAGGTTCTCGGCGCCGGAGTTGAAGTTGTCCGCGCCGTAGGCGACCACGCTGCCCGCGCAGGCCCGGTGGTAGCCGAGGCCCCGGTGCATCCGGAGCAGGACGCCGCCGTCGTCCACGATGTGCCGGGCGGGTGCGACGAACGGCATCGCGCGCATGCTCGTCGCCACCCGGCCGTACGCCACGCGGTTCAGCAGCTCGATGGCGCGGATCTCCTCGGTGGACATGGCTTCCACTCTCCGCCACCGGCGCCGTGCCGGAACAGGGGCCCCTGCCCCGCTCGGACCGGGACGTAGGTCCCGAATCGGGGCGTCAGTGCCGCTCGGCCTGCGTCCGGGCCACGTACGCCGCGGCCTGCGAGCGCCGCTCCATGCCCAGCTTCGACAGCAGGCTGGAGACGTAGTTCTTGATGGTCTTCTCGGCCAGGTGGAGCCGCTCGCCGATGGCGCGGTTGGTCAGGCCCTCGCCGATCAGGTCCAGGATCTTGCGCTCCTGCTCCGTCAGGTTCGCGAGCTTGTCGTCACCCTTGGGGTTGTTTCCGTCGCGGAGCCGCTCCAGGACGCGGGCGGTCGCGACGGGGTCGAGCAGCGACTTGCCGGCGGCCACGTCCCGTACCGCCGACAGCAGCTCGTTGCCCCGGATGGCCTTGAGGACGTAACCGGAGGCCCCGGCCATGATCGCGTCGAAGAGCGCCTCGTCGTCGGCGTACGAGGTGAGCATCAGGCACTTGATGTCCTCGTTCTGCGAACGGACCTCGCGGCAGACCTCGACACCGCTGCCGTCCGGCAGCCGAACGTCGAGCACGGCCACGTCGGGGCGGGTCGCCGGGATCCTGACCAGCGCGTCCGCGGCCGTACCGGCCTCGCCGACCACCTCGATGTCGTCCTCCACGGAGAGCAGCTCGTGGACGCCGCGCCGGACGACTTCGTGGTCGTCCAGCAGAAATACCCGGATTTTTCCATCTTCGCGCACGGGGTCAGTCTCACATATTGGCTCTTCCCGTGCCTGGGGGTGGCGGGATACCGTGCCCGTGTTCCGGCGGCCTCATGGCCGTTGCACCGCGCTGACCAGCTGTGTTCCCGCATTTCTCGATTTACTTGGAAATCCAAGCAAAATCGCAGGTCAAATGGGGTTTCGCAGGAATGCGGCGCACTGGGTAACGTGCCTATGACAGGGCGCTCGCCGGGGCACCTGTCACGCCCGACCCCGGCCGAGTCGCACCCACCCCGTGCGCGGGCACGGATAAGGCGAGCCGCACTGGCCTACCCGGCAACCCCGGGGGCCGGACCGACGGAGGAGCACGCACGTGACCGTGGAGAGCACTGCCGCGCGCAAGACGACGCGACGCAGCAGCGGCACCAAGCGCACCGCTAGCGCGAGCGTCAAGAAGGGCCAGGGCTCCGAGCCCGAGCTCGTTCAGCTGCTGACGCCTGAAGGGGAGCGCGTTCAGCACCCCGAGTACGACATCGACCTGAGCGCCGACGAGCTGCGCGGCCTCTACCGGGACATGGTCCTCACCCGCCGCTTCGACGCCGAGGCCACCTCCCTGCAGCGTCAGGGCGAGCTGGGTCTGTGGGCGTCGCTGCTCGGCCAGGAAGCCGCCCAGATCGGCTCCGGCCGCGCGCTGCGCGACGACGACTACGTCTTCCCGACCTACCGCGAGCACGGTGTCGCCTGGTGCCGGGGTGTCGACCCGGCCAACCTGCTGGGCATGTTCCGTGGTGTGAACCACGGTGGCTGGGACCCCAACAGCAATAATTTCCACCTGTACACGATCGTCATCGGCTCGCAGACCCTGCACGCCACCGGCTACGCCATGGGCGTCGCCAAGGACGGCGCGGACTCGGCCGTGATCGCGTACTTCGGCGACGGCGCCTCCAGCCAGGGTGACGTGGCCGAGTCCTTCACCTTCTCCGCGGTCTACAACGCCCCGGTCGTCTTCTTCTGCCAGAACAACCAGTGGGCGATCTCCGAGCCCACCGAGAAGCAGACCCGCGTGCCGCTCTACCAGCGTGCGCAGGGCTTCGGCTTCCCCGGCGTCCGCGTCGACGGCAACGACGTCCTCGCGTGCCTGGCCGTGACCCGGTCCGCGCTCGAGCGCGCCCGCCGCGGCGAGGGCCCGACGCTGGTCGAGGCGTTCACCTACCGCATGGGCGCCCACACCACCTCCGACGACCCGACCAAGTACCGCGCCGACGAGGAGCGCGAGGCCTGGGAGGCGAAGGACCCGATCCTGCGGCTCAAGGCGTACCTGGAGCGGGAGGGGCACGCCGACGCGGCCTTCTTCGAGGAGCTCGAGGCGGAGAGCGAGACGCTCGGCAAGCGCGTCCGCGAGGCCGTCCGCTCCATGCCCGACCCGGACCACATGGCGATCTTCGAGAATGTCTACGCCGACGGGCACGCGCTCGTCGACGAGGAGCGCGCGCAGTTCGCCGCCTACCAGGCGTCCTTCGCCGAGGAGGGCAACTAACCATGGCCGTACAGAAGCTTCCCCTGGCCAAGGCGCTCAACGAGTCGCTCCGCAAGGCCCTCGAGTCCGACCCCAAGGTCCTCATCATGGGCGAGGACGTCGGCAAGCTCGGCGGTGTCTTCCGCGTCACCGACGGGCTGCAGAAGGACTTCGGCGAGGACCGGGTCATCGACACCCCGCTCGCCGAGTCCGGCATCGTCGGCACCGCGATCGGTCTGGCCCTGCGCGGCTACCGGCCCGTCGTGGAGATCCAGTTCGACGGTTTCGTCTTCCCCGCGTACGACCAGATCGTCACCCAGCTCGCGAAGATGCACGCCCGCGCGCTCGGCAAGATCAAGCTGCCGGTCGTCATCCGTATCCCCTACGGCGGCGGCATCGGCGCGGTCGAGCACCACTCCGAGTCCCCCGAGGCGCTCTTCGCGCACGTCGCGGGCCTCAAGGTGGTCTCGCCGTCCACCTCATCCGACGCGTACTGGATGCTCCAGCAGGCCATCCAGAGCGACGACCCGGTCATCTTCTTCGAGCCCAAGCGCCGCTACTGGGACAAGAGCGAGGTCGACACCGAGGCCATCCCGGGCGAGCTGCACAAGGCTCGGGTGGCGCGCGAGGGCAGCGACCTCACGCTCGCCGCGTACGGCCCGATGGTGAAGGTCTGCCTGGAGGCCGCCGCGGCCGCCCAGGAGGAGGGCAAGTCGGTGGAGGTCCTGGACCTGCGCTCGATGTCCCCGATCGACTTCGACACCATCCAGACCTCGGTCGAGAAGACCCGCCGCCTGGTCGTGGTCCACGAGGCCCCGGTCTTCTACGGCTCCGGCGCGGAGATCGCCGCCCGGATCACCGAGCGCTGCTTCTACCACCTGGAAGCCCCCGTCCTGCGGGTCGGCGGCTACCACGCGCCGTATCCGCCGGCGCGCCTGGAGGAGGAGTACCTGCCGGGCCTGGACCGCGTGCTCGACGCCGTCGACCGCTCGCTGGCGTACTGAGGAGAGCATCGTGACGATCCGCGAATTCAAGATGCCCGACGTGGGCGAGGGCCTCACCGAGGCCGAGATCCTCAAGTGGTACGTCCAGCCCGGTGACACGGTCGCCGACGGGCAGGTCGTCTGCGAGGTCGAGACGGCGAAGGCGGCCGTCGAGCTGCCGAGCCCCTTCGACGGGGTGGTCCACGAACTGCTCTTCCCCGAGGGGACGACGGTCGACGTCGGCCAGGTGATCATCTCGGTGAACGTGGGCGGGGACGCTCCGGCGGAGGCTCCGGCCGCGCCCGCCGCCGCTCCGGCGGCCGCACCGGCACCCGAGGCCGAGGAGCCCGAGCCGCAGGGCCGCCAGCCGGTCCTCGTCGGCTACGGCGTGGCCGCGACCTCCACCAAGCGCCGTCCGCGCAAGGGGGCCACGGCGGTCTCCGCCGCGGTGCCCGAGCAGGCCGCCGCCGCGATCCAGGGCGAGCTCAACGGGCACGGCGGTGTCGCCACCGCCGCCCGCCCGCTGGCCAAGCCGCCGGTGCGCAAGCTGGCGAAGGACCTCGGGGTCGACCTCGCGTCGGTCACCCCGACCGGCCCGGACGGGATCATCACCCGCGAGGACGTCCACCGCGCGGCCGCTCCGGCGCCCGCCCCGGTGGTCGAGGCCCCGGCGCCGGTCGTCGAGGCCCCGGCTCCCGCCGCCGTCCCGGCCGCCGCCGTGTCGGCGGACGCCCGGGAGACCCGTGTCCCCATCAAGGGCGTACGGAAGGCCACGGCGGCGGCGATGGTCGGCTCGGCCTTCACCGCGCCGCACGTCACCGAGTTCGTCACCTTCGACATCACGCGCACGATGAAGCTGGTCGAGGAGCTCAAGTCCGACAAGGACATGGCGGGCCTGCGGGTCAACCCGCTCCTCCTCATCGCCAAGGCCGTCCTGGTCGCCGCCAAGCGCAACCCGGACATCAACGCGGCCTGGGACGAGGCGAACCAGGAGATCGTGCTCAAGCACTACGTCAACCTGGGCATCGCCGCGGCCACCCCGCGCGGTCTGATCGTGCCGAACATCAAGGACGCGCACGCCCAGACCCTTCCGGAGCTGTCGCGCTCCCTGAGCGAGCTGGTCGCCACCGCCCGCGAGGGCAAGACGACCCCGGCGGCGATGCAGGGCGGCACGTTCACCATCACCAACGTCGGCGTCTTCGGCGTCGACACCGGTACGCCCATCCTCAACCCGGGCGAGTCCGCGATCCTCGCGGTCGGCGCGATCAAGCTCCAGCCCTGGGTTCACAAGGGCAAGGTGAAGCCGCGTCAGGTGACCACGCTGGCCCTGTCGTTCGACCACCGTCTGGTCGACGGAGAGCTCGGCTCCAAGTTCCTGGCGGATGTCGCCGCGATCCTGGAGCAGCCGAAGCGCCTCATCACCTGGTCGTAACGGCCGGGTCGAGTTCGCCTGTTTCACGTGAAACGCCCGACCGGGCTCCTCCGGCCGGGCGTTTCTGCTCCCCCGTGGGTCCTACCGGAACGCGGCGACGTACCGCCTCGCCCAGTCGGCGAAGGGACGCGGCGCCCGGCCGAGGACCTGCTCGACGTGGGGGCTGACGAGCTGCTCGGCGGGGCGGGGCTCGCCGAGGATGGTCAGCGTCGTCTCGACCACGGGCTCGGGCATGAACGCCAGCATCTGCGCCCGGGCCTCGTCGCGGGTCTGCTCCACGAACCGGACGGGCTCGCCGAGGGCGTCGGCGATCGCCGCGGCCCGGTCCCGGGGCGTGGAGAGGGCGGGGCCGGTCAGCTCGTAGATCCGCCCGTCGTGGCCGGCCCGGCCGTCCTCCCGCAGCGCCACGGCGCCGACCTCGGCGATGTCGTCCGGGTCGATGACCGGCAGACCGGTGTCGGCGAACGGCGCGGCGATCTCCCGTCGGGTGCGGACCGACTCGACCCAGGCGAAGGCGTTGGAGGCGAAGCCGCCGGGCCGCAGGATCGTCCACGCCATGCCCGACTCCCGTACGGCGTCCTCGATGGCGCGTCCGGTGTCGCCGTGGGAGGCCGACTCCGGGCGGGTCGCGACACCCTGGGAGGACAGCAGGACGACCCGGCGGATGCCGCCGGCCTTTGCGGCGTCGAGGATGTCGTGCGGGTCCAGCAGATGCGCGCTGGGGCCGCCGCTCTGCAGGAACAGCGCGTCGGCGCCCCCGAACACGGGTCGCAGGCTCTCCGCCTCGATCAGATCCGACCGCACGTGCCGGACGCCCGGCGGCACATCCGTGTCCGAGATCCCCCGGGACGTCGCGGTCACCTGCTCACCGGCCGCCGCGAGCATCTGTACGAGCGATCGGCCGACGTTACCCGTCGCCCCCGTCACTACGAGCATGGACAACTCCCCTGTCAGATCTTCTGGTTGACGTCGGGGACGCTAACAGCCTCGATATAGTGGGTACCTAGAGGAAAGTGACTATCGCTCAGGATCCCAGGGGGCACGAGCATGGCGGCCGAGACGACATGGGCGGCATCCGCCGCGACCGATCCGGAACTCGCCTGTCCGGTCGCGCCGGTGGTGGACATCGTGTTCAGCCGATGGACCACGCCGATCCTGTGGAGCCTCCACGCCCGTGGCCGACAACGGTTCGTGGAGCTGGAGCGGTCCATCGGCAGGATCACGCCGAAGGTGCTGACCCAGCGGCTGCGGCAGCTGGAGCGGGACGGCCTGGTGATCCGTACGTACCACCCGGAGGTGCCGCCCCGGGTCGAGTACGAGATCAGCGACCTCGGCCGCAGCCTCGCCCCGCTCTTCGCGCACCTCGCCGAATGGGCCACCGACAACCTGGAGAAGGTCGACGAGGCCCGCCAGGCCTACGACGCCGATCCCGCCCACTGACGCGGGCCAAGGGTCACGTGAAGCGCCCGGTCGGCGAGGGGCCGGGGACCTTGCGCAGGCCGGCCGCGCGTCGGGGAACGGCCCGGAGGCCGAGTGCGAAGCCGAGCGCGAAGCGGCTCGTGCAGCCGTACTCCTGCATCAGCTGACGCACCCGTCGTTGGACTGTGCGTTTGCTCAGGGCAAGCGTGCGCGAAATGCGCTCGTCGCTCCACCCCCGTACCAGTAACGCGACGATGTACTGATTGTCCGCGGTGTCGTGCACGCCTCGTCTCCTCCTGCTTCCGCAGCCCCCGGGTCTTGGCGATTGCGGCCACGGTAACCGCTTCCATGTGCCATCTGCACCGGTTTCCTCGGCCACCTGTCCGAATCCGACGTGACTGGCGGGAAGACGACAGATTGCCCCCGGATTGCTCCTTGGGGCCGCGAGTTCGCCGTTAGCGTTCGGAATCGCAAGGAAGTTCCACCCATCGTTCTATGGAGGAAATACCTTGAAGCTTCGATTCGCGGCAGCGGCCACCGTGGCGGGACTCGCCGGGGTCATCGGGCTTTCGGCTCCCGCCCAGGCCGCCGACGCCGACGTCCAGGTGGCGCAGCCTTCCGCGGTCTCCGCGCTCGCCGACTACACGCTCTGCGCGACCATCTACACCAACGGCACGGCCGCCGGTAAGGGCTGCTTCTCCTCGTACGGGGACAAGTTCACGCTGGACGACTACAAGGCCGACGGCCTGCGGGTCGTCGTCGAGTGGTACACCGACTACGGGCGCAGCGGTGAGTGTCACTGGACCGGGGGCGCCGACGGCGGCCAGGGCGTGTGCAACTACGACATGCGCGAGGACGGTCGCGTCAACTTCCGTGTGGCGGTGCGCAACGGAAGCACCGCCGCCAACACGGCGGCGACCAGCTGGTCCGGCTACGTGCCGATCGGCGGCTGAGTCTTCCTGGCCGCTTCCTGATCCCTTCCTGACGCCTTCCTGGCCCCGCAGGCCCGTCCGCATCGCGGACGGGCCTGCGTGTTGCACCCCTCTTGTATCTATGCTGTGCGCATGGCATCCGCACCCCCAGCAGCCGATCGCGTCTACATGCACGTCAAGCAGGCCGTCCTCGAGCGCCGGTACGAGGGGGGCACGCTGCTCACCGAGGGAGAACTCGCCCAGGCCGTGGGGGTCTCCCGCACCCCGGTGCGGGAAGCGCTGCTCAAGCTGGAGATGGAGGGGCTGCTCAAGCTCTATCCCAAGAAGGGCGCCCTGGTCCTCGCCGTCTCCGCGCAGGAGATCGCCGATGTCGTCGAGACCCGGCTGCTCGTCGAGGAGTTCGCCGTCCGCCGCGCCGTGCCTGCGCCGGCCGCGCTGATCGAACGGCTCGAGGAGCTCCTGGAGGAGCAGAAGCGGCGGGCCGAGGCAGGGGACCTCGCCGAGGTCGCCGTCACCGACCGCTGCTTCCATGCCGAGATCGTCAAGCACGCCGGCAACCAGATCCTCGCCCGCCTCTACGACCAGCTGCGCGACCGTCAGCTGCGGATGGGCGTGGCCGTGATGCAGTCCCAGCCCGACCGCATCACCAAGAACATCACCGAGCACGCCGAGATCCTGGAGCGGATCCGCGCGGGTGACGTGGAGGGCGCGGCGCACTGCGTCCGACAGCACCTGAGCTGGGTCAAGGTCCTGGTCCGGGGTGAGGCACGGTGAGCGGACGGGGCCTCGGATCGGCCGTCACCCTGCCCGGTGACCCTCCCGGCGGCCGCCGCGCCGCCCTCGTCTGGGGCGTCGGCGTCGCCGTCTACTTCGTCGCCGTCATCTTCCGTACGTCGCTGGGTGTCGCCGGACTCGACGCCGCCGACCGCTTCGACGTCAACGCCTCGGCGCTGTCCACCTTCTCCATCCTCCAGCTCCTCGTCTACGCCGGGATGCAGATACCCGTCGGTCTCATGGTCGACCGGCTCGGCACCAAGAAGGTGCTGACCCTCGGCGTCGTGCTCTTCACCGTCGGACAGCTGGGCTTCGCGCTCTCCCCCTCGTACGGCATGGCGCTCGCCTCCCGCGCGCTGCTCGGCTGCGGCGACGCCATGACCTTCATCAGCGTGCTGCGGCTCGGCAGCCGCTGGTTCCCCGCCCGGCGCGGCCCGCTCATCGGCCAGGTCGCCGCCCTGTTCGGCATGGCGGGCAACCTCGTCTCCACCATCGTCATCGCCCGCGCCCTGCACGGCATGGGCTGGACGGCGACGTTCGTGGGCAGCTCGATCGCCGGCGTCGTCGTCCTCGTCCTGCTGCTGCTCTTCCTCAAGGACCACCCCGAGGGCCACGAGCCGCCGCCCGCCACGCACGCCGGCCCCGCGTTCGTCCGGCGCCAGATCGCCGAGTCCTGGCGGGAGCCCGGCACCCGGCTCGGCATGTGGGTGCACTTCACCACCCAGTTCCCCGCCATGGTGTTCCTGCTGCTGTGGGGCCTGCCGTTCCTGGTCGAGGACCAGGGACTGTCCCGGGGAGCCGCCGGCGAGCTGCTGACGCTCGTGGTGCTCTCCAACATGGTGGTGGGGCTCGCGTACGGGCAGATCATCGCCCGGCACCATGCGGCCAGGGCCCCGCTCGCCCTCGGTACGGTCGCGGCGACCGCGCTGCTGTGGGGCGCCACCCTCGCGTACCCCGGCGACCGGGCCCCGATGTGGCTGCTGATCACCCTCTGCGCGGTCCTCGGCGCCTGCGGGCCCGCCTCGATGATCGGCTTCGACTTCGCCCGCCCCGCCAACCCGCCGGAGCGTCAGGGAACGGCCTCGGGAATCGTCAACATGGGTGGTTTCGTCGCCTCGATGACGACCCTGCTCGCGGTCGGCGTCCTCCTCGACGCGACCGGCGACAACTACCGGATCGCCTTCTCCTCCGTCTTCGTCCTGGAGGCGCTCGGCATCGTCCAGATCCTGCGCCTGAAGGCCCGTACGGCCCGCAGGGAGAAGGAACGCCTCGTCGCCAGCCGCGTCGAGGCCGTGCACGTCCCTGCCTAGCGCACAGCCGACGGGGCCGGCGGGACGCCCGGCGCCGGGCTAGCGGGGCGTCACCGCGAAGTTGTCCAGGATCGCCTGCGCCAGGTCGAGGTCGCCCTCGGTCTTGATCCGGTCGGCCACCTCGGCCGGCCGGACCCGGCCGCAGGCCAGCCGGACGTACGTCTCCCAGTCCAGCGCAAGCGTCGCCAGGGGACCCAGCGAGGGCGCCCCGTCGACCGTTCCGTGGCCCTCCGCGTCCACGCGTACCGTCCGCAGGAACTCGACCGGCCCGTGCACGTCGAAGACGACCGCCGAACTCGTCGGCGCGCCCGCGTCCTTGGCGACCACCTTCGGCAGCGCCTCGAGGAGGACGTCACGGGTGACGTGGGCGGCGGGGGAGTCCAGGTTGCCCGGCTTGCCGAGCGTGGCGCGCAGGTCCTGCTCGTGCACCCAGACGTCGAAGGCGCGCAGTCGGTAGGCCACTTCGAGCGTCTGCTCGGCGCCGAGCGGGGCGCGGATCAGATGGTCCGGCTGCCGGTTCTCGTTGCGCAGCTGGCGTGCGCGGCGGATCAGGACGTACTCCAGCTCCGAGGTCATCTCCGGGCCGGTGTGGTGCCGCCGCACATCGACCTGCATCTCCATGTAGCGGGCGAACTCACTGCGTACGTGGTAGAGGTCACGGGGCAACGAGTGGATGGGGCGCGGGTCGCCGAGCATCTCGCACTCCATGCCGATCACATGGGACACGATGTCGCGCACCGACCAGCCCGGGCACGGTGTGGCGCGGTTCCATTCGCCTTCCACGAGCGGCTGAACCAGCTCGGATATCGCTTCGATGGAGTGGGTCCAGGCGTCGGCGTAGGTCTGAAGGCTGGGATGGACGGTCACGGGACCCCTCGGCGGTTCTGCGGTGCGCGGGCTGAAAACAAGACTGCGTGGGAGGCTCGGACGCTAAGTTACGCTGCCCGAAGGCACCCCGGCAGTGCTTTCGTGTGACGATCGTAGGCCCGTGTTGACGGCTCGAATGCCAGGACGGTGGTAGTGTGCGCGCCTCGCTGATCCAGATCGCAGTAGACCCGGACGAATCGGTCGAAACTCGCCGAGCGCGGGTGGCCGGACTGGTGCGGGAGGAGCGCGGGGCCGCGGACCTCGTCGTCCTGCCGGAGCTGTGGCCGATGGGGGCGTTCGCCTACGAGTCCTTTGCGGCGGAGTCCGAGCCGCTGAACGGTCCGACGTACGAGGCGATGGCGGCGGCGGCCCGGGACGCGGAGGTCTGGCTGCACGCCGGGTCGATCGTCGAGGCGGCCGGCGGAGCCCTCTACAACACCTCGCTGGTCTTCACACCCGAGGGCGCGCTCGCCGCGAGCTACCGCAAGATCCACCGCTTCGGCTTCGACAAGGGCGAGGCCGTCATGATGGCGGCGGGGGACGAGCTGGTGACGGTCGCGCTGCCGGAGCTGACGGTCGGCGTCGGTACCTGCTACGACCTCCGCTTCCCGGAGCTGTTCCGGGGTCTGGTGGACGCGGGCGCGCAGGCGTTCGTCGTCCCGGCGGGCTGGCCGGCCCGCCGCCGCGCCCACTGGACGCTGCTCGCGCGGGCGAGGGCGGTGGAGAACCAGGCGTACATGCTGGCCTGCGGCACGGCGGGCACGCACGCGGGCGTGGAGCAGGCGGGGCACTCGATCGTCGTGGACCCGTGGGGCGAGGTCCTCGCGGAGGCGGGCCCGGGCGAGGAGATCCTGCGCGTCGAACTCGACGCGGCGAAGGTGACGACGACGAGGGAACAGTTCCCGGCGCTGAAGGACCGGGTGCTGGGCGTGGCACGACCGGAACGGGCGTGAGGCGGAAGCGGGCGTGAGGCAGACGCCGGAGCGGGCCTGACGCGGACGCCGGAGCGGGTGTGACCCGCCGGGCCGGGCTGGGAGCCGGCCGCCGGAACCGGCTTCGCCCCGAACGGGCCTGAGGCCGGCACGGCCTGAGGCCGGCGCCGGTCTGACTGGCCGACAGGTGCGGGGCCCTGCACGGCCGTCCACTGGGCGAGAGTGTCACCCCGCCTGCGGACCAATCCGGCGGGATTGGTTCTGGGACCGGGCGCTGCCTCGCTGTTCACTGGCGCCATGAGCGACGACACCGGAGCCCTCCGTCCCGAGACCCTCGCCGTCCACCCGCCCCAGCGGGAGATCACCGGCAGCAGGCCCATGGGCATGCCCCTCTACCAGGGGCACGTCTTCTCCTTCGACAGCGCCGACGCGATGGCGGACGCCTTCCACGCGCCCGACACCTTCCTCTACAACCGCTTCGGCAACCCCACCGTCCGCGCCCTGGAGGACGCCGTCGCCCGTCTGGAGGGCGGGGTCGCCGGGCTCTCGTACGCCTCCGGCATGGGCGCCATCAACGGCGTTCTGCTCGCGCTGCTCTCCGCCGGCGGGCATGTCGTCGCCCAGCGATGCCTCTACGGCGGTACGTACGCGGTCCTCACCGACCTCGCCGAACGCTGGGGCGTCGAGGTCACCTACGTCTCCGGTACGGACCCGGAGGAGGTGCGCCGCGCCCTGCGCCCCGAGACGCGGCTGCTGTACCTGGAGACCATCGCCAACCCGACCACCCGCGTCGGCGACCTGCCCGCCCTGATCGCCGTCGCCGCCGAGGCCGGCGTGGCGAGCGCCGTGGACAACACCTTCGCCTCGCCGCTGCTGTTCCGGCCGATCGACCACGGCGCGGACATCGTCATCCACTCCGCGACCAAGTACCTCGCCGGCCACGCGGACGTACTCGGCGGCATGGCGGTCTTCAAGGACGCCGAGCTGTACGACCGTGTCCGCCACCACGCGGTCGAACTGGGCGCGTCGACCGACCCGTTCGCCGCCTGGCTGACCCTGCGCGGCCTGCAGACCCTGCCGCTGCGGATCGAGCGGCAGTGCGCGAGCGCCCTCGACCTGGCCGGCCGGCTCGCCGCGCACCCCGCGGTCTCGGCGGCGCTCCACCCGGCCCTGGCCGGACACCCGGACGAGGCCATCGCCCGTCGGCTGCTGCCGAAGGGCGGCGGCGGGGTGGTCTCCTTCGACCTCGCGGGCGGCCGGGAGGCGGGCCGTGCCTTCGTGGGGGCGGTACGGGTGGCCTCGCTGAGCCCCTCGCTCGGCGATGTGAAGACCCTGGTGATGCACCCGGCCTCCACCTCGCACCGGCAGCTGGACCCGGCGGCCCTGGAAGCGGCGGGCATCGGCCCCGGGACGGTACGGCTGTCCGTCGGCATCGAGCACGTCGAGGACCTGTGGGCGGACCTGGAGCAGGCGCTGGAGGTCGCGGCGAAGGCGGCGTGACGGCGCGGCGGCCGGGCGGCCGGGGCTGGGGACCGGCGGCTGGGCGCTGAGGGTGCCCAGGGCCTGTCCGGCCCTGATCCGCTGGACAGGCCCTAGCCCTCGCGCTCCCGCTCCGCCATCCGGATCACGCACACCGCGACCGCGATCAGCAGCGCCGCGTCGGCGTCCTCGCGGACGACGTTCACGGCGTAGGTGTCCCGGACGTGGAACCACTGCCGGGAGATGTGGGCGAGGAGTTCGCCGTCGTACTCGACGGTGAACTCGCGGTCCAGGATCCGGCCGCTGACATCGAGCTCGGTGCCCTCGACGAGCGTGACGCGGTAGTGGTTGCGCAGCAGCGAGAGCCGCTTCCTGCGGATCGTGGCGAGCGGGCGGTCGTCCCGCTCGATCGTCATCGCGTCCCGCAGGCTGAACATCTTCTGCCGCAGCGTCACCAGGACCAGTCCCGAGGGGTCCTTCAGCTCCAGGGTGTCGCGCAGCCGCAGGGCCTTGCCGTCGACGAGAAAGGCGTGGCGGCCGCTCTCGTCCTCGATCCAGTAGTCGTCGCCGATGGCGAAGATTTTGTCCCGTACGAGGTACTTGTGGGGGTTCGGGGGTTGTTCCCCGGAATGTCGCAGCATACGGTCACAGCTTCCCCGGCGGGCGCCGGTTCACGCCGTGCCGTAGGCGTGTGATCCGGTGTTCATGCTCGGATGGCAAGCTTGAACCATGAACGATGCCGCCCCGGCGCCCACCCCCGCGCCCGCGCCCCGCCGCGCCCGTGTCCGTGCCCCCGAGCTGATCGGCAAGGGGGGCTGGCTGAACACCGGTGGAGACGAACTGACCCTCGCCGACCTGCGGGGGAAGATCGTTCTGCTCGATTTCTGGACCTTCTGTTGCATCAACTGCCTGCACGTGCTCGACGAGCTCCGTGAGCTGGAGGAGAAGCACCGCGACACCCTCGTGATCATCGGGGTGCACTCCCCGAAGTTCGTCCACGAGGCCGAGCACCAGGCCGTCGTCGACGCCGTCGAGCGGTACGAGGTACACCACCCCGTTCTCGACGATCCCGAGCTCGGGACCTGGAAGCAGTACGCGGTCCGCGCCTGGCCGACGCTCGTCGTCATCGATCCCGAGGGGTACGTCGTCGCCCAGCACGCGGGCGAGGGGCACGCCAACGCGATTCGGACGCTCGTCGAGGAGCTGGAGGTCGAGCACGGGGCCAAGGGGACGCTGCGGCGCGGGGACGGGCCGTACGTGCCGCCGGAGCCGGTCGCGACCGATCTGCGCTTCCCCGGCAAGGCCCTCGCGCTCGACAACGGGAACTTCCTCGTCTCCGACACCACCCGCCACCAGCTCGTCGAGCTGGCCCCGGACGGGGAGACCGTGGTGCGGCGGATCGGGGACGGCGAGTTCCGCGAGCCGCAGGGGCTCACCCTCCTTCCCGACGGCACCGTCGTCGTCGCCGACACCGTGAACCACGCGCTGCGCACGTACGACCCCGAGAGCGGCGCGATCGGGCTGCTCGCCGGTACCGGCAAGCAGTGGTGGCAGGGGTCCCCCACCTCGGGACCCGCCCTGGAGGTGGACCTCTCCTCGCCTTGGGACGTGGCCTGGTGGCAGGGCAAGGTGTGGATCGCCATGGCCGGGGTCCACCAGCTGTGGACGTACGATCCCGCGACGCGGACGGTCGAGGTCGCGGCCGGTACGACCAACGAAGGGCTCGTCGACGGGCCGGCCGCCGAGGCCTGGTTCGCTCAGCCTTCCGGGCTCGCCGCCACGGAGGACCGGCTGTGGATCGCCGACTCGGAGACCAGTGCCGTGCGCTGGATCGACACCGAGGGCGTCGTCCACACCGCCGTCGGCACCGGGCTCTTCGACTTCGGCCACCGCGACGGCGCCGCCTCCCAGGCGCTCCTCCAGCACCCCCTGGGCGTGACCGCCCTCCCCGACGGGTCGGTCGCGATCTCCGACACGTACAACCACGCCCTGCGCCGCTTCGACCCGGCGACGGGCGAGGTGACGACCCTCGCCACCGATCTGCGCGAGCCCAGCGACGCCGTCCTCGTCGGGGACGAGATCCTCGTCGTCGAGTCGGCCAGGCACCGGCTGACCCGGCTGCGGCTGCCCGAGGAGGCCGTCCAGGTCGAGGCGGTCGCCCACCGCACCCAGCGCGAGGCCACCGAGGTCGCGCCCGGCCGGCTCCGTCTCGACGTGGTCTTCCAGGCGCCGACGGGGCAGAAGCTGGACGAGCGCTACGGCCCCTCCACCCGGCTCCTTGTCTCCTCGACCCCGCCCGAGCTGCTGCTCGGCGGCGAGGGCACGGGCACGGACCTGTTCCGGGAGCTGGACCTCAACCCGGAGATCACCGAGGGCGTGCTCCACGTCTCGGCGATGGCGGCGTCCTGCGACGACGACCCGGCCAACGAGTACCCGGCCTGCCATGTGCACCAGCAGGACTGGGGCGTCCCGGTGAAGGTGACGGAAGGCGGCGCCGTCCGCCTCCCGCTCATCCTCGCGGGCATGGACGCCTAGCGCACGATCCCCTGGTTGCGCGACGGCCGCCCGGCCGCCCCGTCCAGACATCCGGCCACCCACGCCCCCGGGTCGTGGGTGGCCGGTGTGCCACCCATGCCCATCCGCTCCATCTCCGCGCACTCCCCGTCCCGCAGCACCCGGAACTTCGCGATCCGGACGGCCTGTACGTAGCCGCCCTCGTACGCGATGTCCGTGCCCCAGGGCGGGCGTTCGTCGTATCGCGCGATCAGGAATCCTGCCGCCGCCGTGCCGAGCAGCACGGCGGCGGCGAGAGATGCGATGAACTTCCCCCGGGACGGGCCTTCCTGACGCTCCATGGGAAGAACATGTCAGGAGGCACCTTTCCCGGATGTTTCGCGGAGCCGCTCGGGGGCTCAGCCCTCCAGGAACGCCACCAGCGCGTTCGCCAGGAGGTACGGGTCGTCCGCTCCGCACAGCTCACGGGCGCTGTGCATCGACAGACACGCCACGCCGATGTCGACGGTGCTGATGCCGTGGCGGGCCGCGGTGATCGGGCCGATCGTCGTGCCGCAGGGCATGTCGTTGTTGGAGACGAAGGACTGCCACGGCACGCCCGCCTTCTCGCAGGCCGCGGCGAACACCGCCCGGCCGCTGCCGTCGGTGGCGTACCGCTGGTTGACGTTCACCTTGAGGATCGGGCCGCCGTTGGGGCGCGGGTGGTGCGTCGGGTCGTGGCGTTCCGCGTAGTTGGGGTGGACGGCGTGGCCGACGTCGGAGGAGAGGCAGATCGAGCCGGCGAAGGCGCGGGCACCCTCCTCGTAGCCGCCGCCGCGGGCGTGGACCGAGCGCTCCAGGACGTTGCCGAGGAGCGGGCCCTGGGCGCCGGTGTCGGCCTGGGAGCCGTTCTCCTCGTGGTCGAAGGCGGCGAGGACGGGGATGTACGGGAGGTCCGCGCGGCCCGCGACGGCGGCCAGGGCGGCGACGCCCGCGTGGACGGAGATCAGGTTGTCCATGCGCGGCCCGGCGACGAGTTCGCGGTCGCGGCCGAGGTAGGCGGGGGCCTCGATGGCGTGGACCATCAGGTCCCAGCCGCTGACGTCCTCGGCCTCGACGCCGGCCTCCTCGGCCACGAAGCGGATCAGGTCGCCCTCGTGGACCTCGCCGAGGCCCCAGATCGGCTGCATGTGGCGCTGCCGTTCGAGCTTGAGGCCGTCGTTGGCCTGGCGGTCGAGGTGGATCGCGAGCTGCGGGACGCGCAGCACGGCGCGGTCCACGTTCACCAGGTGGTGGCTGCCGTCGCGCAGGGTCAGCCGGCCCGCGAGGCCGAGGTCGCGGTCGAGCCAGGTGTTGAGCAGCGTTCCGCCGTAGATCTCGACGGCGACCTGGCGCCAGCCCCGGGCGCCCATGTCGGGCTGCGGCTTCACGCGCAGGTTGGGGGAGTCGGTGTGGGCGCCGACGATCCGGTACGGGGTGTGGGGGGCGGCACCCTCCGGTACGTACCAGGCGATGAGCGCGCCGCCGCGGATCACGTACTTCCCGCCGGTCGTCCCGTCCCAGGCCGCGGTCTCCTCGACCTGCCGGAAGCCGGCCTTCTCCAGCCGCTCGGCGGCGTTCGCCACGGCGTGGTACGGCGACGGTGAGGCCGCCAGGAACGTCATGAGTTCATCGGTGTGGCCGCGGTCGAAGCGGGCGGTGCTGCTCGTCATGGGATCACCTTACGCAGGGCCCGGAATGCGGCGCCGGGCGCTCGAAAGACGGAACGGCCCGCTCCCCTCCCCGGGAGCGAGCCGTTCGTCAGCGGACGGGGCGTGCGTACTAGAACGCGGCCTCGTCCAGGTCCATCAGCGAGCCGTCGACGGCCTCGGCGAGCGCGCGCTCGGCGCCGACGCCGGGCAGGACGTTGGCGGCGAAGAACTTCGCGGCCGCGATCTTGCCCTGGTAGAAGGCCTGGTCCTTGGCGGAGGCGCCGGCGGCCAGCTTGTCGGCGGCGACGGCCGCACCCTTGATGAGCAGGTAGCCGACGACCACGTCGCCGGAAGCCATCAGCAGGCGGGTGGTGTTGAGGCCGACCTTGTAGATGTTCTTGACGTCCTCGCCGGTGGCGGTGAGGTCGGTGAGCATCGCGCCGACGATGCCCTCGAGGTCCACGGCCGCCTTGGCGAGCGCGTCGCGGGCGCCGGCCAGCTCCTCGCCGCCGGTGCCGACCGCGAGGAACTTCTTGATCTCCTCGGCCAGCGCGTTCAGGGACGCGCCCTGGTCGCGGACGATCTTGCGGAAGAAGAAGTCCTGGCCCTGGATGGCCGTGGTGCCCTCGTAGAGGGTGTCGATCTTGGCGTCCCGGATGTACTGCTCGATCGGGTACTCCTGCAGGAAGCCGGAGCCGCCGAAGGTCTGGAGCGACTGCGCGAGCTGCTCGTAGCCCTTCTCGGAGCCGTAGCCCTTCACGATCGGCAGCAGCAGGTCGTTCAGGCCGATCAGGGCCTTCGCGTCCTCGCCGGCCGCTTCCTTGAGCTGGATCTCGTCCTGCACGGTGGCCGTGTAGAGGACGAGGGAGCGCATGCCCTCGGCGTACGCCTTCTGCGTCATCAGCGAGCGGCGGACGTCCGGGTGGTGCGTGATGGTGACCTTGGGGGCGGCCTTGTCCATGAAGTTCGCCAGGTCGGTGCCCTGGACGCGCTCCTTGGCGTACTCCAGGGCGTTGAGGTAGCCCGTGGAGAGGGTGGAGATCGCCTTCGTGCCGACCATCATGCGGGCGAACTCGATGATGAGGAACATCTGGCGGATGCCGTCGTGCTTGTCGCCGATCAGCCAGCCCTTGGCGGGGTGCTGGTCGCCGAAGGTCATCTCGCACGTGTTGGAGGCCTTGAGGCCCATCTTGTGCTCGACGTTCGTGGCGTAGACGCCGTTGCGCTCGCCCAGCTCGCCGGTCTCCCAGTCGAAGTGGTACTTCGGCACGAGGAAGAGGGACAGACCCTTGGTGCCCGGGCCGTGGCCCTCGGGGCGGGCGAGGACGTAGTGGAGGATGTTCTCCTCCATGTCGTGCTCACCGGAGGTGATGAAGCGCTTCACGCCCTCGATGTGCCAGGAGCCGTCCTCCTGCAGGACCGCCTTGGTGCGGCCGGCGCCGACGTCCGAACCGGCGTCCGGCTCGGTGAGGACCATGGTGGAGCCCCACTGGCGCTCGACGGCGATCTGCGCGACCTTCTTCTGCGCCTCGTTGCCCTCGTTGAAGAGGATGCCGGCGAAGGCCGGGCCGGAGGAGTACATCCACACGGCCGGGTTCGCGCCGAGGATCAGCTCCGCGTAGGCCCAGATCAGGGAGCGCGGGGAGGTGGTGCCGCCGATCTCCTCGGGCAGACCCAGGCGCCAGTACTCGGAGTCCATGAAGGCCTTGTAGGACTTCTTGAAGCTGGCCGGGACCGGGGCGGTGTTCGTCTCGGGGTCGAAGACCGGCGGGTTGCGGTCGGCGTCGGCGAAGGACTCGGCCAGCTCGTTCTCGGAGAGGCGGGTCAGCTCCTCCAGGACGCTCTTGGCGGTCTCGACGTCCATCTCCTCGAACGGACCGGTGCCGTACACCTTGTCGCGCCCGAGTACCTCGAAGAGGTTGAACTCGATGTCGCGGAGATTCGACTTGTAGTGCCCCATGGCGACGGCTCCGTAAGGATCGGGGAGGCGGATGTCCTGGTATGCGAGCGTGCTCGTACTACCGGTGAGTAGCCCACGCTTCTCTACGATGATGCTACCCACCGGTAATAAGAGCAACCCCTATCCGGTCATCTGTGACACGAGCCGCAGAAAAAGGGGCTTGGGGGGTGTGCCCCGGGCCCCTCGCGGTCCGGGGCGTGTGCCCCGGGCCCCTCGCGGTCGCCGCGGGCCGGTCGGGTACCCACCTCGTACGCCGGGTCGGTGGAAGCGGTCTGTGGGCGACCTCCGCTCGGTACGCTGTGGGGCATGTACGGCTACGACCAGAACCAGGGCGCCCAGCAGCAGTACGCCCCGCCGCCGCAGCAGCCGATGCCGGGCGGTGTCCAGGGTGGGATGCAGGGTGGGTACGGGCAGCAGCCTCCCCTGTATCCGGAGCCGTCGCCGCCGTCGCTCGCCGACGCCGTACGGGCCTTCACGACCGGGTCCCTGGCCGCCGAGGACTTCCAGCAGATCTTCGCGACCTCCAAGGTCTACTGCCCGCGGGGGGACAACCCCGGCTTCCTCGCGCTGCACAACACCCAGCAGCCGGTCATCCCGATGTTCACCTCGCTGAAGGAGCTGCGGCGGTACGCGGGCAAGGAGTCGAAGTACTTCGTGATCACCGGCGCCGAGGTGATCGACCTGCTGCCGACCGGGTACGGCTTCGTCCTGGACATGGAGGGCGACCACCGGATGGTCTTCGACGCGAAGGCCGTGGAACAGATGGTCGACTTCGCGATGCGCCGGATGTACGGCTGACCGACGCTGGTAGGTGGGAGAGCGCCCGGGAGGAATTCCTCCCGGGCGTTGTGCGTTCCGGGTGGCAGGAAGTTCATTGTTCAACTAAACTGGTCGCACAAGGAGGTCCCGCCATGCCCGCTGTGACTGTCGAGAACCCGCTCACCCTGCCGCGCGTCGCCGCCCCGGCCGACGCCGTCTCCCGCCCCGTGCTCGCCGTGACCACGGCGCCTTCCGGCTTCGAGGGCGAGGGCTTCCCGGTGCGCCGCGCGTTCGCCGGGATCAACTACCAGTACCTCGACCCGTTCATCATGATGGACCAGATGGGAGAGGTGGAGTACGCCCCCGGTGAGCCCAAGGGCACCCCGTGGCACCCCCACCGCGGCTTCGAGACCGTCACGTACATCATCGACGGGATCTTCGACCACCAGGACTCCAACGGCGGTGGCGGCACCATCACCAACGGCGACACCCAGTGGATGACCGCCGGCTCCGGCCTGCTCCACATCGAGGCCCCGCCGGAGTCCCTCGTCGTGAGCGGCGGCCTCTTCCACGGGCTCCAGCTGTGGGTGAACCTGCCCGCCTCCGACAAGATGATGGCCCCGCGCTACCAGGACATCCGCGGCGGCCAGGTGCAGCTGCTGACCTCCCCCGACGGCGGCGCGCTGCTCCGCGTCATCGCCGGCGAGCTCGACGGCCACGCGGGCCCGGGCATCACGCACACCCCGATCACGATGATCCACGCGACGATCCGGCCGGGCGCCGAGGTGACCCTGCCCTGGCGCGAGGACTTCAACGGGCTCGTCTACGTCCTGGCCGGGCGCGGCTCCGTCGGCACCGAGCGGCGACCGGTCCACATGGGCCAGACCGCCGTGTTCGGCAAGGGCGGTGCGCTGACCGTCAGGGCCGACGAGACGCAGGACGGGCACACGCCCGACCTGGAGGTCGTCGTCCTCGGCGGACAGCCGATCCGCGAACCGATGGCCCACTACGGCCCGTTCGTGATGAACACCCAGGCCGAGCTGCGCCAGGCCTTCGAGGACTTCCAGGCGGGCCGACTCGGCACGATCCCGGCGGTCCACGGGATGGGCGAGTAAGGACGCGCGGGGGTACGGGACGCAGACGCGTACGAGTTACGGGTACGGGGTCGGGCACGCGCCCGGCCCCGTACCCGTATCCGTACGCCCGCGACTCCGTACGCCCGCGACTCCGTACGTCTGCGGGTCGGGCGCCACGTACCCGTACCCCCACACGCCCTGACGGGGCGTCACTCGTCCGGGCCCGCAGCGCAGGACGACACGCCGGACGGCGTGGTCCGGTGAGGGGGTGCAGCCCCCGCAGCCGCAACCCCACAGCCCGCAGGGTCCCCGGAGCGTCCCGCGTCCTCTCCTCCCCGAGGTCGTCCGCCGGGTCGCCGCCTGGTGTGCCGTCGCGCTGCTCGTCGCGGGGGTCGCCGCCGTCGGGATCTGGCTGTGCGCCGTGTTCCAGACGGCCGTCACACCCGTCCTGCTCGCGATCCTCGGCACCGCGCTCCTCGGGCCGCTCTACCGGCGCCTGCTGCGGATGAAGGTGCAGAAGTCGCTCGCCGCCGGACTCACGGTCCTCGCCGTCCTCGCCTTCGTCGGCGGCGCCACCTACATCGTGGTCGTCGCCCTCATCGAGACCGGCGACCAGATCATCGCCTCGGTGCGACAGGCCGCCGCCGACATCGCCGAGCACCTGGGCGCGGCCGGCACCTCGCTCGACGACCTCGCCAAGAACGCGAAGGATCTGCTGCAGAAGTTCGGCGGGACCGCCGCGTCCGGGGTGATCTCGGGGCTGAGCGTCGTCGGCGAGGTGGCCGCCACCGCCGTCCTCGCCCTGCTGCTGATCTTCTTCTTCCTGCGCGACTCCGACAAGGCCGCCGGGACCCTGCGCTCGCTCGCCCCCCGCTCGACCGGCGACACGCTGGAGGCCATGGGCCGCCGCGCCTTCGAGGCCGTCGAGGGCTTCATGCGGGGCACGACCCTCGTCGCCCTCGTCGACGCCGTCCTCATCACCATCGGGCTGCTGATCCTGCGCGTGCCCGGCGCCGTCGGGCTCGGCGCGCTCGTCTTCGTCACCGCCTACATCCCGTACCTCGGCGCCTTCCTCTCCGGGGCCGTCGCCGTCCTCGTCGCCCTCGCCGACCGCGGCTTCGTCATCGCGCTGTGGGCCCTCGGCGTCGTCCTGGCCGTCCAGGTCATCGAGGGCAACGTCCTCCAGCCCGCGATCCAGAGCCGGACCGTGCAGATGCACCCGGCCGTCGTCATGCTCGCCATCACGGCCGGGGCGTCCGTCGCGGGGATCCTGGGCATGCTGCTCGCCGTACCGGTGACGGCGGCCGCCTTCGGGGTGATCGGCGAGCTGCGCAGCCGGTACGGGACGCCGGAGGGGACAGCGGAGGCGCCCGCCACGGAGTGACTCAGGTCGCCGCCGGCATGCCGCCCGGCTCGAAGGACGCCAGCATCTGCTCGAGCGCCGCCTGGTCCGGGCCCACGAACGGGTCCGCGTCCGGGGCCATCGTGATCGTGTCGATCATCAGGGCGGTCATCCGGACGGCGGGCGGCAGGTGTGTGCTGAGCACGATCTCCGGGTTCATCTCCTGCAGGGGCGCGATCGTCGCCCGGTACTTCTCCGGGTCCACGATGTGCACCCACGGGCTGTCCAGGGTCGCCCACAGCAGCTGCGCCTCCCGCAGCTCCTCGGGCTTGAGGTCGTTCGCGTGCCCGCTCTCCGCGAGCTCCGCGGTCGGCATCGGCCCGCCGAAGCAGTCGGAGCTGAAGCAGATCCGGGTCTTCTCGTCGTAGAAGCCGACGGTGGCCGGGTTGTCGAAGAGCGGCGGCCTGAAGGCGCGCAGCATGCGGTCGCCGACGTCGAGGGACTGGCCGGGGTTGAGGAAGTAGAGGCGATCCATCGGCAGGGGGCGCTCGGTGGTCATGATCCCCGCGCCGATGTACGTCGTCACGACGCGCGCCCGGGGCGCGGCCACGAGCAGGTCGAAGATGCCGCCCGTGTGGTCACGGTCGGGGTGGGTGAGCCAGATCCAGCGGACGTCGGCGGGGTCGATGACCGAGCCGAGCGCCGCGACGAAGTCGCGGTCGGAGATGGAGAGTCCGGTGTCGACGACGACCGGCTCCTTGGCGGTGAGGACGTAGGCGTTGACGGGCAGGTGGCCGATTCCTGGCACTTCGAGGCTGTCGGCCAGGACGGTGGTGTCGCTGCCGACCTTGTGGGTGTCCATGGCATGCTCCGTGGTCCCCCCAGGCGGCCGTACGACACCAGTCTCCCCTGCTGCCGCACACCCCGCCCGCCGTGGGATCCGCTGCCGTACGCCCGGCGCGCCGTGGCACCCGCTGTCGTACGCGTCTCACGCGGCGTGAGACCAGGGCCGCAGGGCGCCACGTGTCGCCCCCGTCGGGCGACTACGCGCAGCAGCCCTTCCCCGACGGCGGCTCGTTCAGCTCGAACCAGATCGACTTGCCCTCTCCCCGCGGGTCCACGCCCCACGCGTGCGCCAGCATCTCCATCAGCACCAGGCCGCGCCCCGACGAGGCCATCTCGCCCGGATGCCGCTTGTGCGGCAGCTCGTCGCTCGCGTCGGAGACCTCCACCCGCAGCCGGCGGGCTTCGTCGTCGCAGGTCACCTCCGCGACGATGAGGGCGTCCCCGTCCGTGTGGATGAGGACGTTGGTGACCATCTCGGAGATCATCAGGACCGCCGAGTCGACCTGGTCCTCGTCGGTCCAGTCGTGCAGCAGCTGGCGCAGGTGCTGGCGGGCCGCTGCGATCCGCTCCGGCTCCGCCTGGGCGACGGTCATCATCGTGCGGCGCGGCGCCTGGCGCACCGCCGGGCCCTGGCGGGAGAGGAGCAGGACGGCGATGTCGTCCTCGCGCCGGTCGGCGAGCGGCCCGGTGGTGTGGTGGGAGCCGGGCCCGTGGACGGCCTCGACGAGGCTGTCGGCCAGGTCCTCCAGGGAGTCGCCGTCGTGCCCTTCGAGCAGCGCGCGGATGCGTTCCCAGCCGCTGTCCAGGTCGTGGCCGCCGGTCTCCAGGAGCCCGTCCGTGCACATCATCAGGGTCTCGCCGGGCTCCAGCGTGAACCGGGTGGTGGGGTAGTCGGTGTCCGGGTCGATGCCGAGCGGGAGCCCGCCCGCGGTCGGACGCAGGAGAACCGTTCCGTCGGTCATGCGCACCGCCGGGTCGGGGTGCCCGGCCCGGGCGATGTCCACGACGCCGGTGACCGGGTCGATCTCCAGGTAGAGGCAGGTCGCGAAGCGCGGCCCGCCGTCGTGAGCCGCCCCGTCGTGAGCCGCCCCGTCGTGAGCCGCCCCGTCGGGGCCGGTCACCAGGTCCGGGCCGGACACGCCGGACACGCCGACCCCGGCGCCCCGGAGGGACCCGTCGGTCCCGGTGGTCCCCGTGGCGTCCCCGGGCGTGTCCCCGTTGGTGATCCCGTACAGGAAGCGCGAGGCGCGGGAGAGGACGGCGTCCGGCCGGTGGCCCTCGGAGGCGTACGCGCGCAGGGCGATCCGGAGCTGGCCCATCAGCCCGGCGGCGCGGACGTCGTGGCCCTGGACGTCGCCGATGACGAGCGCGATGCGTCCTCCCCCGTGGCCTCCGGCACGGGAGGTACCCCCAGGCACCGGGATCATGTCGTACCAGTCGCCGCCGACCTGGAGCCCGCCGCCGGTGGGGACGTACCGCGCGGCGACGTGCAGGCCCGGGATCCCGGGCCCGAGCACCGGCATCATCGTGCGCTGCAGGCCGAGCGACAACTCGCGCTCGGACTCCGCGACACCCGCCCGGGCGAGGGCCTGGGCGAGCATCCGGGCGACCGTGGTGAGGACGGACCGCTCGTCGGGGGTGAACGCGACCGGGTGCTTGAACGCGGCCATCCAGGCGCCCATGGTGCGCCCCGCGACGATGAGCGGCAGGTAGGCCCAGGACTGCCGGCCGAAGCGCTGCGCGAGCGGCCAGGTCACCGGGAAGCGCCGCAGGTACTCCTCCGGCGTCGGCAGGTAGATCGCCCGCCCGGTCCGTACGACCTCGGCCGCCGGATAGTCGGTGTCCACCGACATCGAGGTGAAGGGGCCCTCGTCGCCCGCGCTGTGCCCGTGGTGGCCGATGATCGTCAGCCGCTCGCCCGCGACCCCGAAGACGGCGAGCCCGTCGGGCGAGAAGCCCGGCATGGAGAGCGAGGCGGCGACCCGCAGCACTTCGGCGGTCGACCGGGCCTCGGCGAGCGCCCGGCCCGCGTCGAGCAGGAATGCCTCGCGCGAGCGGCGCCAGTCGCCGGTGACGGGCGTACGGGCGGCGGTGCCGGGCTGAGGTTCGGCGACCTCCTGGAGGGTGCCGACGAGTTGGTAGTCGTCGCCCTCGATGAGCGGCTTGGACCTGCTCCGTACGGTACGGATCACCCGTCCGTGGCCGTCCATGATCCGCAGCCGGGCCTCCGCGAGGGTCCCCTCGGCCACGGCGAGGTTGACGACCCCGTCGATCTCGTTCCAGTCGACGGGATGAAACCGGGAGCGTACGGCAGCTTCGGTGAGCTGGGCCGGTTCGGCGGGCAGCCCGAGGAGCCGGGCCGCCTCGGCGTCGAGCGTGACGATCCCGGAAGCGTTGTCCCAGCGCCACAGGCCGGTCGCGATCGCGGCCAGGACGTCCTCGGTGCGCATTGCCCCACTTTATGAATATCGGACTCCAGGTCGCCACTGAGAGTATTCGAAAAGGGATCTTGGGTCGCCCGGTACCCTTGACGGGCTTAGATATATCTAGGCTCCCCACCGATTTCCGAAGACTGGATGAACGACGATGCATCGGTACAGGTCCCACACCTGCGGCGAGCTCCGCGCCTCTGACGTCGGCACCGACGTCCGGCTGAGCGGCTGGCTGCACAATCGGCGCGACCTGGGCGGCATCCTCTTCATCGATCTGCGCGACCACTACGGGATCACGCAGCTCGTCGCCCGGCCCGGCACCGCCGCCGCCGAGGTGCTCGACAAGCTGACGAAGGAGACCGTCGTCCGCGTCGACGGCAAGGTCGTCTCGCGTGGCGCGGAGAACGTCAACCCGGAGCTCCCCACCGGCGAGATCGAGATCGAGGCCGCCGAGGTCGAGGTCCTGGGCGCGGCCAAGCAGATCCCGTTCACCGTCAACACCGACGACGGCGTGAACGAGGAGCGGCGCCTCGAGTACCGCTTCCTCGACCTGCGCCGCGAGCGCATGCACCGCAACATCATGCTGCGCTCGGCCGTCATCGCCTCCATCCGCTCGAAGATGGTGGCCCTCGGCTTCAACGAGATGGCGACCCCGATCCTCGCCGCGACCTCCCCCGAGGGCGCCCGCGACTTCGTCGTCCCGTCCCGCCTGAACCCGGGCAAGTTCTACGCGCTGCCGCAGGCGCCGCAGCAGTTCAAGCAGCTGCTGATGATCTCCGGCTTCGACCGCTACTTCCAGATCGCGCCGTGCTTCCGGGACGAGGACGCCCGCGCGGACCGTTCGCCGGGCGAGTTCTACCAGCTCGACGTGGAGATGAGCTTCGTCGAGCAGGAGGACGTCTTCCAGCCGATCGAGAAGCTCATGACCGAGATCTTCGAGGAGTTCGGCGGCGGGCGTCACGTCACGTCCCCGTTCCCGCGGATCCCGTTCCGCGAGTCGATGCTCAAGTACGGCAACGACAAGCCGGACCTGCGCACCGCCCTCGAGCTCGTCGACATCTCGGACGTCTTCGAGAACTCCGAGTTCAAGGCCTTCGCCGGCAAGCACGTGCGTGCCCTGGCCGTCCCGAACACGGGCGACCAGCCGCGCAAGTTCTTCGACTCGCTGGGTGACTTCGCGGTCTCCCTGGGCGCGAAGGGCCTGGCCTGGGTCCGCGTCGGCGAAGGCAACGCGCTGACCGGCCCGATCGCCAAGTTCCTCACCGAGGAGAACGTCAAGGTCCTCACCGAGCGCCTCGGCCTGGAGCCGGGCCACGCGATCTTCTTCGGCGCGGGCGAGTTCGACGAGGTCTCCAAGATCATGGGCCCGGTCCGGGTCGAGGCCGCGAAGCGCGCCGGCCAGTTCGAGGAGAACGTCTTCCGGTTCGCCTGGATCGTGGACTTCCCGATGTACGAGCGGGACGAGGAGACCGGCAAGATCGATTTCTCGCACAACCCGTTCTCCATGCCGCAGGGCGGTCTTGAGGCCCTGGAGACCCAGGACCCGCTGGACGTCCTCGGCTGGCAGTACGACATCGTCTGCAACGGCATCGAGCTGTCCTCGGGCGCGATCCGGAACCACGAGCCCGAGATCATGTTCAAGGCCTTCGAGATCGCGGGCTACTCGCGCGAGACGGTCGAGCACGAGTTCGCGGGCATGCTCCGCGCCTTCGAGTTCGGCGCCCCGCCGCACGGCGGCATCGCCCCGGGCGTGGACCGCATCGTGATGCTCCTGGCCGACGAGCCGAACATCCGCGAGACGATCGCCTTCCCGCTCAACGGCAACGCCCAGGACCTGCTGATGGGCGCCCCGACGGAGCTGGACGAGGCGCGCCTGCGCGAGCTGAACATCCAGCTGCGCAAGCCGGTGGAGAAGGCCGTGGAGAAGCCGACCGACGGCCGCCCGATCACGGAGGCCGTCCACCCGGACGCCTCGCGGTAAGTGCGACGGAAGGGCCCGGAACCGTACGACGGTTCCGGGCCCTTCCGCGTACGCGCACACAGGAACTCACAGCTGCCGCCCATGTCCCTGACAGCGGGGCTTCCTAGGGTCCTCGCCCATGAGCGAGAACGCGAAGCACAAGAGGACCATGACGCGCCGTCGGGCGCTGGTCGCGGGCGGCGGTGTGGTGGTCGCGGCCGGGATCGGCGCGGGCGCGGTCGCGACGGCGTCGGCCGGCTCGTCGGGCAAGGGCACGGCGTCGGGCGGTACGTCCGCAGGCACGTCGGGCGAGGCGTGCTACCGCCTCACGTCGGAGACCACTGAGGGCCCGTACTACATCGACGCGGACAAGATCCGGAAGGACATCACCGAGGACCGGGAGGGCATCCCGCTGACCGTGCGCCTGAAGGTGATCGATGCCGACACCTGCAAGCCGCTGCGGAGCGCCGCGGTCGACATCTGGCACTGCGACGCGCTGGGCATCTACTCGGGGTACGAGAGCCTGAGCACGGGCGGCGGAGGCGGAGGCGGAGGCGGCACGCCGCCGACGGGTATCCCTCCCACGGACATGCCGACGGACATGCCGAGCGGAACGCCGACCGGGACGCCGACCGGGACGCCTCCCACCGGAGGGCCGGGCGGCGGCGGAGGCGGCGGCCACGAGGAGCCCACGGACGACAAGCGATACCTGCGCGGCACCCAACTCACCGACAAACACGGGTACGTGGAGTTCAAGACGGTCTTCCCCGGCTGGTACCGGGGCCGTTGCGTCCACATCCACACCAAGGTGCACGTGGGCGGCAAGATGACCGAGTCCGGCTACGAGAGCGGGCACACCTGCCACACCGGCCAGCTGTTCTTCGCGGAGTCCGCCGTCCTGGACTCCGCGAAGGTCGCCCCGTACTCCACCAGCACGACGGAACGCACGACGCTCGACGCGGACACGATCTACCCGGGCAACGGGGCCGAGGGCGGGCTGCTCACCCTCAAGTACCCGAAGGGGAAGATCGCGAAGGGTGTGGTCGCCACGCTGACGATGGGCGTCGACCCGGACGAGACCCACACGGGCACGTCCTCCTAACCACGGAGCCGGTCCAGGAACAGGGCAGCGGCCAGCAGATGGCCGCTGCCCCTCGGCCGGAGGCCACGCTCCCGCAGCCGCCGGTCGAGGTCGTCGAGGGCGAGCCGCCCCTCGACGACCTCGCGGGCCCCGTCCTGCACCTCCCGCAGACCGTGCGGGCCGGCGGCGTGGAGCAGGCCGGTGTCCTGGAGCGTCGTCATGACGGTGAGCAGAGCCTTGAGGTGGGCCGCGGGCTCCCGGTCACCGTCTCGCCGCGCGGCGTCAAGGGCGGCCAACGCCCGCCGTACGTGCGGAAATCCGGCCCGCGCCTCGCCCCTCGCGCCCGCGGCCCCGTACCGGACGGAGACGGCGGACCCGGGCGAGGGCGTGCGGGGAGCCCGCCGGTCCGGGTGCGCCGCGATCGCCCGCGCGAGCCCGGTGATCTCCTCCACGCCTCCACCCGGCGCGAGGGCAGCCCCCGCCACCAGCAGCCCGAGCGGCCACACGGCCCCGTGATGCAGAGCGCGGCCCCCATCGGCCCGCCGCATGTCCCGCTCCGCGCCCCGCCCGATCGCCCCGAGCTCCTCGCGCAGCCCACGACTGGGCTCCCCGCCCCGCCGCGCGACCGCCGCCATCGCGGCGAACCCGGGCCCCAACGCCTCGGCGGCCCACCGCAGCGCCCCGGGATCCCCCTCCCCACTGCCCGGCAGCCGGACCCCACCCAGCAGCCCTTCCACAGCGACCCGGGCCAGCTCCTCGTCCTTACGGCTCACAGTCATGCGCGGCAGGCTAGGCCCCGGACCTGGGCGTTTCCCCGAGCTGGGCTGTGAGCGGGCTGTGTCACCCACAGGGGTGAACGGGTCGCAATCCTTCGATCCACGCCTCTGGCATATGCCAGGGTCGCTGTCATGGCGACTGCGACGAACCGGGCCGGGGCCGTAGGTGAACACGTACCGTGGAAGGCACCACCGATCCAGGAGGAGTCTGCCGTGAGCGTCCTGACTCAGGAGGGGTTCGAGGAACTCGCCCGTCTTGGCGAACGCGTGGACGAATCTCTGCGCCTTGAGTTCATCAACGGGAAGATCGGGGAGAAGGCATTGCCGGACGGCGACCACGGGCGGATCATCGAGTGGCTCACACGTCTGTGCATCCAGACCGACGCGGGCTGGTGGCTCTACCCGGACCAGGGCCTGAGGGTCGAGAGGTACCGGAAAGGCAACGCCCGTCCCGACGGCTGTCTCGCACCGAGTGACACGTTCGTCGGCCAGGGCGAGTGGGCGAGTGCCGACGGCGTCCTGATGGTCGTCGAAGTCACCTCCGGCGACTCGGACACCGGTCGCCGCGACCGCGTCGAAAAGCCGCGTGCCTACGCCGAGACCGGTATCCCCGTGTACCTGCTGATCGACAGGACCATGTGCGAGGTCAAGGTCCATTCCCAACCGGACGGGGAGCGCTACGAGATGGTGGCGACGGTGCCGTTCGGTAAGACGGTCACGCTGCCGGAGCCGGTGGACATGGAACTGGACACCGAGCCGCTCAAGGGCTGGGTGCGCTGACCCGGAGGGGCCCGTATCTGAGCGCACAGCGGCGCCGGACCAGGCTTTACTGAAAGTGACCGCTATCGAGCGCTGTAACTTCGAGTGATCTCCTGGCTGAACTCATCGCACGACATCGGGTGACACAAGAACAGTGCGTGGAGCGTTCTCTTTGCGTGCCCCGGCAAGTCTGGCTTTCCTGCCCAATGGTCAGCAGCCCGTAGTAGGGCTCGGAAGAATTCGGTGCGCTCCCCCGGGCTCTCGACGAGGATGCTTTCTGCGTTGTCCACGATCAGAATGCATTTCCCGGCGGTGATCCACTTGAGGTCCGACAGGCAGTCGTGGAGGGCATTCCAGTTCCAGCCGAAATAGTCCGGAAGTCGGAGGTGCTCGTAGAATTGAGTGAAGACGCCGTCGGCGTCGTTCATTTCTCGACCTTGCATCCTGGCGGCGAAGATGGGCCCACTCGGCGGCAGAGCCTCCGTTGCTGCGACGGTCGCGTCGCTCGGTACGACGTGAATCCAAGGGGCAGAGTTCCCCCACCAGTCGACTCCGCTCATCGGCCTGCCTCCATGACGATATATGTCTGATAATGAGTCGGAGTGTAGTATGCCGAGCCGTCAGACCCCGTGATGACTCGCTCCCCACCGGGTTTCGGATTCTGTGCCGATTGCACCGTTCCCCACTCTGTGTAGCGAATTGATTCTCCAGTGCTGTCAAACTCGGGCAGCTTGTATCCGCCGTTCTTGCCGCTGTTCTCGAAAGGCTTCGGTATTGATGGCCCCATGAGTTGGGGTCCGGCTCCCTGTGCCTCGACTCCGTACGTTCGAATGTCTTTCAGAACAGCCCAGGACTCTTCTGGCACTTCGTTGGGAATCCACCCCTCAAGTTTCGACGTGTCGCCGAGAATCTGTCCCGGACACGGGCCCAGCCCCAGCGGGTCCGACCACGTGTGGGGGTTGTGGACGTACGTCGCCGGGTTCGGGGCCGGGGTCAGGCCCAGGGGGTCCTGGCTGAGGTAGCGGGGGTGCCGATGAGGTCGGTGACGATGGCGAAGAAGCGCTCGTCGGTGGAGTCCGTGCGGCGCTCCGGCCAGGGGCCGTAGGCCCGCGTGGTCCCAGGTGAGGGTGACGTCTTCGGTCGTCTGTTCGCAGAGGGTCGTGCCATCCCACGTGAAGTGGACCGTCTCGAAGGGGGATTGCTTCCACGCCGCGCCGTCCGGTGGCGTCACCGACGGCGGCGGTCCTCCACGTCCCATTTGTAGCGCCAGGTGTCGGGCCCCGACCGGCGCTTCGTCAGGCCTCAGCGCTACCGGGGCCTCTCGTGGACGGGGCGCCTGGGGTTCACGCGACGCGTTCGAGAATCGAGAACCCCGGGCCGCCGGTCGACTACGGGAATCGATGGACGACGATCCACGTCTCCGATTCCTCCGTGGAGACTGCGCACATTACTCGGCCGTCCTCCGATACCGCCATGAACTCGGTGTTGCCGGTGCCGGCATGGATTCGGGACGGAAGATCGCTGCCGATGGGGTCCCGTACATGGATCCAGCCGACTTCGTGCCCGCGTGCGACCGGAGCCAGAATATAGAATGCGTTGCCTTTTGTGATGAGGTGATGGGCGTCAATCTGGGCCGCCCATTCGCGATCCAACTGTGCGGAGGCGTCGGGCAGGGATTCGCTGACAACCACAGTTGGTTCGACTTCGAATCCGTTGACCGCATAGATCGCGGACATGACCTCGGGAAAGCCGTCAGGGACCTCGCAATCGAGCACTGTCAGTCCGCTGGCCTCCAGCTTCTGACGCCACTCCAGCGCTGTTCCGTTCGCGCCGTCATGCAGCATCGAGCCGGGCGTGCCACCCGTCCCGCGGACGGGCTTGAACTCTCGGATCGTTGCCGCCTCAGAATACATGCGTGACGATCCAGTCCTCGTCGTCCTCGACAGAAACGGCGCACAGTGCGCGCCCGTCCAGTGACACGGCGATGAACTCGCGGTACCCGGTTGCAGCAGTGATGCGTGAAGGAAGGTGATCTCCGACGGTGTCCCTGACGCGCAGCCAGCCTCGGCGCACACTTCCCGGACTGGACGTGCGCAGCAGGAACTCTCCGTTCGCGTCGTGGATCTCGAGTTTGTCGGCCTCTGCGTGCCAGCGAATGTCCACCTGATCCCGCGCATCTGACGCGGTATGCGGAACAGATGCAGTCGGCTCGACGTAGTAACCCGTCACGGCAAGTACTGCCTCGGCAGGGTCCGGTGCTCCATCGGGAAGTCTTCCGTTGCCTGCTACGAGTCCCACAGCTGCGAGCGACTCCAACAGCTCGGATTCCCCTTCTGATTCTTCTACCATGTCCCCCATCCCTCTTTGTAGAAGAAGTGGTGATCGCCACCTGGTTTATTGACTTTCCCGTACCGAGTTAGTGATTCATTGTAACGGTTGCGCCCCTCTCCGGGAGAGTTGTCCCATCCGAAGTTCACACCTGATTGATCGCCACCCTGTTTCGGTATACCAGCATGGAAGTGTGGCCCAGCTCGGTCGAATGTGTGCTCCACGACAACCCGAGAACCCTCGTCTGTTTCGAATTGTCGGAAGCGGCCCCAGTGGGTGGGGTTTGGGGAGTAGAGGTAACCAGGCATGTGTGCATACTGGACGTCCCCCATCACGAGCCATTCAGCGTCAGGAACAGTGCCGTAGGGTACGCCAGCTGCTTCGAAGGCGGCCTTTTCTGCGTCAGCTCTGTGTTGAAAGGGGTTGGAGTGCTCGCCCTTGGGTGGGCAAGGGCCCAGACCGAGCGGGTCGCTCCACGTGTGCGGGTTGTGGACGTACGTCGCCGGGTTGTCCGCCGGGGCCAGGCCCAGGGGGTCCTGGCTGAGGTAGCGGGCCGATTCCGGGTCGTAGTAGCGGAAGTAGTTGTAGTGGAGGCCCGATTCGGGGTCGAAGTACTGGCCCGGGAAGCGGAGCGGGGTGTAGGCGGAGGCCGATCTGTTCCAGGTGGTCGTGCCCCAGAGCGTGGTGCGGGAGTGCCAGGCCAGGGCGCCCGATTCGTCGACGAGTTCTGTCGGGGTGCCGATCAGGTCCGTGACGATGGCGAAGAAGCGCTCGTCGGTGGAGTCCGTGCGGCGCTCGGTCTGGGCCAGCGGGCGCAGGCCCGCGTGGTCCCAGGTCAGGGTGACGTCGGCCGTCGTCTGTTCGCAGAGGGTCGTGCCGTCCCAGGTGAAGTGGATCGTCTCGAAAGGGGACTGCTTGGATATGCGGCGGCCCAGGGGGTCGTACGCGTACCGCCAGACCGTGCCGTCCGGGGTGGTCACCGAGGTCAGGCGGTCCTCCGCGTCCCACTCGTACCGCCAGGTGTCCGGCTTCCGGGAGAGGCGGGTCTTCTGACGCAGGACGGTGCGGCCCTGGGCGTCGTGTTCATAGCGGACCGTGCCGGCCTGGGTGATGCGGGTGCCCTGATACGTCCGCACGCCCGTCGACTCGTGGGACGGGTGGGTGGACGGCCAGGACGCCTCCGTCTGGTTGCCCGCCTCGTCGTAGGCGTAGCGCTCCGTCCAGCGGTCCGCCCGGACCGCCGTGACACGGCCCGCCCCGTCCAGGTCGAAGCGGCGCGTCCCCGACAGCGCGTCCGTGACGGAGATCAGTCCACCGTCGGGGCGGTAGCCGTAACGGCGGTGCTGGAGGTGGTCTCCGCCCGACGTGATCTCTTGCGTCGTCAGGCGGCCCAGCTCGTCGAAGGACGACGTCAGGGAGGTGAAGTCACCGACGTTCCGGGCCACTTCGCGGCCCATGGCGTCGAAGGAGAAGTCGAGCGTGCGGCCTGAGGTGGTGAGCCGGCTTCTGCGGCCCGCCGCGTCGTACGACCACTCGCTCACCGAACCGCCCGGCGTCCGCCTCCCCACCCGGCGGCCGACCCCGTCGTACGCGTACGTCAGCGTCCGGCCGTTCACCGTCTCCGACTTGAGGCGGCCGTAGCGGTCCCGGAGGCGCACCAGTGTCGCGTCCGGGCCCGTCGCCGCCGCGAGTTCGTCGAAGATGTCGTACTCGTATGTGGTGACCGCGCCCGCCGCGTCCTTGCGGATGGTCTGGCCGAGGGCGTTGTGCTCGAGGCGGACCGCCTCGCCGAGTGCGTTCGTACGGGACGTCAGCCGGCCCGCCGCGTCATAGGCGTACGTCAGCGTCCGGTCGTCGAAGTCCGTCTCCGACAGCAGTCGGCCGGCCTGGTCGTAGTCGTAGTCCCAGGTCAGGCCCTGGGGGTTGGTGACCTGCGTCAGCTGAAGCGTGGCGTCGTGGGTGAAGGCGTAGTGGACTCCGTCCGGGTCCGTACGGGACCGCACCACGTCGAAGTCGCCGTACTCGAAGCGGGTCGTGGCTCCCAGCGCGTCCGTGTGGGTCAGGCAGTTGCCCTCGCCGTCGTACGTCCACGATTCCACCGAGCCGTCCGGCGCGACGCGCCGCGCCAGCCGGCCCTCGACCGTCCACTCCAAGCGGGTCTCGGCACCGAGCGGGTCCGTGGTCCCGACCGTGCGGCCGAAGGCGTCCCGTTCGTACCGGGTCGTCGCGCCGAGTGGATTCGTGATCCGGACGGGGAGGCCGTGGCTGTCCAGGACCAGCCGGGTCGTGTGGCCCTCGGGGTCGGTGATCCCGGTCAGCCGGCCTCCGTCGTCGTACGAGAACTCCGTCCGCGCCCCGGACGCCTCCGTCACCGACGTGCGGTTTCCGCGCTCGTCGTACGTCTGGCGGACGGTCGTGCCGTCCGTGCGCGTCATGCGGACCGGGAGCCCGAGGGCGTTGTACTCGGCCGTCGTGGTCCGCCTGTCCGGGCGGACGGCCGAGACGAGGCGGCCCTCCTCGTCGTACGCGAAGCGCGTGACCGCGCCCATGGGATCCGTACGGGACAACAGGCGGCCCCGCGCGTCCCGTTCGTACCGGGTGACCGCGCCGGTCGGGTCGGTCTCGGCGACGATCTGCCGACGCTCGTCCACGTCGTACCGGGTCGTGCGGCCGAGGGCGTCCGTGACCGTGGTCAGACCGTCGGCCCAGGTGAAGCGGAAGGCCATGACACCGTCCGCGCCCGACTGGGAGACGCAGCGGTGCCGGTCGTCGTAGACGTAGTCGTAGCGGGAGTCGTTGGTGTCGGTCCAGGAGGTGATCCGGCCGTGCTCGTCGTAGCCGAAGCTCAGGGGCCGCCCGGAGGAGTTGGTGACGGAGGTCAGGTGGCCGCCGGTGTAGCCGTAGCGGAGGACCTCCTGTTCGCCCAGGTGCAGGGCGGTCACGCGGGAGCCGTCGGTCGTCAGCTTCAGGTGGTAGCCGCCGTGGTGGACGACCGAGGTGGGAGCGCCGGCGGCGTCGTACTCGAAGGTGATCCAGTTGCCGTTGCGGTCGTCGATCTGGGAGAGGAGGGCGAGGTCGTCCGTGTGCAGCGTGAAGTGCAGGACGCGGCCCGTGCCGGGGTCCGTGACCGTGTACGTGTCGCCGTCGCGGTCCAGCGTCCAGCGCCGGATGCCGTGCGTGGGCAGCACGGGGACGCCAGGGGCGGGGTGCGGGTAGGCGAGCAGGCTGGTGTCCTCGCAGAGGAGGACGACTCCCTCGGCGTCGATCTCCAGGCGCTGGTCCAGCGTGCTCGACCATGTCGGGCCGAACCAACGGCCCGCCCGGTAGGAGGACTCGAAGGTACGGGTGAGGGCCAACGGCAAGGAGCCCGGCAGGGCGATGTCGGTCTGGGGCAGGACCATCCGGCCCGTCGCCATGTCGACCGGATCGCCGCACTTGCACTTCTCCGCGTCCTCGCGGCCGGTGGCGTGCGGATCCTCCGTGTGGCCCGCCCGGCCCTCGCCCGTGCCCTTGCCCTTGGCGTCGTCGGCGAGATCCGACACGCGCGTGATCGTCTTCGCGCCGCCGAGGCCCTTCGTGCCGAAGATCTCCGGTATCAGCCGGCCGAGGAACTCGCTCGGGTCGCCCTTCGCGGCCTCCCATGCGCTCTTCAGGGCCCGGTCGGGGTGGGCGGCCGTGGAGGCGAGACCCGCCAGCGTCATGTTGACGTTCTCGTAGTACTCGGCCGGGTGCGTGCGGTTGTACGCGTCTCGTGGGTCGATCGAACGGACGAAGTTGGTGATGCCGACGACGCCCTTCACCGCGCCGCCGGTGAGGTGCAGCAGTTCGGCGCCCTGGCCCTTGTAGTAGTCGGTGACGTCCATCAGCAGCTGGTCGCCCGCCGACGGCTCGGCAGGGGCGTGGGCCAGCGCGGCCGCGATCGCCTTCTTCGCCGTGTCGGCCGCCTCGCTCCGCTGGCGCCGGGCGTCGGTGAGGATCTCCTGCGCCCGGGCCCGCTGGGCGTCGCCCGGGTCCGTGCCCGGGGCCGGGCAGGGCAGGGGATCGTCGCCGTCGAGCGATGCCTTGTAGTCGGCGACCTTCTTCTCGTACGCGGCCTGTGCCGTCGTCGAGGAATCGTTTCCCTGCTTGTGCAGGGCGATCGCCTCGCGTGCCTTGCCCTGCGCCCAGGTGATCGTCGTACCGTACGCCTCCAGAGCGGCCGCGGCGGCTCCGAAGGCGTCGGACGCATGCAGCCAGTCCGTCGGCAGGGCCCGGTACTTCTCCTGGAACGCATCGGCCGCCTCGCCCTTCCAGCGGCCGGAGTCCAGCACCTTCAGGCCACGGCCGACGCTGTCGAACGCCGACTGGAAGTCCCGGAGGTTCTTCACCGTGGCGGTGACCTCGCCGGCGTTGCCGTGCACGAGTTCGTTCGGCTCCTCGGACTGACCGAGCTGCGCCTCGCCGACCTCCGCCCCGAGCGAGGACGCGGTCCGGTCGCCCCAGTCCTCGACCTTGTCCGCGGCCCCCTCCGCGCCGACGTAGTCCAGGCCGTCCCCGATGAGGTTCGTGGCGCCGTCGATGCCCTTGCCGACCAGCCTCTTGCCGCCGTCGAGCAGTTCCCCCCACTCCGGCATCGTCAGCGCTCCCCGCCGTTCGGCTCCTGCGCCCGACGCACAGCCTCTTCCGTCGGGTCGAGCCCCTCGCGCAGCTGTGCGTCCATCGCCTCACGCTGCCGCGCATCGATGACGCCCGCATTGCCCATCGAGTCGAGCAGCCCGTCCTCGACGTCGTACGCCGTGTCCCGCCAGGTCTGCTCGACGTTCTCCTGGGCCCGGCGCATCGACTCGGGGCTGTAGTCGGCGTTGTCGGTCGGGCTCTGGTTCTTGATCTCGTTCCAGCTCTTCTGCTTGACCTCGTCCTCGGACAGATGGGGATTGCCGTTGACGGCATTCACCGTGATCTTGATCGTGTCCTTGAGGTAGCGCTCCTGCTCGCCGTACGCGCCCGCCGACACCCCCAACGCGGCCGTGAACAACTGCGCCTTCTGCATCAGGTCCCGCACTCCCCAGCCCCAGCGGTCGCAGAACGTCCCGAACTCTTCCGCCAGCCCGTGATTCCCGAGTTGCACACCGGACAGCGCCAGCGTGGAGAACCCCCGGCCTGTGATGGCCTGTTGGCCGATCGACAGGTCCTTCAGCTCTCCGTGCGCCTTGTTGATGCCCTGCGCGATCAGTTCGAGCGCGCCTTCCTCCGCCGCGAGATCCGGCTCGTTGCCGCTCACTGCCCACCCCCGAGGTCCACGACCGCCGAGTCCGGGACGACGCCCTCGACCGGCGGGAACAACGCTCCGTCGTCACTGCCCGCGTCCAGCGCCACTCCGGCGGGTACACCCGACGCGGCGGTCAGCTTCGGCACCAGTACGTCCAGCAGCCGGGCGCCGAGGATCGTGCGGTACTCCCACTCGCGGCCGGCGTCATCCTGTGCCTGTGCGAATCGCGCGAGACACTCCTCGTTCGAGAACGCGCAGATCCAGCGCACCCCGCCCTGCTCGGCCGTCCACAGACCGCCGTGCGGATCGATCGGGACCAGTACCGCCGTACGCCGGAACTCGCCCAGCAACACCGCGAACTCGAGCCCGGCGGCAGGCGGATCCATCGGCGCTGGTGCCGGTGCCGTTGCTGATGTCGCCGTCGATGTGTCAGCCAGATCGGACAGTCTCATGTGCTCCTCCCCCGTCACGCACACGCGTGCGATCGTCACACACTCGTCTTTCCGACTGCAATCACATTGGCCGAGAACGACCGCCGCGGGTCCGCTGGCCCCGGTCAGTCGAGCGGGCGGCGCGTCTCCTCGCGGACCTTGAGCGTGGTCTGGGCCGCCTTCGTCAGGTCGACGGAATCCGCGCTCGGGCCCGCGGACGCCGTCGTCATCTCGGCGACGGCCGCGTTGGTGTTGTCGTCCGCCCAAGCGCACATGGGGTAGGTCACCCGGCCTCCGCCCGACTGCTCCGTGGCCAGGACCTGGCATGTCACCGTCGTGTTCGCCCCGGAGGGGGTGACGTCCTTCGGCGGGACGACCACGCTGGTGCCCGCCGCCTCGCGGGCGCCCTTGAGGATCTTCTCCCTGGCCAGGTCCGGATCCTTGATCCGCCCGTACAGCCCGGAGACGACCAGGACTCCGGCCCCGCCCTCGTCGGCAGTCGTGTACTGGCCCATCACGCCCTTCGGGTCGCGGATGACGGCCTCGCTCGCGTTGTCGAGCCCGGCGTCGGCCTGGCCCGAACGGTCGTCGGCGAGTGTGTACCGGCCGTCCAGAAGCGTCTTCGGGAGGGCGAGTCGGTGCGTCGCGGCGGGATAGGTCCCGGAGTCCGAGCCGCCGCGGAGGCCCCCGTTACCGATCCACGAAAGCGCCAGAACGCCGGCGATGGACGCGGCGACGATCCCGAGGGTCAGACCGGTCCGGTTCTTCTTCGGCGGCGGGGGCGGAGGCGCGCCCCACGCGCCCTGCGGCGGGTAGTACGGCGGTTGCCCAGGGCCGGGCCCGTACGCGTTCGGCTGCGGGTACGGCGATTGTGCGGGGCCGGGCCCGTACGCGTTCGGCTGCGGGTACCCCGGGGGCGGGGGGCTCTGGTGCGCGGATGGCCCTGGGGGCGGCGGCATGGACATGCCCTAGAACGTAGGTCAACCGCCATGGCGACCGGTCCTGTTCAGCCACCCGGACGTCTCGGTTCCGGCGCGTCCGTCCGCGTACGACGATGGCCGCCGTCCCCCGGAGGGAGCGGCGGCCACGGCCGTGTGCGTGCGAGGAGAGGGTCGAACCCTCCTCGGGTCAGTCCTTCTTCGGCTCCTCCAGGCGCGGGAAGAGCACCGCGCCCTTCGTCACCGTCGCGCCCGCCGGGAGCTTGCCCCACTCGCCGGCCGACTGGACCGGCTGGGTCGCCAGGGCGCCCAGGGCGGGCTCGGCGCCGAGGGACTCCCAGAGCTTCTGGGAGGTCTCCGGCATGATCGCGTTCAGCAGGACCGCGACCGCGCGCAGCGACTCGGCCGCCGTGTAGAGGATCGTCGCAAGGCGGGCCCGGCCCGCCTCCGACTCGTCCTTCGCGACCTTCCACGGCTCCTGCTCCGTGATGTAGCCGTTGACCTGCTTCACGAAGTCGAAGATCGCCAGGATGCCGCCCTGGAAGTCCAGCTCCTCGCCGATCTTCAGGTCGGCCGTCGCGACGGCCTTCGCCAGGCCCTCGTGGATCGCCTTCTCCGCGTCGCCGTCGGCCGTCGCGGCCGGCAGGGCGCCGTCGAAGTACTTGCCGACCATCGCCGCGACCCGGGACGCCAGGTTGCCGTAGTCGTTCGCCAGCTCGGAGGTGTAGCGGGCGGTGAAGTCCTCCCAGGAGAACGAGCCGTCGCTGCCGAACGCGATCGCGCGCAGGAAGTACCAGCGGTACGCGTCCACGCCGAAGTGCGAGGTCAGGTCCTGCGGCTTGATGCCGGTCAGGTTCGACTTCGACATCTTCTCGCCGCCGACCATCAGCCAGCCGTTCGCGGCCACCCGGCCCGGGACCGGCAGGCCCTGTGCCATCAGCATCGCCGGCCAGATCACCGCGTGGAAGCGCAGGATGTCCTTGCCGACCAGGTGCACGTTCGCGGGGAACGTGTCCGCGAACTTCTCCGGGTTCTCGTTGTAGCCGACCGCCGTGGCGTAGTTCAGGAGCGCGTCGACCCACACGTAGATGACGTGCTTCTCGTCCCACGGGATCGGGATGCCCCAGTCGAACGTCGAGCGCGAGATCGACAGGTCCTGCAGGCCCTGCTTGACGAAGTTCACGACCTCGTTGCGCGCCGACTCGGGCTGGATGAAGCCCGGGTTCGCCTCGTAGAACTCCAGCAGCTTCGGGCCGTACTCGCTCAGCTTGAAGAAGTAGTTCTCCTCCTTGAGGATCTCCACCGGCTTCTTGTGGATCGGGCACAGCTTCGTGCCGTCCTCCGCCTCGATGAGGTCGCCGGGGAGCTTGTACTCCTCACAACCCACGCAGTACGGGCCTTCGTACCCGCCCTTGTAGATCTCGCCCTTGTCGTACAGGTCCTGCACGAACTCCTGGACGCGGTCGGTGTGACGCTTCTCCGTCGTCCGGATGAAGTCGTCGTTCGCGATGTTCAGGTGCTCCCAGAGGGGCTTCCACGCCTCCTCGACGAGCTTGTCGCACCAGGCCTGAGGCGTGACGTCGTTCGCCTCGGCCGTGCGCATGATCTTCTGACCGTGCTCGTCCGTGCCGGTGAGGTACCACACCTTCTCGCCGCGCTGACGGTGCCAGCGCGTGAGCACGTCGCCTGCGACGGTCGTGTAGGCGTGGCCCAGGTGAGGAGCGTCGTTGACGTAGTAGATGGGGGTCGAGACGTAGTACGCCTTCGCCCCCTGCTTCTCGGATCCAGTGGCCGCCATGGTCGAAATCCTAACGGCCAGTTCAAGATCCACTCACATCGATAACGGGGGCGGGCGCCGCGGCGGGAGATGGAGAGGTTCGGGAAACGTTGGGGGGCGTAGAAAGAGCCGGGTGCCGAGCAGCGAGGAAGAGAGCATGCGCGTACTGGTCGCCGAGGACGAGGAGGTCCTCGCGGAGCTCGTCGCCACCGGGCTGCGGAGGGCCGGCTTCGCCGTCGACACGGTCTACAGCGGCGACGCCGCCCTCGCCTACCTGGGCCTGCACGACTATGACGTCGTCGTCCTCGACCGCGACCTGCCCCGCGTCCACGGCGACGACGTGGCGCGCGAGCTCGTGGCCAAGGCGGCCAGGACCCGGATCCTCATGCTCACCGCGGCCGCTTCGACGGAGGACCGGGTCGAGGGGCTCGACCTCGGCGCCGACGACTACCTCGGCAAGCCCTTCGAGTTCCCCGAGCTGGTGTCCCGGGTGCGCGCGCTGCGGCGGCGCAGCGCCCGTCCCGTACCGCCGCAGCTGGAGCGGGCGGGGGTACGGATGGACACCGTCCGGCGGACCGTGACCAGGGAGGGGCGCGCGCTCGACCTCTCCCCGAAGGAGTTCTCCGTGCTGCAGGTCCTGCTGGAGGCGGACGGGGCCACGGTCTCCGCCGAAGAGCTCCTGGAACGGGCCTGGGACGCGCACACCGACCCCTTCACGGGCGCGGTACGGGTCTGCATGAGCAAGCTGCGCGCGAAGCTCGGCGAGCCCGCGTTGATCCGTACCGTGCAGGGCGTGGGGTACGCGCTGTGAGCGCGGGTCTGCTCGGCGCCGGGTCCACGATCCGGACGCGGATCGCACTCGTGTACGGGGGAGTGTTCCTGGTCCTCGGCGGGTGCCTGCTGGCGGTCGTGAACCTGCTGTCCCGGGCCGGTACGGAGGGGGAGGCGGAGGCCATAGCGGCGCGGGTACGTGTCGTGGGGCCGTTCGAGACCGTCACTGCGTACCGGCTGAGCGACGACGTCAGCCGGGCGGCGGGCGAGCAGTGGCTCATGTGGTCCTGCCTCGCCCTGGTCGTCATGGCCTTCGGCGCGGTCGTCGTGGGCTGGTGGACCGCCGGGCGGGTGCTGCGGCCGGTCCACGAGATGACCGCGCGGGCGCGGCGGCTCTCGGAGCGGAACCTGCACGAGAGGATCGCGGCGGGCGGGCCGGACGACGAGCTGAAGGAGCTCGGCGACACGATCGACGCGCTGCTCGGCCGACTGGAGACGGCCTTCGACAGCCAGCGGCGCTTCATCGCGAACGCCTCGCACGAGCTGCGGACTCCGCTCGCCACGCAGCGCACCGCGATCCAGGTCGGGCTCGACGACTCGCATGCGGTCAAGCAGGTGCTGCTGGACTCCAACCGGCGCAGCGAGCGGCTCATCGAGGGGTTGCTGGTGCTGGCCCGCAGCGAGCGGGGGCTGGAGGCACGGGAGGACGTGCGGCTGGGGGCCGTGGTCGAGGAGGAGTGCGAGACGTACGGGGTGGCGGTGGCGGTGGCGGTAGCGGGTGAGGGCGGTGTCGTACGTGGCAGCCGGGTGCTGCTCGGGCAGCTCGTACGGAACCTCGTCGCGAACGCGGTCGCGTACAACGTGCCCGGGGGGCGCGTGGAGGTGCGCGTGGAGGGTGGGGTGCTGACCGTCGTCAACACCGGACCGGTGGTGGCGGCCGGCGACGTACCGGGGCTCTTCGAACCGTTCCGGCGGGGGGAGGGACGCGACCGGATGGGGCCCGGGGCGGGCCTCGGCCTGTCGATCGTCCGGTCGATCGCGGTGGCGCACGGGGGGACGGTGGGGGCCGTGGCGCGGGGGGAGGGGGAGGGCGGGGGCCTGGTGGTGACGGTGGACCTTCCGGTCACCACCAGGCGGTGAGGCCTGGGTGGTGCCGGTTGGCCTTCCGGTCACCACCAGGCGGTGAGGCCTGGTGGTGCCGGTTGGCCTTCCGGTCACCACCAGGCGGTGAGCACCTGGGTGACGGTGACGGTGGTGACGGTTGTGGCGGTCACCACCAGGCCGTGAGCCCTGGCTAGAGCTGCCAGTCGGCGAGCAGCCCGCGGTAGAAGGCGGGATGCGCCGTCTCGGACGGGGTCGCGCCGGCGAGGAAGTGGCCGGTGCGGGGGGCGGTGAGCTTACGGAGGTAGTCGAAGGCCTTGTTGTCCTCCTCGCCCCAGGCCACGAACTGCCAGTGGATCGGGCGGTCGGCGGCCTCGGCGAGGGCCTGGGTGGCGGCGGTCTTCGACTCGGGGGCGCCGTCGGTCTGGAAGACGACGAACGCCGGCCGCGTGGGGTCGGCCTTCTCGTGGTGGGCGAGGACCTCTTCGACGGCGCGGTGGTAGTTGGTACGGCCGAGGCGGCCGAGGCCCGCGTTGATCTCGTCGATGCGGCCCTCGAGGCCCTCGGGGCGGAGTTCGGCGGTGCCGTCGATGTCGGTGGAGAAGAAGACGGCGGTGACGGCGGCGTCGTCGCTGAGGTGGGCGGCGAGCGCGACGGTCTGCTCGGCGAGGCGCTGCACGGAGCCGTCCTTGAGGTACCCGCGCATCGACCCGGACCGGTCGACGACGAGGTACACGGCGGCCCGTGCCCCACCGAGCCCCTGCTTCTTGAGCACGGCCCCGGCGGCCTTGTACGCCTCGACGAGGTACGGGGCGTCGGCCTTGACCTTGGCGAGGGGGAGGGCGGGGGTGGCGTCCGTGGTGTCCGTGACGGGCGCGTCCTGCGACTCCGGCGCGGGGCTGTCGGCGGCAGCAGCGACCGGCTCCGACGCGGCGGGTGCCTGCACCTCGACCTGCTCGCCCGCGGCTGCGGCCGTCGGCTCTGCCTCGGCGTCGAGCTCACCCGCGTCGACCGTGGCCACGAGCGCGGTGAGCTGGTCGGCCGTGATGGGCGCGGCCTGCGCCTCGGGCTCGGTGACCTCGGAGGCGGGCGCCTCCGCCACGGGCGTGGCCTCGGCCTCGGAAGCTTCGTCGGCGACAACGGTGACGTCGCCCGCCGGCGCGTCCTGCGCCTCCGGCTCGTCCGCGACGGCAACGGTCTGCGGCTCGACGGCGGCGGTCTCGCCCTCCGGTGCGGTCGCGTCCGCGGCGGGTACGTTCTGCGGCTCCGCCTCGACGGCGGCCTCGCCCTCCGGGGCGGTGGCGGGCGCGTCCTGCGCCTCCGGCGCGACGGCCGCGTCGGCGTCGGCCGATGCCTTCGGCTCGTCCGCGAGCTCCGCCTCCGGCGCGGTCTCAGTCTGCTCGCCGGCCTCGGAGGCGGTCGCGTCAGCGACCGGCGTGGTCTCCGGCTCGGCGTTGGCGTCGTCGGCGGGCGTGGCCTGCTCGCCGTCGGTGTCGAGCGCGGCAGGCGCCTCGGTGGTGGTGTCGGCCACCAGCGGTTCCGTAACCGCGTCGTCGGCCGCGTCCCGCGCCTCCGGCTCGGTCGCGGCCTCGGTGGCGGACGTCGCGCGCTCGTCGGCCTCGTCCTCGGCCTCCGGCTCGGTCGCGGACGCCTCGGGCTCGGCAGCCGCCGAAGCCTCCGGCTCCCCGGCCTCAGGCTCGGCCTCGGCAGCTTCGTCCGCGGGCTCGGCGGACGCAACCGGCGTCGCCGGCGCCTCGGGCTCGGCAGCCGCCGAAGCCTCCGGCTCTCCGGCCTCCGACTCGGCAGCTTCGGCCTCGGGCTCGGCCGACGCAACCGCCGCCGGCTCCCCGGCCTCGGCCCCGGCCTCCACCGACGCCGGCGCAACCGCCGCCGTCGGCTCGGCAACAGCCTCCGCCTGCCCCGACGCCTCCGCCTTCCCCGACGGCTCCGCCGTCCTCGCGCCCGGGACCTTCGGGTTGTCGAAGGCCGCCGCCACCAGGTCGTCCGCCGCGCGCTGGGCCGCCGAGTCCTTCGGGCGGGTCGGCGCGGGATCCGTCGAGTCCTTCGGGCGGGTCGGCGCGGGATCCGTCGACTCCTTCGGGCGCGCCGCCGCGGGCTCCGGCTCCGCCGGGGTCGGGGACGGGAGCGTCACCGGTCGGGGGTCCTCAGACGTCGCGCGGTCCGCCTGGGGCGGGACGGAGGTTGCCGGAGTTTCGTCGTGCTGGTCCGCACGGTCGCGTCCGAACACCTTGCGCAGCAAGCTCCGAATGCCCATGGGCGAGGCCTTTCGCATGAGTTGGGTGCGATGAATGTCCGTACTGGGGGAATCATCCCTGGCCAGGGCGGACACGTAAGGTTAGCGGCCCCGGGTGTGTCGCCGACGGCACCCCGAGTGGCCCCCAAACCGCCTCCGGTTTCCGCGCATTCATCCGACGTTCACTCCGGCGCCGCCCCCGTGCAGATGTGTACACATAACGTCACCGCCGGACGGATTCCCGACGCCATGTCGGGACCATGGGGGCGCAGTCTGCGCCGGAGGAGGACGAAGTGCGCAAACTGCTGCCGCTGCTGAGCACCAACCCGCACGGAGGCGGCCGTTCCGCCCTCACCTGTCGGTACCGCTGTGGTGACGCCTGCTTCCACGAGGTGCCCAACACCAGCGACAACGAGTACGTCGGTGACGTCATAGCCGGCGCCTACTCGCGCCGTTCGATGATGCGCGCCGCCGCCGTCGTCACCGTCGCGGCCGCCGCCGGTGGCGCCGTCGTCGGTTCGGGCAGCGCCCCGGCCGTCGCCGCCCCGGCCGCCGGGCACGGCCACCAGCCCGGACGCGTCGACGGCGCCCGCGGTCTGCGCTTCGCGCCCGTCGCGCCCAACACCGCCGACAAGGTCACGGTGCCCTCCGGCTACGAGCAGAACGTCGTCATCCGCTGGGGCGAGCCGATCCTCCGCGGCGCGCCGGCCTTCGACGCCGACAAGCAGACCGCGAAGGCGCAGGCCGGGCAGTTCGGTTACAACAACGACTTCCTGAGCCTTCTCCCGCTCCGCCGCGAGCCCGGCCGCCAGGTTCTCGTCGCGAACCACGAGTACACCGACGAGATCCTGATGTTCAAGGGCTACGACCCCGAGAACCCGACCCGCGAGCAGGTCGAGATCGCCTGGGCCGCCCACGGTCTCTCCGTCGTCGTGGTCGAGGAGGAGTACCGCTCCGGCAAGCTCACCCCGGTCACCCGCCACTACCTCAACCGCCGCCTCCACACCACCAGCGAGTTCGAGCTGACCGGCCCCGCCGCCGGCTCGGCGCTGCTGCGCACCTCCGCCGACCCGTCCGGCCGCAAGGTCCTCGGCACCCTCAACAACTGCGCCGGCGGCACCACCCCGTGGGGCACCACCCTCCACGGCGAGGAGAACTTCAACCAGTACTTCGCCAACGGCTCCAGCGCCACCGACAAGCGCTACGGCATCGGCTCCGGCGCCACCGAGCGCAAGTGGGAGCGGTTCGACAAGCGCTTCGACGTCAAGCAGGAGCCCAACGAGGTCCACCGCCAGGGCTGGGTCGTCGAGCTCGACCCGTACGACCCCGACTCCACCCCGAAGAAGCGCACCGCGCTCGGCCGCTTCAAGCACGAGGCCGCGCAGCCCCGCCTCACCGAGGACGGCCGTCCGGTCGTCTACATGGGCGACGACGAGCGCTTCGACTACTTCTACAAGTTCGTCTCGTCGAAGCGGATGAAGAAGGGGAACTCCCGGGCCGCCCGCGAGCACAACCTCACCCTCCTCGACGAGGGCACGCTCTACGTCGCCAAGCTGACCGGCGACAGCCCCGCCGAGATCGACGGCACGGGCAAGCTGCCTAGCGACGGCGAGTTCGACGGCAGCGGCCAGTGGATCCCGCTCGCCACCGGCGACGTCTCCCACGTGCCCGGCATGACCGCCGAAGAGGTGTACGTCTTCACCCGCCTCGCCGGTGACAAGGTCGGGGCGACGAAGATGGACCGCCCCGAGGACGTCGAGCCGAGCCCCCGCACCGGCCGCGTCTACGTCGCGCTCACCAACAACTCCAACCGCGGCAAGACCGGTTACGCCCCCGCCGACGAGGCCAACCCGCGCAACCTCAACAAGCACGGTCAGATCCTGGAGCTCGCCGAGCACTGGGACGACCCGGCCTCCGACGGTTTCGCCTGGCGTCTCTTCCTCGTCGCCGGCGACCCGAACGACCCGGCCACGTACTTCGCCGGCTTCCCCAAGGAGAAGGTCTCCCCCATCTCCTGCCCGGACAACGTCGCCTTCGACCCGCACGGCAACCTGTGGATCTCCACCGACGGCAACCAGCTCGGCTCGCACGACGGCCTGTTCGGTGTCGCGACGCAGGGCGAGCGGCGCGGTGAGCTCAAGCAGTTCCTGACGGTCCCGAAGGGCGCCGAGACCTGCGGCCCGATCATCCAGGACCGCCGCGTCATCGTCGCGGTGCAGCACCCGGGCGAGATCGACGGCGCGTCCGTCGAGAAGCCCGCCTCGGTCTGGCCCGACGGCCCGGGCAAGATCGTCCGCCCGTCCGTCGTCGCCGTCTGGCGCAAGGACGGCCGCGACATCGGCGTCTGAGCCGAGTGAAACGTGGTGTGGGGGGCGTGGCACCGCCCCTCACACCACCCCCAGGCCCTCCCTGAACCGTACGAACTGCTCCTCCGGATCCCCGGTGTACGACCAGGGCACCCACGACGCCCGCGTCCCCAGCATCCCGAGCACCTCCCGCGCCACCTCCACCTGGCCCGCGTAACACGCCGCGTGCGCCAGGTAGTTGAGGTCCGGCACCTCCTCCGGGGCCACCGGGCGGCCCGGCTCCCGGCCGCCGATCCAGCGGGCGTGCGTCCGGCGCAGCTCCGTCACCGCGAGCTCGTGCTTCCAGTGCTGGTCGAAGCCGCGCACCGGGCCCCGCCCGAGCGCCCCGTCCGCGATGTAGCGGTACTCCTCCACCCGGGCCACCTGGACCAGGATCGGCAGCGGGGACCCCGGTGGAGCCACCCCCGCCGCGTCCCGGGCGAAGTCGTACATCGCGCCGTGCGTGCCGTGCCACCGCGCCGACCAGTAGCGCAGCAGCTGCGCGTGCCCCTCGGTGTTGTACGGGTCCCGCCGCCGCAACTCGTCGAACCACTGCCGCAGTTCGCGGCGCTGCACCCCGCCCTCGTAGAGCCGGGCCACCGACAGCAGCGAGACCCACGGCATCGGGTCGGCGGGCGCCGCCTGCGCCGCGCCGAGGCAGGCGTCGACGGTCGCGTCCAGCCGCCCCCGGTCCACGGTGGCGCCCCGCCCGGCCGCGATGGCCGTGTCGAAGATCCGGACCACCTCGGTCGCCGCCCGCAGCACCGCCGCGTCCGGACTGTCGGGCTCGGACGCCCGCCAGGCCTCGACCGTGGAGCTGCCCGCGGCGGCGTGCGCGAGGAGCCGCAGCCGGTGCGTCCGACGGGCCCAGTCCTCGCCGGTCGCCCGCAGCAGATCCCGTACGCCCTGCCAGCGGCCGATGACCATGTCGTGGCGCGCCGCGGTGAGCGCGCGGTCCCCGAAGTCCGGGTCGAGGTCGGGCGTGAAGCGTGCCGAGCGGGCCGAGCGGGACGGTCGGCGGAGAGCGGCCATCCAGGTCCTCCCTCAGTAGCCAGATGCCGGATGCGAAGCAGCCAGGGGTTCGGATGCGAAGTAGCCAGGAGTCGGAAGCGAGGTGCGAAGCAGCGAGGTAGCCGGGGTCAGAAGTCCGTCGCCAGCGATTCGTCCGCGCGGCGGGGGCGGGGCGTGGTCGGTCCGAACGGTTCCGCCGCGGCCAGCGCGCGGGCCGCGTCGAGTCGCGCGGGACGGTAGTAAGCGCTCCCCTTCCGCCAGTACACGAGCATCGGGACGACCCCGGCGAGCAGCCCGCCGAGGCCGATGACCAGGGCGGTCGTGGACAGTTCGCCCAGTGACTCGACGAACGCCCACAGCATGAACGCGGCGCCGAGGAGCGGCCAGACGCCGCCGAGGAGGAGGTTGCGTGCGGAGGTCAGCACCATCCCCTTGTAGGCGACGACCGCGGCGATGCCCGCGAGACCGTAGTAGAACGCGATCAGGAGCCCGATCGCGGAGACCGCGTCGCGGAGGATCGACCCCACGGAGCCGGCGGCCGACGCCGCGGCGAACATCAGCAGCGCCGCGCCCCCGACGGCGGCGATCGCCACCCACGGGGTGTTCCAGCGGCGGTGCACGGTCCCCAGCGCGGCCGGCATCGTGCGGTCGCGGCCCATCGCGAACAGCGAGCGGGTCACCTGGATGAGGGTGGTCTCCAGGGTGGCGACCGTGGACAGCAGCACCGCCAGGATCAGCAGCTTGCCGCCGACGCCCGGCCAGATCTCCTGGCCGAGGACGGCCAGCACGTTCGCCCCTGCGGACTCGATCCGCCCCGCGCTCAGCAGCACGTTGACGGCGACCGTGAACGCCTCGAAGAGCAGGAAGACGACGCCGACGCCGACGAGGGCGGCGCGCCCGGCGGTGCGGCGGCTGTCGCGGGTCTCCTCGCTGAGGTTGCTGGTGACGTCCCAGCCCCAGTAGTAGAACGCGGCGATCAGCGCGCCCGAGGCGAAGCCGGTCGCGCCGTCGAAGTGGTCGAAGCCGAACCAGGACCAGTCGAAGGCGGTGGCGTGCCCGCGGTGCAGGACGGCGGCCAGGACGAAGACGACGAGGATCAGCATCTCGACGCCCGACATGAGGAGTTGGGCCCGCACGGTGAGCCGGGCGCCGCCCAGGACCACGAGCAGCATCATCAGGAACCAGCCGGCGCCGACGGCGGCGGCGAGCGGGGTGTTGTCGGCGAGGTCCGGGTCGATCAGCGAGAGCGTCATCGCGCCGGCGGGCAGCGAGCCGGCGACCATGAAGACGGTCGCGGAGACGACGAGGGCCCAGCCGGAGAGGAAGCCGAGGAAGGGGTGGAGGGTGCGACCCACCCAGGAGTACCCGGCGCCCGCGTTGACGTCGATCCGGCCGAGGCGGGCGTAGGCGAGGACGATGCCGAGCATCGGTATCGCGCAGTAGAGCAGCGCCGCAGGTCCGGCCAGGCCGACCGCGCCGAAGAGGACGGCGGTGGTGGCGGCCAGCGAGTAGGCGGGGGCGCTGCCGGCGACGGCCATGACGATCGTGTCGAAGGTCCCGAGGACGTTGGGCTGCAGCCCTCTGCCGGTGGTGGTGCGCATGGCCTGTCCTTGGGGGCACGTGGGGGTGGTGCAGGACGAAGTGACCGTGCCGCCGGGTCACTTGTTCGCCGGGACGAGCACGGATCAAGGTGAATCGAGCGCATCGTAGTCGCACCTGTGGATTCCGGTAACGGCGGTACGGAGGGTTCCGTTCAGTGACCGCCGGTAAGGGCTTCCGTACGCCCCGCGTCGGGTGTTTAGTCCGTCTCGCGCCGGGGAGTGGCGATGGCCCGGGCCGCACTCACCTCCTGCCGCAGCGGTGCGAGGACCCCCTGCTCGTCACCGCTCAGCTCCGCCCGTACCTCCACCAGGACGGCGCTGCTGCGCAGTCCGTCCGCGAGTTCCCGCAACTGCTGGTCCACGGCCGACACTTCCGCCGGGTCGGGGGCCGGCGCGCCGTGGTCGACGCGGACCCGGGCCGAGGTCGTCGCGTCGACGATCCGCTCCACGGCGACGACCAGCGGCCACCAGGCGGAGGCCACGGTGCCGGTGGGCGGCGGCTCGGTCAGGGCGCGCTGGAACTCGGAACGTACGGCCGACAGGTCGCGGTACAGCGCCCGGCGGGCGCGGACCCGGGCGGCCGGGTCCTCCTCCTCGGGCGGGCAGAACGCCCGCGTCACGTACGCCGCGGAGTCGGCGACGGCGTCCGCGAGCCGGTCGCCGATCCGGCTGTGCCAGGACTCCGGCCAGAGCAGGTATCCGAAGACGAGGGTGATCCCGCAGCCGATGAGCGAGTCGTACAGCCGCGGCAGCACCAGGTCGAAGCCCTGGCGGTTGAGGAGGTCGGAGAGCAGCAGGATGACGGGGGTGATCGCCGCGGTCTGGAAGGCGTACCCCTTCGCGGAGAAGGCGGGGATCAGCCCGGCGAGCACCAGCATCACCGGCACGTCCCACCATCCGCGCGGCACCTCCGAGAGGACCAGCGCGGCGACGACGAGCCCGGCCGCGGTGCCGAGCGCGCGCAGCACGGCCCGGGAGAAGACGGAGCCGAAGTCCGGCTTCAGCACGAAGGTGACGGTGAGGGCGACCCAGTAGGAGCGGGGTACGTCGATGAGCGAGACCAGCGCCTGGGCGAGGCCGATGCAGAGGGCGAGGCGTAGTCCATAGCGCCAGGACGCCTCGGAGAACAGCACGGCGCGGGCCGTGCGGCGGACCCGGACGCGCAGGGCGGCGGGGCGGCCGAGCCGGTCGTCGACGTTGTAGGGGTTCGGCTCCGCCTTGTGGACGACGGTCGCGGCGTGGCGCAGGGCCTGGTCGACGGCCTTCTCGGACGGGCGCGTGGCCTCGGGGAGGTCCAGTACGGGGGTGCCCGTGCGGCCTTCCTCGATCGCGTCGGCCAGCTCGCGCACGGCCGCGGGGATCTCGGCGGGCAGCGGCCGGTGGAAGCGCCGCGCCGCGAAGTGCGCGGCCGGGGCGGCCTCGACCAGCGGGATCACCACGTTCAGCTGGGCGAGCAGCCGGACGAGGGCGGGGGCGCGGCCGTGTACGCGGGTGCGGCGGGCGAGGACGAGGTCGTAGGACTGGTTGAGGGAGGTGGTGACGGCCTGGCGCTTCTCGTCGTACGCGTCCGTGCCGGCGGCTTCGAGGAGGTCGGCGAGGGTCCGGTAGGTGCCGGCCACGGCCGCCCGCTCCGGGACGCCGCGGCGCCAGGGCCAGCCGAGCAGGGTCAGGACGAGGACGACGGCTCCGCCGAGGGTGAGCAGGAGGGCCGGCTTCCACCACGGCTCGGGCATGGGGAGGCCGGCGCCGACGACGGCGTTGAGGAGCAGCAGCAGGCCGGAGACGGAGGCGACGGCGCCGATGGACGAGATCATCCCGGAGACGAGCGCGACCAGGGTGAGGACGATGACGGCGAGCCAGCCCTGGCCGAAGACGAGGCTGCCGAGGGTGACGCCGAGCGCGCCGAAGAGCTGGGGGACGGCGATGTTGTAGAACCGCATCCGGTACGCGTCGGCGGTGTCGCCGATGACGCCGGAAAGGGCACCCATGGAGACCAGGGCCCCGTAGACGGGCTCGTCGACGGCGAGGCCGACGGCGAGTGGCGCGGCGAGCGCGACGGAGGCGCGGACGACGGCGGCCCACGGAATCGGCGCGGGCGCCGGGCGAAGCCCGGCGGTGAGCCAGGGGGGCGGGGAGAGCCGGGGGGTGCGCGCCATGGGACAAAACTACGTGCCCACGACAGTGGGGGCGGCTAGGGCCTGTCCGGCGGATCATGGCCGGGGCCGACCCTGATCGGCCGGACAGGCTCTAGCTGCGGTAGCCCTCTACCTCCGCTGCCGGGCGGACCGCTGCCGTGTCCGGGTCCTCGCCGTACTCCTCCTTCGCGCGCCGCTGGCGCAACAGGTCCCAGCACTGGTCCAGTTGCACCTCCAGCTCGGCGAGCCGGGTCCGCTCCTCCGCGAGCAGTCCGCCGACCCGCTGCCGCAGGGCCCGTTCCTCCTCGACGAGGGCGCCGATGTTCGCCAGGATCTGCTCGTCGTCGTACATGTGCTCCATGTATTCCAGCGTGGCCGATCAGCGGCCCGCGTGCAGGTCGAGCTCGGCGAGCACGGCCCGGTGGTCCGTCCCCGCCAGGTCGAGGAACCGCACCTCGCGCACCCGGAAGTCGTCGCTGACCAGCACATGGTCGATCTGGACGTACGGCGGCAGCCGCGCCTCCCGCGGCCACGTCGGCGTCCGGGCCGCGCCCGCGAGCCGGGCGGTGTCGTGGAGTCGGCCGGCGTCGAGGAGCGAGCGGAAGGCGGCGTGGTCCTGCGAGGCGTTGAAGTCCCCGGCCAGGAGGACCGGGCCGTCGTCGCGGTGCGCGGCGGCGAAGTCCGCCACCCGCCCCAGCTCGCGCTTCCACAGCTCGACCTGGCGCGGGATCGGCGGCAGCGGGTGCGCGAGCCGGAGCTGTACGGTCCGGCCGCCGATCCGCGCGGTGGCGCCGGGCATCCCCATCGCGGCCGGGATCGGGGGCTGCGCGGTCAGCGGGTACGCGCTCAGGATCACCGAGCCCGTCGAGCCCTCGCCGTCCACGACGGCCCGGTGCGGGTGGCTCGTGGCCAGGGCGGCGGCGAGGGTACGGACACAGGCGCGGTCGCACTCGGAGACGTACACGAGCTGCGGCCGCTCCCGGCGTACGGCCCCGGTCAGGGCCTCGGTGGCCTGGCCGAACTCGACGTTGGCGGTGAGCACCCGGAGCCGTTCGACGACGGGCCCGCGCGCGCTGGTCGCGTCCGGGCCGTACGGCAGGACGAACCAGGCGGTCACCGCCACGACGAGCGCCGCCCAGCCGGCCAGCAGCCGGCGCCGGGCGGCGAGGGCGAGCAGCAGCGCGAGACCGGCCGGGAGGGCGAGCCAGGGCAGGAAGGACAGCAACTGCGGTACGGGGGTGAACGCGTCGATGTCGAGGAGCCGGCAGCCGGTGACCAGGCTCGGTACGGCGACCAGCAGCCCGGCGGCCCAGGCGGCGGGACGATGCCTGGGCCGTACGACGGGCGGCGGCGTGGGCGCGGGCGCGGCTGCGGTACGGACGGGGTCCACGCCGTCAGTGTCGCAGGGCCTGCGCGATCTCCGCGGTGATGCTCCCCGAGAGCGTGCGATTGCTGCGCGCCGTCCCGGTCTTGGACTTCCCCGGCTCGACGCCGTCGATGTTCAGGACCACCGCGTCGAGCAGATTGCCGTCGCTGTCACGGAAGTTGACCATGATCGTGTAGTCGGCGTTCTTGTCCTGGGGGTTGGTGGCCGTGATCTCGGCGACGGTCCGGTCGCCGTCGGCCTTCGTCGGCCCGGCCTTCACGTCGCCGGTGGCGTTCACCCCGTCCTTGACCTGGTTCATCTTCTCCTGCGCGGCCGAGGCGACGGCCGCCGTGGCCGAGGAGACGATGTCCTCGGCCTTCTGCTGGTCCTCCTCGGTGCAGCCGGTGACCGTCAGGGCGAGGAGGGCGGCGGCGGTGGCGGCGAGGGCGCGCATGCGGATGCGGGTCACACCCTGTCCTTCCCGAAGGAGGTCTCGTCCGTGGCCAGCGCCCAGATCACGAAGATCGAGACGGCCATGGAGAACAGCGCCCACCACGGCTGGTACGGCAGGAAGAGGAACTGGGCGATGACGTTCAGGGAGGCCAGGACGATGCCGCCCATCCGCCCCCACTCGGATCCCTTGAGGATGCCGGCGCCGGAGACGGCGACGAGGATGCCGAGGATGAGGTGGATCCAGCCCCAGCTGGTCAGGTCGAACTTGAAGACGTAGTCGCCGACACGGGTGTAGACGTCGTCCTTGGCGATCGCGGCGATGCCCTGGAGGACGTCCAAGATGCCGATGACCAGCATCAGGACGCCCGCGAAGAGGGTGCCACCGGAGGCCCAGGCCGCGCCTGAACCGGTGCTGGGCCGGCGGGGTGCGGTGTTCTGGCTCATGGGCACATCGTCCGGGCGCCGTCCCGGGAGCGGCTTGTTCAGCTGGGCCGAACGAGTGAGTCGAGGAAGGCCCCGAGCGCCGCGTCGAACTCCTCCGGCCGCTCCAGGTTCGGCATGTGCGCGGCCCGTTCGACGACCACGAGCGTGGAGTCGGGAAGCAGCGCGTGCATCGCCTCCGCGTCCGCCACCGGGGTGTACGTGTCGTCGCGGCCGACGACCACCAGGGCGGGGACGGAGACGGTGGTGAGCAGCGCCCGGTAGTCGGGGCGCTCGGCCCGGCCGCGCAGGGCCGCCGCCGCGCCCTCGGGGTCGGTGGCGCACATCATCCGGTGGACGTGGGGTGCGGCGTGGGTGTTGTACGGGGCGACCATCCGGTCGAGCACCTCGTCGGCGTACCCCTTCATGCCCTCGTGGACCAGCCGGTCGGCGAGCGCGCGCCGGCCGGCCTTCCCCTCCTCGGTCTCGGCGGCGGGGAACGTGTCGGCGAGGACCAGCCCGCGGATCCGGTCGGGGAAGAGGCGGTGGCACTCCATGACGATCTGGCCGCCCATGGAGAGCCCGCCCAGGACGAACTCCTCGATGCCGAGGTGGTCGAGGAGCGCGGCGAGGTCGCCGGCGAAGGCGGAGAGCGGGGTGGTGCCGGGGACGACGGTGGTCGTCCCGTAGCCGCGCAGGTCGGGGGCGACGACGCGGTGCGTGGCCGAGAAGCGGTCGATCTGGGGCTGCCACATGGTGCGGTCGAAGGGGTGGCCGTGGACCAGGACGAGCGCGGGGCCCGTGCCCTGGTCTTCGTAGCCGGTCGTGAGTCCGTTGATCTCTGCGGAAGGCATGGTCAGAGGCTAGGCAGGCTCCACTTCTCGGTGCAATGAGATCCTTTGCTCTCGGTGCAATGTCGAGGGGTGAGGGGGGTCATGGACGAGTACCGCAGGATCGCCGACCGGGTCGCGGAGCGGATCGCGGACGGGCGGCTGCGCCCCGGCGACCGGCTGCCTCCGCAACGGCTCTTCGCTCGCCGCCACCGGATCGCCAACTCCACCGCGATCCGCGTCTACGGGGAGCTGGCCCGCCGCGGCCTGGTCGTCGGCGAGGTGGGGCGCGGCACGTTCGTCCGGGCGGCTCCGCCGCCGCCCGGTCCGGCGCTCGCGCTCGCCGAGGCGACGGGCCTGGCACCGGTCGATCTCCAGCTCAACTACCCGTCGGTGGAGGGGCAGGCGGAGCTGATGGCGCGGGCGCTCGGGTCGCTCGCCCGCTCCGATGTGCTGGCCGAGGCGACGGTGCGTCCGGCGGCGGCCGCGGGAACGCCGGAGGCGCGGTCCGCGGCGGTCCGGATCCTGGCGCGGGCGGGCTGGGAGCCGGACCCCGACCGGGTGCTCTTCGCGGGCAACGGCCGCCAGGCCATCGCGGCGGCGGTCTCCGCTCTGGTACCGCCGGGCGGTGCGCTGGGTGTCGAGGCGCTGACGTATCCGCTGGTCAAGGCGGTGGCGGAGCGGCTCGGGGTACGGCTCGTGCCGATCGGGATCGACGAGGAGGGGATGCGGCCCGACGCGCTGGCGGCGGCCCACCGGGCGGGTCCGCTCGCGGCCGTGTACGTCCAGCCGACTCTGCACAATCCGCTGTCGCTGACGGCGAGTTCGCGGCGACGGGCCGAACTGGCAGCCGTCCTGCGGGAGTCGGAGCTGTTCGCGATCGAGGACACCACCTGGGCGTTCCTGGTGCCGGACGCCCCGGAGCCGCTCGCCGCCCACGCCCCGGAGCGGGTGGTGCTCGTGGACAGTCTGTCCAAGCGGCTCTCGCCCGGCCTGACCGTCGGCCATCTCGTCGCTCCGGAGGGCCGGGTGGACGACCTCGCGCGGGCGCTGCGCTCCGGTGCGTGGACGGCGGGCGGCCTGGCGCTCGCGGCGGCGACCCGGTGGGCGGCGGACGGGACGGTGGCGGAGGTCGTCGCGGCCAAGCGCGCGGACGCGGCGGCCCGGCACGCGCTGGTGCGGCGGCACGTCGGGGCGTACGCGATCCGGACCTCGCCGCACGCGTACTACTGCTGGTGGGAGCTGCCGGCGCCGTGGCGGGCGGAGACCTTCGTGGCCGCGGCGGCGGAGCGGGGCATCGCGCTGACCCCGGGCACGGCTTTCGCGGTGAGCGGGCGCGGGGGCGGGTCCGGACCCGGGCGTGGACCCGGGGGCGGGGGCGGTGGGGCGGCGGACGCGGTCAGGATCGGCCTGGCGTCGCCGCCGCCACGGGTTCTGGAGGCGGCGCTCGCGCGGCTCGCGGAGCTCGCGGAGGCCGGGCCCGGCGGAAACGGGTTGCCCGGCTGATCCTGGACATCTAATATCCAGGACATGAGGATGAACGAGGGCGTCGAATGGGCGCTGCACAGCTGCCTCAACCTGGCCTGGATCGGGTCGGAGCGAGCGGTGACGGCAGCCCGGCTCGCGGCGTACCACGAGCTCCCGGCCGCCTACCTCAACAAGCAGCTCCAGGCCCTCTCCCGGGCCGGCATCGTCAGCTCGGTCTCCGGACCCAAGGGCGGCTTCCGGCTGGCGCGACCGCTCGACCGGATCACCCTCATGGACGTCGTCACGGCGATCGAGGGCCCGGAGCAGGCGTTCCGGTGCGCCGAGATCCGGCAGCAGGGGCCCGGTGCCGGACCGGCCGGGAGCCACGGCGCCGAGTGTGCGATCGCGGGCGCGATGGGCGCGGCGGAGCTGGCCTGGCGGCGGGAGCTGGCGGCCCGGACCCTGGACGACGTACGGGAGCAGGCGGAGCGCCAGGCGCCCGCGGCCCCGGACCGGATCCGTCGCTGGTTCGCCAACGCCTGAGCTCTCGTACGACTCGCCGTCCCGGTCGGGAGGGCTTCTCAAGGAGGTGATTCTGGATGTTAGATGTCCAGGTTGAGTGTCGCCGGAGAGGCGAGTGGGCCCGGGTCGGGGCGGTCACGCTCGGCATCTTCACCGTGATGACGGCGGAGCTGCTGCCGGTCGGTCTGCTCACCCCGGTCGCGGCCGAGCTGAAGGTGTCCGCCGGTACGGCGGGCCTGATGGTGACCGTCCCCGGCCTCGTGGCCGCCGTCTCCGCCCCGCTGATCGCGCTCCGGGCAGCCGGGGCCGACCGGCGCACGGTCCTCGTCCTCCTGATGGCCCTGGTGGCCGCCGCGAACCTGGTCACCGCGGCCACGGGGCACTTCGCGGTGGTCCTCGGCGCCCGGGTCCTGCTCGGCGTCGCCATCGGCGGCTTCTGGGCCCTCGCGGGCGGCCTGGCGCCCCGGCTCGTCCCCGCCGCCGACGTGGGGCGGGCCACCGCCGTGATCTTCGGCGGGGTCTCGGCCGCCTCCGTGCTCGGCGTCCCGGCGGCCACCACGGCGGCGGAATGGACCGGCTGGCGAGGGGCGTTCGGGGGAGTGGGGGTGATGGCGGTGCTGGCGACGATCGGTCTCGCGACGCTGCTGCAGCGCCTGCCGGGGTCTCGGGGCGCTCGTGGACCCGATGGGGGCACCGACCGTGTTGCCGGACGGGGTACGGGCACGCGTGGTGTTCCCGGACCCGGTACGGGACTTGGCGCCGGGCTCGCGGATCTGCTGCGGCTGCCGCGCTCCCACGCGCGCGTCCGTACCGGGCTGCTCCTCACCCTCCTCCTCGTGACCGGCCACTTCCTCGTGTACTCCTTCGTACGGCCCGTCCTCGCCGAGCACGCCCACGTGCCCGAGGGACTCCTCGGCGTGCTCCTCCTCGGGTACGGACTCGCGGGCGTGGCGGGGAACTTCCTCGCCGGACCCGCGGCCGGCCGCTCCCCCCGTCGTACCCTCGCCGTCATCGCGGCCGCCCTGACCGCCACGCTCCTCGCGTTCGCCCTCGTCGGCGGTACGACCCCGGTCGGCGCCGGGCTGCTGCTCCTGTGGGGGCTCGCCTACGGCGGCGTCTCCGTCGGGCTGCAGTCCTGGTTCATGGCCGCCGCGCCCGAGGACGTGGAGACGGCGACCGGCCTCTACGTCAGCGTCTTCTGCCTCTCGATCGCGCTCGGCGCCCTCCTCGGCGGGCTGCTCGTCGACGCGACCACGCTCACCGCGGTGCTCCTCACGGGCGCCGCGCTCACCCTGGCCGCCTGCCCGGCGGCCGTACTCCCCGGAAGGACACACCCGGCATGACCAGCACCGACCAGCGCACCCTCACCAACCCCGACACCCTCCACGACCCGTCCCCCTTCGGCTACAGCCACGCCGCCTCCGCCCCCGGCGAACTCGTCTTCATCGGCGGCCAGTACGCCTCCGACCCGACCGGCGCCCCCGTCCCCGGGGACTTCGCCGCCCAGGTCGAGTTGTCGTTCACCAACCTCCGGCTCGCGCTGGAGGGCGTGGGGCTCGGCTTCGAGCACGTCGTACGCCTCGGCTCGTACATCGTCGACCACGACCTCGCGAAGCTGGAGGTCCTCGGCAAGGCCCTGCACGGCGCCTTCGGCGACCGGCTGCCCGCGCAGACGCTCAGCGGGGTCGCGTCCCTGGCGCTGCCCGGGATGCTCTTCGAGATCGACGCGGTCGCGGTACGGCCGGCGGGCTGATCCAGTTGCGGGGGCGGGGGCTCCGGGTGTGCCCTTGAGGGTGAAGGTGGAGGGGGCGAGAGTGAAGGAGCTCCTGCCATGGCCGCACACGCAGCGGTGCCGACCCGACAGCCCATGAGCACCCACGGCTGGGGGATGCCCGTGACACTGGGCGTCATCTACGGCTTCTACGCGGCCTTCCTCCAACGCGACGGCGGAGCGATCACCTGGGGCCAGGTCCTGCTCGGCTTCGTCTCCGCGATCGTCCTCGCCGGGGCGATGTACGCGCTGCGCCGCGGCGGTCACGCCCTGCCGCGCGAGATTCGGGCCGCCGCGTGGTTTGCGCTGGCGGGCATCGCGATGGGGTTCCTGGTCAGCCTTTCCGACACGAGCGTGCTGTCGACGGTCATCCTGGCGCTGGTGGTCGGGGCGTCCGTGGGCGGCATCGCGTTCTACTGGTTCTACACGCACGAGGACGCGTCCGGAGCGGCCAGGGGCGCGGAGGTCGACCGTCCTCCGGCGGGGGCGGTACGGCGGCGGTAGTACGCGATCGCCGCGGTGGTCAGCAGCGGGGCCCAGGCGATCAGGGGCAGGTAGCAGGCGTAGAACAGCACGTTCTGGACCAGTCCCTGCGTGTGCGTGCCGGCGGCGGTCGCGTCGATCCCCGCGACCGCCACGTACGTGAACCAGCCCGTCAGGGCGAACAGCCCGAGCGCCCCGCCCAGCGCGGCGGCGGTCGCGCCGCGCGGGGAGACCGCCTTCCCGCCGAGGAGGGGCAGCCGGCGCGGGAACACCTCGCCCCAGGAGCGGACCAGACCGAGCGTGAGGAAGGCGAGCAGCTCGGCGACGACGGTCAGAACGATCTGGAACGTGTTCAGGGCGAAGCTGGGATCGTCGACCGTGGCGACGGGCAGCCCGAGCGTCAGCGCGATCCGCCAGATCCCGGAGGGGAGGACGATCAGCGGCACGGCGTGGGCGGCGAGGGCGGCCCAACGGGGCACGTCGGGCAGGGCCTTGATCTTCATCACGTACGCCAGCGTGCCGGTGGGACGCACCCGCGGACGTCGCCCCGACGGCCGGTCCGCCTCCGCCGCACGGGGGAGCCGACCTCCACCCACCCGGCGTCCGCCCAGCCCCCCGCCCAGCCCACGCCCGGTCATCCCCCTGGCATCCCCGCCGCCCCCGCGTGAGACTGGGTGGAGCGGATCCGACCCCGGCAGCCCGGAGGACAGCGCATGACCGACCTCGCCATCGAGACCGAGGGCCTGGTCAAGGTCTTCGGCGCGAACCGTGCCGTCGACGGCATCGACCTGCGGGTTCCCACCGGCACCGTCTACGGGGTCCTCGGACCCAACGGCGCAGGCAAGACCACCGCCGTCAAGATGCTCGCCACCCTCCTCCGCCCCGACGGCGGCCGGGCCAGCGTCTTCGGCAAGGACGTCGTCAAGGACGCCGACACCGTGCGCGGCCGCGTCAGCCTCGCCGGCCAGTACGCCTCCGTCGACGAGGACCTCACCGGCACCGAGAACCTCGTCCTGCTCGGCAGGCTCCTCGGCCACACCCGTCCCGCCGCCCGGGAGCGCTCCGCGCAGTTGCTCGCCGCGTTCGGGCTCGCGGAGGCCGCCGACAAGCAGATCAAGAACTACTCGGGCGGCATGCGGCGCCGTATCGACATCGCCGCGTCCGCCGGGCATCCTCGTGATGAGCGTCGTGATGATCACGATGTACACGGGCGTCTCGGTCAACACCGACATCGAGAAGGGCGTCTTCGACCGCTTCCGTACGCTGCCGATCTGGCGGCCCGCGCCGATGGTCGGCTATCTGCTCGGCGATGTGGTGCGGTATCTGATCGCCTCGGCGGTCATGCTCTCCGTCGGCATGCTCATCGGCTACCGGCCGGACGGCGGCGTGGTCGGCGTCCTGCTCGGCGTGGCGCTGCTGCTGGTGTTCTCGTTCGCGTTCTCGTGGATCTGGACCATGTTCGGGCTGATGCTGCGCAGCGAGAAGTCGGTCATGGGCGTCAGCATGATGGTGATCTTCCCGCTGACGTTCCTGTCCAACGTCTTCGTCGACCCGAGCACGATGCCGGGGTGGCTGCAGGCCTTCGTGAACAACAGCCCGGTGACCCATCTGGCGACGGCGGTACGGGAGCTGATGGCCGGGAACTGGCCGGCGGCGGACATCGCCTGGTCGTTGGGGTGGTCGGCGGCGTTCGTGGTGGTCTTCGGAGCGATCACGATGCGGCTCTACAACCGCAAGTAGTCGGACGCCGCACGTAGTCGGACTCGGCAGGTGGTCGGACTCGGCAGGTGGTCGGCGGCTCCGGGGCTACTGCTCTCGGGGTGTCGTCTGCTGGACCGACCAGCGGTTGCCGTCCGGGTCGGCGAAGTAGACGAACGAGCCCCACGGCTGGTCGTCGATCTCGCTGACCTCGATGCCGCGCCGGGTGAGGTCGGCGTGCGCCTCCTCGATGGAGCCGACGACGACCTGCATGTTGTCGAGGGAGCCCGGCTTCATCTCGGTGATGCCCTTGCCGAAGGCGATCGAGCAGGCCGAGCCGGGCGGGGTCATCTGGACGAAGCGGATGTCGTCGCTGACCGGGATGTCGTGGTCGGCGTGGAACCCCACCTGCTCGTAGAAGGCCTTGGCCCGGTCGATGTCGGTGACGGGGACGCCGATCAGCTCAAGCTTGATGTCCATGAGGGCATCATGCGCCCGGCGGGCGCCCCGCGCTCCTTTTCGGGCTCCTCGCGACCCTCACGGATACTCGCCCCGGACCACGACCACCGGACACGGCGCGTGCTGGGCCACCTTGGTGGAGACCGAGCCCAGGACCGCCGCCTTGAAGCCGGCGTGGCCGCGGTCGCCGACGACCAGCAGGGACGCGCCCTTGGCCTGGTCGACCAGGGCCTGGGCCGCGTTGCCGCTGACGACCGTACGGGTCACACCGGCGGCGACGGCCGGGTCCAGCGCCTTGGACAGGGACTCGTCCAGGGACTGCTCGGCGAGCATCTGGGGGTCGAACTCCGGCGGTACCCCGGGCGCCGTCGACCAGGACGCCGGATATTCCCATCCGATCACCGCATGGAGGGAGTCCCCGGTGAGGGCGGCCTGCCCGGCCGCCCACTTCAGCGCCTTCAGGGACGGTTCCGAGCCGTCCACGCCCACCACGATCCTGCCGGCCATGTCGATCTCCGTTCGTCGTACGGCACATCTGCCCTCAACGTAACAAAGGGGATCAATCGGCGGATCAATCCAGGCGCAGGTCGGCGAGCTGCCGCTCGAACGGCACGACCTCGTCCTCGTCCGTGTCCCCCGCCGGGCCCCGGGCCGCCACCAGGTCGGCGAGCTCGTGCCCGGCCCGGGCGATCCGGGACGGCAGGCCGGGGGTGTACTCGTCGCCGCCCGAACCCCAGTCCTCCGAGGCCGCGTAGACGGCGGTCGGGAGGACGAGGGCCCGCAGATAGGAGAAGAGCGGTCGCATGGCGTGGTCGAGCACGAGGGAGTGGCGGGCGGTGCCGCCGGTCGCGCCGATCAGCACCGGCTTGCCCGTCAGCGCCTCCGGGTCGATCAGGTCGAAGAAGGACTTGAACAGACCGCTGTAGGAGGCGGTGAAGACGGGGGTCACCGCGATGACCCCGTCCGCTCCCGTCACCGCGTCGATCGCGCCCTGGAGCTCCGCCGAGGGGAAGCCCGTCACGAAGTTCTTCGCGATGTCGACGGCGTGGTCGCGCAGTTCGACCACCCGGACCTCGACGACGTACTCCTGCTCGGTGAGCCGCTCCTGGGCGGCCTTGGCGAGCCGGTCGGCGAGCAGCCTCGTCGAGGACGGGGAACTCAGTCCGGCGGACACGGCGACCAGCTTCAGGGTCTGCATGACTTACGCCTCCTGCGGCACGGTTCGGGTGACGGCGGGGTGGAGCGGGGCGGTCGCCGGGACACCGGCCGGCCGCAGGTTGGCGAACTCCTTGCGCAGCACCGGGACGACCTCCTCGCCGAGCATGTCGAGCTGTTCCAGGACCGTCTTCAGCGGCAGACCCGCGTGGTCCACCAAGAAGAGCTGACGCTGGTAGTCGCCGACGTATTCCCGGAAGGACAGCGTGCGGTCGATGACCTCCTGCGGGGAGCCGACGGTCAGCGGCGTCTCGCGGCTGAACTCCTCCAGGGACGGACCGTGGCCGTAGACGGGCGCGTTGTCGAAGTACGGGCGGAACTCCCGTACCGCGTCCTGGGAGTTCTTGCGCATGAAGACCTGGCCGCCGAGGCCGACGATGGCCTGCTCGGGGGTGCCGTGGCCGTAGTGCGCGTACCGCTGCCGGTAGAGGCGGACCATCTTCTCGGTGTGCTGCTTGGGCCAGAAGATGTGGTTGGCGAAGAAGCCGTCGCCGTAGTACGCGGCCTGTTCGGCGATCTCGGGGGAGCGGATGGAGCCGTGCCAGACGAACGGCGGGACGCCGTCGAGCGGGCGGGGCGTCGAGGTGAAGCCCTGCAGGGCGCTGCGGAACTTCCCCTCCCAGTCGACGACGTCCTCCCTCCACAGCTTGTGGAGGAGCGCGTAGTTCTCGATGGCGAGCGGGATGCCCTGGCGGATGTCCTGGCCGAACCACGGGTAGACGGGCCCGGTGTTGCCGCGGCCCATCATCAGGTCGACGCGCCCGTCCGCGAGGTGCTGGAGGGTGGCGTAGTCCTCGGCGATCTTCACCGGGTCGTTGGTGGTGATCAGCGTGGTGGAGGTGGACAGGATCAGGTTCTCGGTCCGCGCGGCGATGTGCCCCAGGAGGGTCGTCGGGGAGGACGGCACGAACGGCGGGTTGTGGTGCTCGCCGGTCGCGAAGACGTCGAGGCCGACCTCCTCGGCCTTGAGCGCGATGGCGACGGTGTTCTTGATCCGCTCGTGCTCGGTGGGGGTACGGCCGGTGGTGGGGTCGGTCGTCACGTCACCGACGGTGAAGATCCCGAACTGCATCGTGCTCACCTCTCGCCTCGGGGGCTGTATTGGTTGAAGTATCAACTATTGGCCCTCAACGGCGCACCCCCGCGCCCTATTCCCGACCCCCGTACCCTGGTGCCCATGTCCGACTACGAGCGCTGGAAAGAACGCGGCGTCGCCCTGCGCGTCTTCGTGTACGTCTTCGCCACGCACGCGTTCGCCGGCTTCGTCTGGCTGCTCTTCTACGTGGGTCAGAACGCCCAGAAGTAGGGGCCGTGGCGGGCTCCCGTAGAGTTCGCCGACGTGAGCACCGTTCCTCCCGCTGCGATATCGGTCGTCGGAATCGGCGCGGACGGCTGGGACGGCCTCCCCGAGAACGCCCGCCGGACCCTGCGCGCCGCCGAGGTCCTGATCGGCGGCCCCCGCCAGCTCGACCTGCTGCCCGCGGCCGAGTGCCCCGGCGAGCGGGTCGCCTGGCCCTCGCCCCTGCGCCCCGCCGTCCCCGGCCTGCTCGCCGCCCATGCGGGCCGCGCCGTCGCCGTCCTGGCCAGCGGCGACCCCACGTTCTACGGGATCGGCCGCACGCTCGCCGAGACGGTGGGCGCCGACCGCCTGCACGTCCTTCCGCACCCCTCCTCCGCCTCGTACGCCTGCGCCCGCCTCGGCTGGCCCCTGGAGGCCGTGGAGACGGTCTCGCTGGTCGCCAGGCCGCTCGCCGCGCTCTCCGCCGCGCTCCACGACGGACGGCGGCTCCTCGTCCTGAGCGAGGGGGCCGACACCCCCGGCGCGGTCGCGGCGCTCCTCCGGGAGAAGGGCTTCGGCGCGACCCGGATGCGGGTCCTGGAGCAGCTGGGCTCCGCGCGCGAACGGATCGTGGACGGCACGGCCGACACCTGGCCGCACGCGCCGGTCGACCCCCTGAACGTGATCGCCCTCGACTGCGTGCGCTCCCCCGACGCGCTCCGGCTCGGCGCCGTACCCGGTCTTCCGGACGAGGCGTACGAGAGCGACGGCCAGCTCACCAAGCGGTACGTGCGCGCGGCGACGCTCGCCGCGCTCGCCCCCGCGCCCGGGGAGCTGCTGTGGGACATCGGCGGCGGCTCCGGCTCGATCGGCATCGAGTGGATGCGGGCCCACCGGTCCTGCCGGGCGGTCGCCGTGGAGAAGGACCCCGTCCGGGCCTCCCGGATCGCGCGCAACGCCGCGGAACTCGGCGTCCCGGCGCTCCGGGTCGTCACCGCCGCCGCCCCCGACGGTCTCGCCGGCCTCCCGACCCCCGACGCCGTGTTCATCGGCGGCGGCCTGACCGCCCCCGGCCTCCTCGACGCCTGCTGGGACGCCCTTCCGGCCGGCGGCAGGCTGGTCGCCAACACGGTGACGCTGGAGTCCGAGGCGCTGCTGGCGGAGCGGTACCGCCGGTACGGCGGGGAGCTGGTCCGGCTCGCCGTCGCCCAGGCCGTTCCCGTGGGCGGCTTCACCGGCTGGCGTCAGGCGATGCCGGTCACACAGTGGTCCGTAACGAAATCCGGAGTTGGAGCATGACCGTCTACTTCATCGGCGCGGGCCCCGGCGCGGCCGACCTGATCACCCTGCGGGGCGCCCGCACCCTCGCGTCCTGCGGCGTCTGCCTGTACGCGGGCTCCCTGGTCCCCCGCGAGCTGCTCGCCGAGTGCCCGCCGGACGCGCGCCTGGTCGACACGGCCGACCTGGACCTGGACCGGATCGTGGCCGAGATCGTCCGCGCCCACGAGGCCGGCCAGGACGTGGCCCGGCTCCACTCGGGCGACCCGTCCGTCTTCAGCGCGGTCGCGGAGCAGATGCGCCGACTGGACGCCCTGGACATCCCGTACGAGGTCGTGCCGGGCGTCCCGGCGTTCGCGGCGGCGGCCGCCGCGCTGAAGCGGGAGCTCACCGTCCCGACCGTGGGCCAGACGGTCATCCTGACCCGCATCGCCCAGCAGGCCACGCCCATGCCGGAGGGCGAGGACCTCGCGACGCTCGGCCGCAGCGGCGCCCTCCTGGTCCTGCACCTGGCGGCCCGGTACGTCGACCGGGTCGTCGCCGAGCTGCTGCCGCACTACGGCGCCGACTGCCCGGCCGCGGTCGTGGCGATGGCGAGCCGCCCGGACGAGATCGTGCTGCGGGGCACGCTGGAGGACATCGCGGGCCAGATGAAGGAGGCCGGCATCACGAAGACGGCGGTGATCCTGGTCGGCCGCACGCTGGCGGCCTCGCAGTTCCGCGACAGCCACCTGTACGACCCGGCGCGGGAGCGCCACGTCTGCTGATCCACATCCGGTCGCCGGGCCGCGCCCGTCCACGAACTTCTACCCCAACCGGTCGGAGGAGGGCTTCGAGAACCACTCCGTACGCCAGGTGGTCCGGATGTCCGCCGCCGGCACCGATCTGCGGATCCGGGTCTCCAACGCCTATGGCACCCGCTCCGGCTGACCGGGGCGAGCGTCGGACGAGCGGCGAGTACGACGCCGTCGTCGACTTCGACCGCGTCCTGTCCGACGGCGTCCACCCGAACGCGGCGGGCTACGACGCCATGGCGCGGGCCGTGGACCTGAACGCCCTCTGACGCGCCCGGGCCGGACACCCACAGGTGTCCGGCCCCGGCTCTCAGGCGTTCGGCCGCTTGCCGTGATTCGCCTTCTTCTTCTTGCGGGCGCGCTTCTTGTTGCCTCGCTTCGCCATGGGCACATCCCTCTCTCGTGGGGGCCTTGCCCTCGCAAGCCTAGGTTCGCGGGGTGGGCGCCGCATCCGGACCCGCCGGCGCCGAGCGGCCGACGACCGTGCCCGCGCGGTCGATGCAGACGACGTCGACCGCGACCGGGGCGCCGCGCAGGACCGCGAGGGCCTCGTCGCGGGAGCGGGCGGCCACCAGGTCGCCGAGGGGGACGCCGGCGGCCTCGCAGAGGCGGAGGGCCGCCAGGCCCGTGTTCGCGTCCCTGATCTCCGCGGCGAGCGCCTCGGAGGCGCCGCCCGTGCGGGCCAGGTCCGCGAGGAAGGCCTTGTCGACCTGCGAGCGGGCCGAGTGGAGGTCCAGATGGCCGGCGGCCAGCTTGGAGAGCTTGGCGAAGCCGCCGCAGATCGTGAGGCGGTCGACCGGGTGGCGGCGGATGTACTTCAGGACCGCGCCCGCGAAGTCGCCCATGTCGAGCAGGGCGATCTCCGGCAGGTCGTACAGCGTCGTCACCGTCTTCTCGGACGTGGAGCCGGTGCAGCCCGCCACATGGGTGAGGCCGGCCGCGCGGGCCACGTCCACCCCGCGGCGGATGGAGTCGATCCAGGCCGAGCAGGAGTACGGCACGACGATGCCGGTCGTCCCCAGGATGGACAGCCCGCCGAGGATGCCGATCCGCGGGTTCCAGGTGGAGCGGGCGATCTCCTCGCCGTGGTCGACGGAGACCGTGATCTCCACGTCGCCGCCGGCCCCGTGCGCCGCCGCGACCTCCGCCACGTGCTCGCGCATCATCTGCCGCGGGACCGGGTTGATCGCCGGCTCGCCGACCTCCAGGGGCAGGCCGGGCAGCGTCACCGTGCCGACGCCCGGACCGGCCCGGAAGACGACGCCGGAGCCGGCCGGGAGGATCCGTACCGTCGAGCGGACCAGCGCGCCGTGCGTGACGTCCGGGTCGTCGCCCGCGTCCTTCACGATCGCGGCCATCGCCCGGTCGCCCGCCGCCAGCTCCTCGGCCGCCAGCGCGAACGCCGGACGCCCGCCCTTCGGCAGCGTGATCGTCACGGGGTCGGGGAACTCGCCGGTCAGCAGCGCCGTGTACGCGGCCGTCGTCGCCGCCGTCGCACAGGCACCGGTCGTCCAGCCCGGGCGCAGACCCGTGTGCTTGAGTTGGGCGTCGCGCCCGCCGCCCGAACTCATGAAGGGACTCCCGTGGCTCCCGTGCACGTACTCATTCTCGGCGGGACCACCGAGGCCCGCGCCCTCGCCGCCGCCCTGCACCCCGGCGTCCGCGTCACCAGCTCCCTCGCCGGGCGCGTCGCCGAGCCGCGACTGCCGGTCGGCGAGGTCCGGATCGGCGGCTTCGGCGGCGTGGAAGGGCTCGTGGCATGGGTGCGCGAGCACCACGTGGACGCGGTCATCGACGCCACCCATCCCTTCGCGGAGAACATCAGCTTCAACGCGGCCCGGGCGGCCGCCACCGCCCATGTTCCCCTGCTCGCCCTGCGCCGCCCCGGCTGGGTCCCGGTGGACGGCGACGACTGGCACCAGGTCGGATGCCTGAAGGAGGCGGCGCGGGCCCTGACCGGCCTCGGACGAAGTCCTTGGGGGAGGGTGTTCCTGACGACCGGCCGGATGGGGCTCGCCGCCTTCGCCGACTGCCCCCAGTGGTTCCTCGTCCGCTCGGTGGACGCACCGGACGCACCCATGCCCGCCCGCACCGAGGTCCTCCTGGACCGGGGCCCGTTCACCCTCGACGGCGAGCGCGAGCTGCTCCACCGTCACGCCATCGACGTCCTGGTGACGAAGGACAGCGGCGGCGCGGCGACGGCCCCCAAGCTCCGGGCGGCGCGGGAGGCCGGCATCCCGGTGGTGGTGGTGCGCCGCCCGCCGGTCCCGGAGGGTGTGGAACAGGCCGCCACCCCCGAGGGGGCGGCGGCCTGGGTGGCACGGCTGACGGATCAGACCGCGTCGGCGTAGACGAAGTCCCACACGTAGCGGGCGACCGTGGTGCCGTCGGCCCGCAGCGCCTCGAACGTGTAGAAGTACGTGTTGCCCGGGACGGCCGTACGGTCCTCGAACCGCCCCTCCGATGCCACCGGACCGGTGGTCTGCACCGTCTCGTACCGCGCCGTGGCGGGGTTCCACCGGTTGAGCCGGTACTCGGTGATCGGGCCGCACAGCGCGGCGTCGGTGCACCGCCACCAGAACGACGGCAGGTTCGTCCAGCTCAGGCCGCCCCCGCTGGCGCCGTTGAGCGCGCCCTCCTTCACCACCGTCACGGAGGGACGGACGTCGAGCTCGGTGGCGGTGACCGTGGCGGCGTCCGCGCTGGTCGCGGGGTACAGCGCGTTGCCCCAGCGGTCCTTGGCGACCACCGCGTACAAGTCCGTCTCACCGTCCGGCAGACCGGCGCAGAGGATCGCGAGCGGATCGTCCGTCCCGTCGGTGCAGTGCGCCACGCTCCAGTAGACCGTGCCGTCGGCCTTGCGGACGCCCCGGTAGGCCACGTACCTGGCGAGGTCGTCCTCGGTCGAGGCGGACCACTTCAGGAGCATGCCGTCGGTGCGCGGCGTGGCGGTCAGACCGGTGACCGGAGCGGGTGCGACGCGGTCGCCGGTGCGGACGACGAACGGGGCGGAGAGCGCCGACTCGTTGCCGGCCGGGTCCACCGCCGCGACGGCGTACGTGTAGTACACCCCGCGGGCCATCTCCAGGTCGTGGCACAGGCCGCCGGTGCTCGTGAAGTCGCTGTTCTCGGAGCAGTTCACGCGGGTGAGCGCGGCCGGGTCGAGAGAGGTGCCGGGCGAGCGGTACACGTGGTACCGCCCGCCGTTGGAGAAGTCCTCCGAGAAGCCGTCGGGCTGCTTCCAGTACACCTCGGTCGAGCCGACGTCGACGACGGCTCCCAGGTCCGTCGGGGACTTCGGCGGCGTCCGGTCCACGCCGTCGCCGGTGATCGTGGCGGAGTACGCCGACGGGTTGCCCCGCGCGTCGAGAGCCCGGACCCGGTAGTACCGGAGCGTGTTCTCGGGCGCGGTCGTCCGGTACGACGTCGTGGTCGTCGTGCCGAGCAGTTCGAACGGGCCCGTGGACGCGGAGGCCGCGTACACCTCGTACGTCGCGGCGTCGGCGACCCCCTGCCAGCCCAAGGTGGCCCACCATGCGTCGCCGACGACCGTGACGCCGGTCGGGGCGGCGGGACCGGTGAGGTCCACGGTGGGGACCGGGACGTCCAGGCTGCCGGCGGACTCGCGGCCGGCCTTGTCGACGGCGCGGACCTCGTAGAGGAAGGTCTGGCCGGTGAGGGGCGGTGCGTCGACGAAGTACGGGGAGGTGAGCAGCGACGTCCCGCTGACCTTCGCCCAGCTCGCGGTACTCAGCCTGCGGTACACGCGGTAACCGGCGAGGTCCATCTCCTTGTTGGCGAACCAACGCAGAGGAGTCTTCGACGGGTCCCCTTCGTACACGGCGGCGAGGCCGGTCGGCGCGAGCGGGTTGACCGTGTCGACGGTCGCCGTGGTGCGCGGTGCGTAGGAGAAGCTGACGTTCGCGTTGCCCGTCCACGCCACGTAGTCCACGCGGATCGTGTGGCGTCCGGACGGGACGCTGAGGTCGACGGTCTTGTACTGCGTGGTGGAAACGTTCCGCCACAGGTCGATCTTGCGTACCCCGTCGACGTACACACGCACGCCGTCCTGCGTCGCGGCGGAGAACCTGAACGGTCCGCCGGAGCCGAAGTCGCGGGTGACGGACCAGCGGACGGAGAAGTTGTCCCGGGGCAGCGTGACGCCCGCCGGGTCGCCGGTGCCGTAGTTCTCGGCGATGGCGTTGTCGCAGGCGGTCAGCTTGGGCGTGCCGCTGAACGAGGTGTTGGCGTAGTACTGCGCCGTCCAGACCGGGGACGTGCAGGTGACGGCCGCGGAGGCCGGGGCGGCGGTCAGCAGACCGCCGGCGACGGCGAGCGCGGCCGTCGTGGACAGCGCGCTCAGCCGAGTACGAGTCATCACAGAGAGAAGGGCCCTTTCCGGACCAACACGAGATGGGTGATGTGTGGGGGAAGGGCGGTGCGGGTGGGGCCGGTGTTCCGCCGGAGGGGACTCTACCGCCCTCGACAGGACCCCGCCCAGGGGCTTCGGCCCGCCCGGGCCCCGGACGACAAAGTACGTCTCCGGGCGTTGAATGGAGACATGGGTACCGTCAGATGGCTGGCCACGGCCGGGCTGGCGGCCTTGTTGGTAGCGCCCGTTCCCGCGGTCGCCGCCCCCGGGCCCTCCCCGCCTCCGCCCCAGCCGCCCGCGCAGCTCGACGACGCCGATGTGGACCGAGCTGTCGACCGGCTCGACGGTGTCGTCCAACAGGCCATGGAACGTACGGGGGTCCCGGGCGTCTCGGTCGCCGTCGTCCACGACGACGAGGTGATCCACCTCAAGGGGTACGGCGTACGGAAGGTCGGCCAGGACGGCGCCGTCGACGCCGACACCGTCTTCCAGCTGGCGTCCGTATCGAAGCCGATCGCCTCGACCGTCGTCGCCCAGGCCGTGGGCGTCGAGGGCTGGGAGAAGCCCGTCGCCCCGAACCTTCCCGACTTCCGGCTCAAGGACCCGTGGGTGAGCTCCCACGTCACCGTCGCCGACCTCTTCTCCCACCGCAGCGGCCTCCCCGACCACGCCGGTGACCTGCTCGAAGACCTCGGCTACGACCAGGAGTACATCCTGTCCCACCTGCGGTACGAGCCCCTGGCGCCGTTCCGCACGAGCTATGCCTACACCAACTTCGGCCTCACCGCCGCCGCCGAGTCCGTCGCCGACGAGAAGGGCGTCGCCTGGGACAAGCTCACCGCCGACACCCTCTACAAGCCGGCGGGCATGGACGCCACCAGCTCGCGCTTCGAGGACTTCGAGAAGGCGTCGAACCGCGCCTTCGGGCACGTCGAGACCGGCGACCGCACCTGGAAGCCGCTGTTCGTACGCGACCCCGACGCCCAGTCCCCGGCCGGCGGAGTCAGCTCCACCGCGCGGGACATGGCCATCTGGCTGCGCCTCCAGCTCGCGAACGGCAAGCTCGACGGCCGGCAGATCATCGACGCCGACAGCCTGCAGCGCACCCACTGGCCGCAGTCCGTCGCCAACCCGCCGCACGCACCGGCCGGCCGCACCGGCTTCTACGGCCTGGGCTGGAACGTGAGTTACGACGACGAGGGCCGCCTGCGCCTCTCCCACACGGGCGCGTTCGCGCAGGGCGCGCACACCAACGTCACCATGCTGCCCGGCGAGCAGCTCGGCATCGTCGTCCTCACCAACGGCGCGCCGGCGGGAGTGGCCGACGCCGTCGCCCTCGACTTCTTCGACATCGCCCAGACCGGCGAGCCGAGCCGCGACTGGATCCCGCTCGTCGACGCGCTGTACGAGCAGGAGGCGGACGAGGGCCGGTCGAAGACCGACTACGCCCACCCGCCGTCGGACGCGACCCCCGCGAAGGACGCGGACGCCTACGTGGGTACGTACTCCAGCGACTACTACGGGGCGTTGAAGGTCACGGCGGGCGAGGGCGGGCAACTGACGCTGGCCCTGGGACCGAAGCCCGAGACGTACCGTCTGACGCACTACGACGGCGACACGTTCAGCTTCGAGACGAGGGGCGAGAACGCCGTCGGGCGGACCGGGGTCACCTTCTCCGCAGACGGGAAGACCGTCCGCGTCGAGTATTTGGACGGGACCGGGCTCGGTACGTTTACGAGGTAGGGCCAGGGGTGGGTGACGCTCGGGGCGTGAGGCTACTCGGCCTGAATCGCGTCAGCCGGGACCTCGAAGACGATCTCGAGACCGTCGCGCTCGTTCCCCCGCTCGCCGACGCGCGTGAAACCGAAGCCCGCGATGGTGGCCAGGGAGGCGTTGTTGTCGGATCTGATCGTGGCCCGCACGGTCCTGACACCGGGTTCGGCGGCGGCCCTGGCGAGCAGCGCCGCCAGCATGGCGCGGGCAAAACCCTGGCGGCGATACCGGGGCACGACGGTGTACCCGACCTCGACCACGCCGGCCTCGTCCGGCGGCCCGTGGAACCCGGCGTCGCCGACGACGGCCCCGTCCGGCTCGGACACAGCGGCCCGCGTGATCCAGGGCGCAACAGACGGGTCCTTGGTGAGCTGGTCGGCGCGATACCCGAAGATCCAGCGGGCCCGTTCGCCGACGAAGTGTTCGTCAAGGGCGACCCCGACCTCGGAGCTGCCGCCGGCGAGGTCACCGTCGGCAAGCGCCCGCAGCGCCTTTGCGTTGAGCTCGACGAAGCGGACGCGTTTGGGGGTGGAGAGAGGTTCGCTGTTCATCGCGGAGATGCTCGCCCAGCACCGGAGAGCTGTCCATCGCTTTACGGTCTCGGCGGACCGACTCCACCACCAGAAGCCGACGGGCAGCGGTCAGCCGGTGAGCCCCGCGACGAACGTGGACCAGGAGGCCGGGGCCACGGTGAACGTGGGGCCTTCGGCGACCTTGGAGTCGCGGAGGTGGACGGCGTGGGGGCAGGTGGCGACCTCGACGCAGGAGTCTTCGTTGAGGCTGCAGTAGGTCGACTTGTGCCAGGTGTAGGCCACTTCGACGCACTCGCCGCCGCTGCCGTCGCTGTAGCTGGATTTGAACCAGCGCAGGGTCTCGCTCATCATCCCTCTCCCGCCAACCGCTCGATGAGGCCCAGTGACTCGCGCGGGTCCAGGGCCTGTGCCCGGATCTTCGCACAGCGCTGGGCGAATGTACTGACCTTCGCCCGGTCGGTGATCATCATGCTCTCGCCCTGGATCTCCAGGTACACGAGACGGTCGTGGTCCGGTGTCTCGATCACGCTCAGCCCACCTCGTTCGCCCGCATTCTCCCCGCTGAGGCCGGTGTCGAAAGGCAGGATCTGAAGCGTCACGTTCTTCCGCCGCGCGCACTCCGCCAGCAGTCGGTACTGGTCCCGCATGATCTGCTTGCTGCCGACCATCCAGTGCAACGTCGACTCGTCCAGCGTCAGTTCGATCAGGCACGTCGGACTCCGGTCGAACAGCGCCTTCCGTAGCATCCGTGCCTCGACCAGCTGCTCCACCCGCTCCTCCGGGAGCGGTGGGAATCCGCCGCCGATCAGCGCCCTCGCGTACTCCTCCGTCTGGAAGAGGCCGTGAATCACCTGCGGCGCGTACAGCTGCAACCCCACCGCCTTCTGCTCGATCGGCGCGTAGTTCTTGAACTGCTGCGGCAGTTTCTCCAGCCGTACCAGCTCCCGCATCTCCTCGAAGATGCCCGTGCCCTCGCCCAGTACCTCCTCCAGCTTCACCAGCATCTCGTCGCTCACCGGCTGCGTCATGCGCTCCATCGCGCTCACCGCCGCGCCGGTGTAACCCATCTCCGCCCCCAGCTGGTCCTGTGTCAGGCCCTTCTTCAGGCGCATTCTCTTCGCCACCTGCGCCGCCATTCGCGCCGCCGGGCTCGGGCCCACCGTTTCCCTGTTTTCCGCTCGCGCCATCGCGCTCCCCATTCGGACTCGACCGGTCTCGAACGATCTCAACCGGTCTCAACTGCTCCCCGCCGAATTCAACTGCTCGCAAGGGGCGTTGGTGCAGGTCAGGGGGTTGCCGACGCGCCCTCCGCAGTCGTGAAAAACGCTAGCGGGGAATCAGGACCGTGTCCCCGGAAATGGCGCGGAATTTCAGCCGCGCGGGCGGACATGGAGTTCCAGTCCGCTCGTACCCGGCGCCTCCACCCCCGTCCGAAGTCGCATCTCGCGGTCGTAGTCCCCGCCCGTCAGTGAGCGGAACGGGACCGGCTCGTCCGTGAAGAGCCCGTCCAGGCGTCGTGCGTACGACCGTTTCGCCGCCGCGAAACCCTCCTCCGAGAGGTCGACCGTGCCGTACACCGGGAACGGTTCGAGCGGGGTCATGCCCGTGAACCAGAACAGGCCGTGCTGCACGGGGTACAGGACGTCCGCGAGGTTCCCGTGGATGCCCCGGTCCGAGAAGGCCGTCTCCCTCGCCCCGACCGTCACCGACAGCAGCGCCCGCCGTCCTGCCAGGGGTGCGCCATCGCTGTACGGCGGCGGGACGGACACGCCGAAGGCGAAGCCGTTGGTGCACACCCGGTCGATCCAGCCCTTCAGGATCGCCGGGACGGAGAACCACCACATCGGGAACTGCAGGATCACCGCGTCCGCCCAGCGCACCTTTTCCTGCTCCGACGCGATGTCGGCGGCCAACCGGCCGTCCAGCGTGGCTTGTTCCTGGCCGGCCAGGACGTCGAGGCGTCCGTCCGCCGGGTGGTCGGGGAAGTCGTCGGCGTCGATGGTCGCCTTCCACTTCATGGCGTACAGATCGGACAACCGCACCTCGTGACCCGCCGCCACCAGATGCTCGACGGCGAACGCCGTCAGAGCGGCGTTGAGCGAGTGGGGTTCGGGGTGGGCGCTGACGACAAGGATCTTCTTCGTGCTCATACGGCCAGCTTCTGCCCGACCCGACGCGGCAGCCAGCACCCTCTTCAGCCTGCGGATCGCCGGTCCTGGTACCGGCAGGGCCACCCATGCTCGCCACCCATACTGGAGCGCATGGACGGGATGAACGAAGGCATAGGCGGCTTTCTCCGCGCCCGCCGAGGGCGCGTCGCGCCCGAACAGGTCGGGATCGCCGCCGGACGGCGCCGTCGCGTGAACGGGCTGCGCCGTGAGGAGTTGGCCCAGCTCGCCGGGATCAGCGTGGACTACTACGTCCGCCTCGAACAGGGCCGGGCCACCCAGCCGTCGCCCGAGGTGCTCGACGCGCTCGCCCGCGCGCTCGGCCTCGACGTGGCCGAGCGCGCGCACCTCGACACCCTGGCGAAGAGGCCGACCGCCGCCCGCCGCGGCCCCGCGCCCGCCGCCCGGGTCAGCCCCTTGCTGCGGCGTGTCCTCGACGCCGTCGGCGCGTTCCCGGCGTTCGTGACGGACCATCGCCTCGACGTGGTGGCCTGGAACGGCCTGGGCGCCGAACTGATCGGAGGCCTGGCCGAACAGGGCGGCCGCCGCGACCGGAACAACGCCCGGTACCTCTTCCTCGACCCCGCCTCCCGCGACGTCCACCCCGAGTGGGAGGACCGGGCGGCCGAGGCCGTCGGTCAGCTGCGCGTCGCCGCCGGGCGCTACCCCGACGACGCCGAGCTGACCGCCCTCATTGCCGAACTGTCCACGGGCAGCGCGGAGTTCCGGCGGATCTGGGACAGCGGTGAGGTGTTGATGTGCGCCGCGGGCCGCAAGCGGCTGCGTCATCCGGTGGTCGGGCTGCTCAGCCTGGACTTCGAGACACTGCACGTGCCCGCCGCGCCGGGCGAGACGGGCCTGGTCGTGCACGTCTACAGCGCCGAGGAGGGCAGCCCGGAGGCCGCCGCCCTCGCCCGCCTCGCCGCGGCGACCCGCCTCACGCCTCCGGGTACCGCCGCGGCGTCCACGTGATGGTCCGGCCGTCGGCCCGCTCCACCGCCCGGGTCTGCGAGGACCCGATCAGCAGCAACGTCCGCATGTCGACCTCGCTCGGCTCCAGCGTCTTCAGCGTCACCACCCGCACCGACTGCTCCGGGCCGCCCACGTCCCGTGCCACGACCACCGGCGTCTCGGGCGAGCGCAGTTCGAGGAGCAGGTCGCGGGCGGCCGCCACCTGGTGCGTACGGGACTTCGACCCCGGGTTGTAGAGCGCCAGGACCAGGTCCGCCTCCGCCGCCGCCCGCAGCCGGGTCGCGATGACGTCCCAGGGCTTGAGGCGGTCGGAGAGCGAGATGGTCGCGTAGTCGTGGCCCAGAGGCGCCCCCGCCGCGGCCGCCGCCGCGTTCGCGGCCGTCACGCCCGGGAGGACCCGTACGGGAACGTCCGCGTACCGCTCCTCCGACGCCACCTCCAGGACCGCCGTCGCCATGGCGAACACGCCCGGGTCGCCGCCCGAGACGACCGCGACGCGGCGGCCGCGCCGGGCCAGGTCGAGGGCGAACTCGGCGCGCTCGGACTCGACCTTGTTGTCCGAGCCGTGCCGGCGCTGGCCGGGGCGCAGCGCCGGAACCCGGTCGAGATAGGTGGTGTAGCCGACGAGGTCGTCGGCGTTGACGAGCGCGCCGCGCGACTCCGGCGTCAGCCAGGGCGCGCCCGCCGGGCCGGTGCCGACGACGACGACCTCGCCCCACTCGCGTACCGGAGCCTGCTGGTCGATACGGGAGGGCAGCACGGCCACGGAGAAGTACGGGACGGTCTCCGGGTCGACCTCGGCGAGTTCGGAGGTCCGCTCGCCGGCCATGAACGCCCGCTCCACGTACTGCGCGTCCTCGAGCCGGCCCGCCCGCTCCAGGGCGCGCCGCACGGTCGGGAACGTGCGGCCCAGCTTCATCACGACCGCCGAGTCCGTGCCCGCGAGCCGGGCCGTCAGTTCGTCCTCCGGCAGCGTGCCGGGGATGATCGTCAGGACCTCCTCCGCCTCGCACAGCGGCTCGCCGAGCCGGGCGGCGGCCGCGCTGACCGAGGTGACACCGGGGATGACGGTGGTGTCGTAGCGGTGCGCGAGCCGCTTGTGCATGTGCTGGTACGAGCCGTAGAAGAGCGGGTCGCCCTCGGCGAGCACGGCCACCGTGCGGCCGGCGTCCAGGTGGGCGGCGAGGCGGGCCGCCGCCTCCTCGTAGAAGTCGTCGAGCGCGCCCCGGTAGCCGCCGGGGTGGTCCGTGGTCTCCACCGTGAGCGGGTACATCAGCCGCTCTTCGATGTGGTCCTCGCGGAGGTGCTCGGCCGCTATCGAGCGGGCGATGGAACGGCCGTGGCGCGCCGAGTGGTACGCGACGACGTCGGCGGACTCGATGGCCCTGACGGCCGCGACCGTCATCAGGTTCGGGTCGCCGGGCCCGAGGCCGACCCCGTACAGCTTGCCGCTCATGCCTGGATCTCCGCTTCCGTCGCGATGGCGTTGATGGCGGCGGCGGTCATCGCGCTGCCACCGCGCCGGCCGCGTACGACGAGGTAGTCGAGGCCGAGCGTCTGGGCCGCCAGGGCGTCCTTGGACTCGGCGGCGCCGATGAACCCGACCGGGATGCCGAGGACGGCCGCCGGTCGGGGCGCGCCCTTGGCGATCATCTCCAGGAGGTGGAAGAGCGCGGTGGGCGCGTTGCCGATGGCGACGACGGAGCCTTCGAGGCGGTCGCGCCACAGCTCCATGGCGGCGGCACTGCGGGTGGTGCCGAGGTCGGCGGCGAGGCCGGGCACGGAGGGGTCGGAGAGGGTGCAGACCACGTCGTTGTCGGCGGGCAGCCGCTTGCGGGTGACGCCGCTCGCGACCATCTGCGCGTCGCAGAGGATCGGCGCGCCGGCGCGCAGGGCGGCGCGGGCGCGGGAGACGACCTGGGGGGAGTAGGCGATATCGCGTACGAGGTCGGTCATGCCGCAGGCGTGGATCATCCGCACCGCGACCTGGGCGACGTCGGCGGGCAGGCCCGCCAGATCCGCCTCGGCGCGGATCGTGGCAAAGGACTGGCGGTAGATCTCCGCGCCGTCCTTCTCGTAGTCGAACATCCTGTTGCTCTCGCTCATCTCGTGTGTGTTGACGGGCCGCGGGCCGCTGCGACTGCGGAGGGGAGGTCTGTACGGGGAGTGGGGCGCCCGTCCACGAGGTAGGCGTCCTCGCCGGTGGCGACGACGTCGACCCAGGTGCCGTGGGCGCCCTGCGGGTGGCCGCAGCGGCGCTCGCAGCCGGAGAAGTGGACCGGCAGCCCGCCGTCGCCCGGGGTGGCGTCCGCCCGGACGTCGGCGAGGGACTTCGCGCAGCCGGGCCGGCCGGTGCAGGCGCCGACGCCGGTCCAGGGGTCGGCGGGGCGGGTGATCAGCCCGGCGGCCGCGAGCGCCTCGCGCCGCTCCTCGGCGGCGGCGCGGCCGCCGAATCCGGTCACGACGGCTCCGCGCCAGGGGGTGAGCCGGAGTTCCCCGGCCGCGTCGGGCGCGAGGGCGCGCAGTTGGGCGGCGGTCAGCCGCCCGAGCGGCACGCCGACGCAGACCGCCCACCGGCCGTCGTGCCCGACGACGCCGGGCAGGGGCCCGGCGGAGGGGGTGTGCGGGGCTCGCCCGGCGACCGACTGTGCGGCGACGGGCGAGCGGTTGATGGACTGTGCGGGTTCGGGCGAGCGGTCGATGGACTGTGCGGCGACGCACGCTCGGCGCAAGGCCGCGGCCACGTCGGGCTCCACGCCCTCGGGGAGCTCCCGCACCCGCCAGGCTCCGTTCCCGGCCGCCCGCGCGGCTTCGAGGAAGGCGTCGGCGGCGGCGAGCGCGGCGCCGGGGGCGTCGGTGGCGGCGACCCGGAAGAACTGGGCGCCGACGCGCAGGAGCGCCGTGGCCCCGTCCGTACCCTCGCCGTCCGCCGAGGACGCCGCTGCGAGCAAGGTCACATCTCCGCCGAGGCCGGCCACATCCCCACGGCCGTCGTCCAGGACGAAGAGGAAACGGCCGGAAAGGGCCGCCGTCCACTCCCGCGCGCATAGCAGCGCGTCCAGCTCGCGCGCCCACAACTGCACGTCTCCGCTGCCGAGTCCGTCCAGTCCGGCGGCCGGCGAGGCCACCACGTTCCGGATCCGCTCGTGGGTCGCGGAGGGCAGCAGGCCGGCTTCCGCGAGCAGCTCCGCCAGCTCGGCTCCGCAGCCCTCTCCGAGGCCGCGCAGCTCCACGTTCCCCCGGGAGGTGACACTGACCCGTCCGTCGCCCAGGGCCTCCGCCGCAGACGCCAGAACCTCGACCTGATGAGACGTCAACAGGCCTGCGGGCAGGCGCAGTCGGGCCAGGCGGCCGTCGTCGGCGGAGTGCAGTCGGAGCGCCCCGGGGCAGGCGTCGCCACGGTCCCGTATGAGAGGTTCGCCCCGGTCGGGCGGGATGGGTGGGGTGGGCGGCATGGCGGCGAGCATACCGACGTGAATCCGGCTGACCACCGGGTGTGATCCGGCCAACCCCCCGGCCCGCGGGGCACAGGATCTACTATGCAGAACGGCATGGGGTCCCAGGACCCCGGGGAGGAAGCCCGGTGAGAATCCGGCGCGGTCCCGCCACTGTGAGCCAGGTCGCACCAGCGACCCGGTGAGTCAGGAACTCCTGCCGTCCACACGACCACCCGGGGCGCGGACAACCCCGAGGAAGGCCTGCGCACGCATGCGAATTCTGTTGCTGTCGCACTCCGACACCGACCTGCTCAGCGCTCGCGCGGCCGGCGGACCCGTCGAGTACCGGTTCGCCAACCCCTCCCGCCTCGCTCTGGACGACCTTCCCGGGCTTCTGGACGGCGCCGACCTCGTTCTCGTACGCCTCCTCGGCGGCCTGCGGGCCTGGGAGGACGGCCTGGACGCGCTGCGTGCCACGGGCCGTCCGCTGGTCGTGCTCTCCGGCGAACAGGCCCCCGACGCCCAGCTCATGGAGGCGTCCACCGTCCCCGTCGGCGTCGCGACCGAGGCCCACGCCTATCTCGCGCACGGCGGCCCCGCCAACCTGGAGCAGCTGGCCCGTTTCCTCTCCGACACCGTGCTGCTCACCGGCCACGGCTTCGAGGCCCCGGCCGCCGCGCCGACCTGGGGTCCGCTGGAGCGCGAGCCGCGCGTCACGGACGGCCCCGTCGTCGCCGTGCTCTACTACCGCGCCCACCACATGAGCGGGAACACCGCCTTCATCGGCTCGCTCTGCGAGGCGATCGAGGACGCCGGCGCCCGCGCGCTGCCGCTGTACGTCGCCTCCCTGCGCGCCCCCGAGCCGGAGCTGCTCGACCGCCTTCGCGAGACCGACGCGATCGTCACCACCGTCCTCGCGGCCGGCGGCACCAAGCCCGCCGAGGCCCAGGCCGGCGGCGACGAGGAGGCCTGGGACGCGGGCGCGCTCGCCGCCCTCGACGTACCGATCCTGCAGGCGCTCTGCCTCACCGGCTCGCGCGCGGCCTGGGAGGAGAACGACGAGGGGCTGTCCCCGCTGGACGCCGCCAGCCAGGTCGCCGTCCCTGAGTTCGACGGCCGGCTCATCACCGTCCCGTTCTCCTTCAAGGAGATCGACGAGGACGGCCTGCCGGCCTACGTAGCCGACACCGAGCGCGCGGCCCGCGTCGCCGGGATCGCCGTCCGCCACGCCCGCCTGCGGCACATCCCGAACGCCGAGAAGAAGCTGGCCCTGGTCCTCTCCGCGTACCCGACCAAGCACTCCCGGATCGGCAACGCGGTCGGCCTGGACACCCCCGCCTCCGCCGTCGCGCTGCTGCGTCGGCTGCGCGAGGAGGGCTACGATTTCGGCCCGGTCGAGGACATCCCCGGCCTGGTGTCGGGCGACGGCGACGAGCTGATCTACGCCCTGATCGAGGCCGGCGGCCACGACCAGGACTGGCTCACCGAGGAGCAGCTGGCGAAGAACCCCGTCCGCATCCCGGCCGCCGACTACAAGCGCTGGTACGAGCAGCTCCCGGCCGAGCTGCGGGAGTCCGTCGAGGAGCACTGGGGCCCGGCGCCCGGCGAGATGTTCCTGGACCGGTCCCGCAACCCCGAGGGCGACATCGTCCTCGCCGCCCTGCGGCGCGGGAACCTGCTGATCCTCATCCAGCCGCCGCGCGGCTTCGGCGAGAACCCGATCGCGATCTACCACGACCCCGATCTCCCGCCGTCCCACCACTACCTGGCCGCCTACCGCTGGATCGCGGCGCGCGCCGAGGACGGCGGCTTCGGTGCGGACGCGATGGTCCACCTGGGCAAGCACGGCAACCTGGAGTGGCTGCCCGGCAAGAACGCCGGCCTGTCCGCTGCCTGTGGCCCGGACGCGGCGCTCGGTGACATCCCCCTGATCTACCCGTTCCTGGTCAACGACCCGGGCGAGGGCACGCAGGCCAAGCGGCGCGTGCACGCCACGCTCGTCGACCACCTGGTGCCGCCGATGGCGCGCGCCGACTCGTACGGCGACATCGCGCGTCTGGAGCAGCTGCTCGACGAGTACGCGCAGATCTCCTCCATGGACCCGTCCAAGCTGCCCGCGATCCGCGCGCAGATCTGGACGCTGATCCAGGCGGCGAAGCTCGACCACGACCTGGGGATGGAGGACCGCCCCGAGGACGACGGCTTCGACGACTTCCTGCTGCACGTCGACGGCTGGCTGTGCGAGGTCAAGGACGCGCAGATCAGGGACGGTCTGCATGTGCTCGGCGGGGCTCCGACCGGTCCCGAGCGCGTGAACCTGGTCCTCTCGATCCTGCGCGCCCGCCAGATCTGGGGCGGTACGCAGGCCCTGCCGGGTCTGCGCGAGGCCCTGGGCCTGGACGAGTCGGCCGCGACCCGGACCACCGCCGACGAGGCGGAGGCGACGGCGCGTGCGCTGGTTGAGGCGATGGAGGCGGCGGACTGGTCCGTGGAAGCGGTCCCGGCGGTCGCCGCCGCGTACGGCGCCGACGTCCAGGCCGTGCTCCGCTTCGCCTGCGAGCAGGTCGTCCCGCGCCTCGCCGCCACCACCGACGAACTCACCCACGCCGTCCACGCGTTGAACGGCGGCTTCGTGCCGGCCGGCCCGTCCGGTTCGCCGCTGCGCGGCCTGGTGAACGTGCTGCCGACCGGCCGCAACTTCTACTCCGTCGACCCCAAGGCCGTGCCCTCCCGCCTCGCGTGGGAGACCGGCCAGGCGCTCGCCGACTCGCTCCTGGAGCGCTACCGCTCCGACAACGGCGAGTGGCCGACCTCCGTCGGTCTCTCCCTGTGGGGGACGAGCGCGATGCGCACGGCGGGCGACGACGTCGCCGAGGCGCTCGCCCTCCTGGGCATCCGCCCCACCTGGGACGACGCCTCGCGTCGCGTGAACGGTCTGGAGCCGATCCCGCTCGCCGAGCTGGGCCGTCCGCGCATCGACGTCACGCTGCGCATCTCGGGCTTCTTCCGCGACGCGTTCCCGCACGTCATCGGGTTGCTCGACGACGCCGTTCGGCTCGCCGCGTCCCTGGACGAGCCCGCCGCGGAGAACTTCGTACGGGCGCACGCGCAGGCCGACCTGGCCGAGCACGGCGACGAACGGCGGGCCACCACCCGGATCTTCGGCTCGCGGCCGGGCACGTACGGCGCGGGCATCCTCCAGCTGATCGACTCGCGCGACTGGCGTACGGACGCGGACCTCGCCGAGGTGTACACGGTGTGGGGCGGCTACGCCTACGGCCGCGGTCTCGAGGGACGCCCGGCCCGTTCCGAGATGGAGACGGCGTACAAGCGGATCGCCGTCGCCGCGAAGAACACGGACACGCGCGAGCACGACATCGCCGACTCCGACGACTACTTCCAGTACCACGGCGGCATGGTGGCGACCGTCCGCGCGCTCACGGGCTCGTCCCCCGAGGCGTACATCGGCGACTCCACCCGCCCGGAGACGGTCCGCACCCGGACCCTGGTCGAGGAGACCTCGCGGGTCTTCCGCGCCCGGGTGGTCAACCCGAAGTGGATCGAGGCGATGCGCCGCCACGGCTACAAGGGCGCGTTCGAGCTCGCGGCGACGGTCGACTACCTCTTCGGCTACGACGCGACGACCGGTGTGGTCGCCGACTGGATGTACGACAAGCTCACCGAGACGTACGTCCTCGACCCGGAGAACCAGGCCTTCCTGAAGGAGGCCAACCCCTGGGCCCTGCACGGCATCGCGGAGCGCCTCCTGGAGGCCGAGTCGCGCGGCATGTGGGAGAAGCCGGACCCGGAGACGCTGGCCGCCCTGCGCCAGGTGTTCCTGGACACGGAGGGCGACCTGGAGGGCGACGACTAGGACCTGTCACGGTACGGCGGGCGGGGGGGACAAGACCGCCGGCCCCCCCCCTGGCCCCCCGGCCGCCGCACCCCCCCCGGCACCGCGGGGGTCCCTGGCCGAGGCGGGGGCCGGCCCCCCCCCCCGGGCCCCCCACCCCCACCCGCGGCGCCCCCAGGTCCCCAGGGTAGCCCCCCGC